>JAMBEQ010000001.1 GCA_024506175.1 Methylocystis sp.
GGGTAATCCCTTACTCCCCCGGCCGCCAGGCGCCCGGCGGGATCAGCCCCGGCGTCACATAGGCGTGATGCAGCGCGTCGAGCTGCGCCCACAAGACGTTGCATTTGAACCGCACGGCCCCGACGCAGGCTTCCTGCTCTGAGCGGGTTTTCGCGTTGTCGAGGACATAGCCCAGCGCAAATTCCGAGTCACGCGGGGCCTGCGTCAGGCGGCGCTTGAAATAGGCCATCACATGGTCGTCGACGAAGTCGTAGTTCTCCAGCATCCCCGCGATGCGCTCGCGGTGGATCGAGGGCGCGAAAAGCTCGGTGAGCGAGGACGCCACCGCCACGACAAGCGGTTGCTCCACCACGAAGCGCACATAGGCTTCCACCGCGTATTTCGTCGCGGGCAACGCGCCGCGGCGGGACGTCACATACTCGCGCGTAAAGCCGAGCGCGTCGGTGAGCACCAGCCAGCGCTCGATGCCGCCGGCTTCTTCGCCCAGCCCATCGTGGTCATGGATGCGGTGAATCCATTCACGGCGCAATTCGCGGTCGTGCACGCGGCTCATGAAGGCGGCGTCCTTGCGTGGCACGGCCTCCTGATAGCAATAGCGGTTCAACGCCCAGGCGGCGACCTGATGTTTCTGCAGCTTGCCGCCGTGCAAAGCCTTATGAAACTCGTGCTTGTCGTGATAGCGCTCGGCGCCGACCGCGCGGATCGCGGCCTCGAATTCAGGCCTGGAAAGCGGCGCGGCGTCGCGCCAGTCTGTAGCGATCTCGTTCACAGCGTCACCTCCATGCCGTCCGCGCCGATCTCCCAGCCGGCCGCGCGAACGGCTGCATGCTGCTGCGAATTGGAGTCGAGCGCGGGATTCGAATTGTTGATGTGCACGTAGATCTTGCGCGCGACGTTCAGCGGCCCGAAAGCAGCCATCGATCCGTCGTCGCCGCTCATGTTGATGTGGCCCATTCGCGAGCCCGTTTTGCCCATGAGTCCTTGCTCGATCATCTCGTTCTCATGGAACAGCGTGCCGTCGAAGAAGACGAGCGCGGCGTTGCGCAGGCGTTCAGCCAGCGGCGCGTCAATCTTGGCGCAGCCCGGAATGTAGAAGAAGGATTTGCCCGTCCTGGTCTCGATCACTTCGAGGCCGAGCGTATCCCCCGCCGTCGTGCCGAAGTTCGGCGCATTCTTGTCTTCGAGATAGAGCGCGATCTTGCCCGGCACGGGAAAGGCGCGGATCGAGAGGCCAAGATCGACGCCATCGCCCTTGATCGGCGTCGTTTGATCCATGTGCAATTCGATGCGCGGCACGAGCTGCGTTTGCAGGATCGTGAAGATCGGATTGGCGGCGAGGGCCTCCAGCACACGGCCCGCCGCATAGACGCTGAAGGGCTGAGCCTCGCGCAGATTGAGCAGGCCCGCAACGTGATCGACGTCGCCATTGGTCAGCGCGACCGCCTTGATCGGGCTCGCGCGAACGGGATCGCCTTCGGCGGGCGCCAACTCCGCTGCGGCGGCGATTTGCTCGCGCAGATCGGGCGAGGCGTTGAGCAAAACCCAATTCGCTCCGTCGGCGCTGACCGCGAGTGACGATTGCGTGCGCGGCGCAAAGCCGGGCGCGCCAGCGCGCACCGCCCGGCAGTTGGCGCAATTGCAGTTCCACTGCGGGAACCCGCCGCCGGCGCCCGAACCCAAAATTCTGATCCGCATCGCGTTCACGGCGCCTTTGCAGCGCGCCGCTCTCCCTTGTGAAGCAATCGAGCGAACACAATTTGTCACACTAGCGCCCTATACCTCCTCTTTACGGGGAGGTCGGCGGTCGCAGACCGCCGGGTCGGGTTCTCTCCGCGACGACAGTGTTTGGGGCTTGCCCCACCCGACCCCGCTTACACGGGGCCACCCCCCGTAATGGGGAGGGATGGGCTCAGCCCGGCGCTCGCCAGTTGCTCTGACTCCCTTGGTCGTTCTTTTGGGGCCGCACTATGCACCCTCGCCGCGGCCGCGCAAGTGCGGCAAATTTGCCCCTGGTTAACGTCCTGTTCGACTCTTTCCGCTTGGAAAGAAAGCGGCCTCGCCCCGCTTTCGTCGCTTTCTCCGACGAAAACCTATCGACGGGTCGGGGCGCCTTCGCGACCATAAAGACCAACGGGAAGACCTTTCCCCGCGGCGCCGGACAGAGCACTTTGCGCATCGACACTCTGAAGATTCTCGCGGTTGTTGCTCCAACGCTTCTTGCGGGCTGCGTCTCCGACGGCATGCGCGCTGTCGACAGCCATTGGAGCAACGCCACGTCATTAGTCGCGGGGCCACAGGGCGAGCCCAATCGCGTGCCCCTCTTCGTGGCTTCCACCCGGCGCGGGGAGGGGGCCGTAGACGACGGCCGTCCGCATTTCTCGCTGACGGCGATCGGCGTGCCGCAGAACCATCGTCCGGGCGCCGTCGAGCGTCCGAGTTTCGGCGGGGCCGACAAGAGCCGCCATTTCACGGTTCTCTCCAAGCGCAACATGGATGAGGAGGAGTTCTACGGGGAGCTCGCCGCCCATGTATCCGGCCGCATCGGCGTCTCGCGCGACATTCTGCTCTACGTCCACGGCTTCAACACAAGCCATGACGAAGCCCGCTTCCGCCTTGCGCAGGTCGTGGCCGATGGCGGATTTTCTGGCGTGCCGACGCTTTTCTCCTGGAATTCGCGTGGCGGGCTTTTCAACTACGAATCCGACAAAGAGGCTGCGACGGTCTCGCGCGACGCGCTCGAGAAGGTGATGCTGTCGCTCGCCAAGACGCCGGGGGTGGGGCGGGTGCATATTCTCGCCCATTCCATGGGTTCCTGGCTGACCATGGAAACGCTGCGCGGCATTGCCCTTTCCGGCCATCCCGACCTCGATGGCAAGCTCGGCGAGGTGATGCTCGCCAATCCAGACATCGACCTCAATGTTTTCCGCCAGCAGGTCGCGCGGGTCGATCCGCACCGAGTCTCGATCTTCGTCGCCAATAACGACCGCGCCTTGTCGCTCTCGTCACGCATCGCCGGCGATCGGCCGAGGCTCGGCGCCATGGACCCGGCAAAGCCCGAGGACAAGGCTGAGATGGATCGGCTCGGCGTCGCCGTGCACGACATCTCATCCTTCTCGACGGACTTCATCGGCCATGGCGCCTTCGCCGAGGCGCCGGATGTGGTGCGAAGAATCGGCGCGCATATCGCCGCGCCCCGCGCGCAGGACGCCGATAAGCAGGCGATCCCGGATTTTCGCGGCGAAGACACGGGGACGACATCCGTTCCGCAGATCCTGCCGCCGCCGCCTGTCGTGCAGAAAGTGGAGACGCAAGCTTTGCCACCGGTCGCGGGGCGGTGAGGGGAGTCAAAGAGCGAAGAAAGTGCGCTATTTTCTTACGTAGGACGGATCGATCAGCGAACGTAAGACGTCAGACACGGCGATCTTGCTGGCAAAGTTTCAGATATCTATCCCGAAAGCTGTACGCGACGCGCGCAAGTGGAAGGCCGGACAGGAATTCGCTTTCATCCCCAAAGGGACGGGCGTTCCTGCTTGTGCCGGCGCCGGAGCGCGACGCGCTCGCCGGCACCGCCCGAGGGGCGAAGCCGGAGGATTATCGAGATCGACCGTAAAAGCCGCTAGCTGACGCTTGCCTCCGCCTTCTCCGCCTGGGCCTTCGCCAGCGCGTTATAGCGCTTCACGCTGAGCGGTATCGCGGCCAGAAAGGCCACGCTCACCACCGAAAGCAGCTCCATCGGATAGATCGCCAGCAGGAGCGCCGTCACGCCCACGCCAAAGAGCACGGGGATGACGAGGTCGCGCGGGATGCGGCCGATGCGCTTGCCGGAGAAATGCGGAATGCGGCTCGCCATCAGAAAGGCGATCGCCAGCACATAGATGATATAGAAGGGAACCAGCGCCTTGGTGGCGGGAAGCTCCAGCGCCGAGAGATGCAGATAGAGCGGCAGCAGCACGGTGACCGCGCCGGCCGGCGCCGGCATGCCGACAAAGAACTCAGCGTGCCAGGCGGGCCTCGACGGATCGTCGATCATCACGTTGAAGCGCGCGAGGCGCAGCGCCCCCGCGATGGCGAAGGCGAGAACCGCGAACCAGCCGAGGCCTTTGATCTCGTGGAGGCTCCACAGGTAAAGCAGCAGGCCAGGCGCCACCGCGAAATCGACGAAATCTGCGAGCGAATCCAGTTCTGCGCCGAAGCGTGACGTGCCCTTGAGCGCGCGGGCGAGGCGCCCGTCGAGGCCGTCGAGCACCGCCGCCGCCATGATGGCGGTCACGGCCTTGCCGAAATCCTGCTCGATCGCATAGCGGATCGACGTGAGCCCCATGCACAGCGCGAGCAGCGTCACGAGATTGGGCAGCACCACCCGGATCGGTATCTTGCGAAAGCGCAGGCGGCGCAGCTCAAGGGGCGAAAGCTCGAGGTTCTGAGGGTCGTCGCTCATGTTCTCCTGCCTCAGCCGGTCTTGAAGGTCAGCGCCGGCGCCTGCGCCGTCAAATCGGCGAGCACCGTTTCGCCGGCGACGGTCTTCGTGCCAATCGCCACCATGGCGCGGGCCGATGACGGCATATAGACATCGACGCGTGACCCAAAGCGGATGAGGCCGAAACGGTCTCCGACGCCCAGATTCTCGCCTTCCTTGGCGAAGCACACGATGCGGCGCGCGACGAGGCCCGCGATCTGCACCACGCCGAAGCGGCCGCGCGGGGTCTCTATGATCAGCCCGTTGCGCTCATTGTCCTCGCTGGCCTTGTCGAGATCGGCGTTCACGAAGATGCCCGGCTTATAGGCGATCTTGGTAATGCGGCCCGTGACCGGCATACGGTTCACATGGCAGTCGAAGACGCTCATGAAGACCGAGATGCGCTGCAACGGCTCGGCGCCCATGCCGAGCTCCGGCGGAGGCAGGAAGAATCCAAGCGAGCAGACGACGCCATCGGCCGGCGACACCACGAGCCCGTCTCGCAGCGGCGTCACGCGGGGCGGATCACGGAAGAAATAGACGCACCAGGCGGTGGATATGAAGCCGATCCAGCCGAGCGTGGGCGAAATCCAATCGAGCACGAAAGCCGCAACCGCGAAGCACGCGATGAAGACATAGCCCTCCGGGTGGATCGGCACGAGGACCTTTCGAACTGAATCGATGACGGACATTAGCGGCTCCGGCTGCGCGATTCTGAGCAGTGACGCGACGGGGGCCTCTTTGCCATGTTGCGCCGCCAAAGTCACGGCCGCAGGCGGGCCGTCGCGGCACGCCTCGGCCGATCCATAGCCTTCTGACGGCCGCGGCCTCTTGCGGGATAGGATTGCGCGCGCCAATCAGCTATTCAGTTATTGAATCAGAAGACGCGCGGCGCGTCCCCCCTCGGGCAAACGACATGACCGATATTCTGGACCGGATTGAAGCCTATAAGCGCACCGAAATCTCCGAGGCCAAGGTGCGCATGCCGCTCGCGACGCTGGAGCGCAGTGTCCGCGACCACGACCCACCGCGCGGCTTCGTCCATGCGATCGAGTCGAAGCTCAACGAGCGCCGCATCGCCCTGATCGCGGAAATCAAGAAGGCCTCTCCGTCGAAGGGCCTCATCCGCGCCGACTTCGATCCGCCGAAGCTCGCCAGGGCCTATGAGAAAGCCGGCGCCGCCTGTATTTCGGTGCTCACGGACGGGCCGTCTTTCCAGGGCAAGCTCGAGGATCTAGAGGCGGCGCGCCGGGCGGTGCATCTACCTGCGATCCGCAAGGACTTCCTCTTCGACCCCTATCAGGTGTTCGAGGCCCGCGCCCATGGCGCCGACTGCATTCTTATCATCATGGCCGCCGTCACCGACGAGGAGGCGAAGGCCCTCAACACAGCGGCCCATGACCTACGGATGGATGTCCTGGTCGAGGTGCACGACGAGCGCGAGCTTGATCGCGCGCTGGCGCTGGAGACGCGGCTCATCGGCATCAACAACCGCAACCTGCATGACTTCTCCGTGTCGCTCGAAACCAGCGAGCGCCTTGCCGAGAAGGCGCCGCGCGACAAGATCATCGTCGCCGAGAGCGGCATCATGGCCCATGAGGATTGCCTGCGCCTCGAAAAGTCACGCATCTTCGCCTTCCTCGTCGGCGAGAGCCTGATGCGGCAGGACGATGTCGGGGCGGCGACGCGAAAGCTGCTCAACGGCTAGGTAAGCTTGGGTTTGAACCAGATGCGATCCGATGGGGCCCGCCTCCGGCAATGACCTCCAACCCGAATCGCTCTGCTTGAACCCCACCCTTTTTGAGACATGACCAAGCTCACCCATCTCTCTACGGCTGGCGACGCCCATATGGTCGACGTTTCGGCCAAGGCGGATACGAAGCGCATCGCGCGGGCGCGCGGGCGTGTCGTGATGGCGCCGGAGACACTCGCCCTCGCCATCGCGGGGCAGGCGAAGAAGGGCGACGTCTTCGGCGTCGCGCGCATTGCCGGGATCATGGCGGCCAAGAAGACGAGCGACCTCATTCCGCTCTGCCACCCGTTGCCGCTGTCGAGCGTCTCCGTCGAGATTGCGCCGGACGAGTTGCTGCCGGGCTTGCGCGTCGAGGTCGAGGCTGGCGTCTCCGGCAAGACGGGGGTCGAAATGGAGGCGCTGACCGCCGTCTCGGTCGCCTGCCTCACAATCTACGACATGCTCAAGGCCGTGGATCGCGCCATGCGCATCGAGGGCGTGGAGCTTGTATCGAAAGAGGGCGGCAAGAGTGGCGATTGGCGGCGGGAAGAATAGGAAATGACTGACGGCAAACTTCTCGCGGTCGACGAGGCGCTGGCGCGCGTTCTCTCCGGCGCCGCTCTTCTTGGCGAAGAGGACGCGCCGCTCGCCGCCGCGCGCGGACGCACCCTCTCCCGCGATCTCGCAGCCAAGCGCACCCAGCCGCCGGTCGATGTGTCGGCCATGGACGGCTATGCGGTCCGCGCCGCCGATCTTGCTGCAGGGGCAGTGAGGCTCGTCGGCGAAAGCGCCGCCGGCCATGGTTACGGCGCGGCGCTTGGCCCCGGCGAGGCCGTGCGCATCTTCACTGGCGCCCCCGTGCCCGCTGGCGCAGACGCTATTCTCCTGCAGGAGGACGCTGAGGCCGCCGATGGCGCCGTCCGCGCCAAGCCCGGAGCGGCGGCCGGCAATCACATCCGCAAGGCGGGGCTCGACTTTAGCGAAGGCGCGGCCGCGCTTTTCGCCGGAACGCGGCTCGGCCCGGCCGAACTGGCGCTCGCCGCCGCCATGAACCACGCAACGCTTCCCCTCGCGCGCCGTCCGCGCGTGGCGCTCCTCGCCTCGGGCGACGAGCTCGTGCCGCCAGGCGCGGAGCCGGGTCCCGCGCAGATCATCGCCTGCAACAGTTTCGCCGTCGGCGCCATCGCCGAAGGCGCAGGGGCGGAAGTGATCGATCTCGGCCTCTTCCGCGACGATCTTGCAGAACTCGAGCGCGGGATCGAACTAGCCCGTGAAGCGAAGGCGGACATTCTCGTCACGCTGGGCGGCGCCTCCGTCGGCGATCGCGATCTGCTGCGGCCCGCGCTCGTGCGTCAGGGCATGACTCTCGACTTCTGGAAGATCGCCATGCGTCCCGGCAAGCCGCTTATTTCAGGGCGTCTGGGCGAGGCGCATATCCTCGGCCTGCCGGGAAATCCGGTGGCCTCGATCGTCTGTGCGCTGGTCTTTCTCGCGCCCTTGATCCGCGCGTTGCAGGGCGATCCGGCGGCCGGCGTCGACCAGACGGAAACCGCCATCGCCGGCGCGGACCTTCCCGCCAACAAGGGGCGGCGCGATTACATGCGGGCGAAGCTGTCCCGAGACGCGGAAGGCCGGCTCGTCGCGACGCCGCAACCCATGCAGGATTCATCGCTGCTGACGGAACTCGCGCAGTCGCAGGCGCTGCTCATCCGCGAGCCCGGCGATCCCCCGATGCCCGCGGGCGCGCCCTGCCGGATTTGGCGCTTGCCAGGGTAGGGCGGCGCCTCAAACTTCGGCGTTCGAATGCTTGACCAGCTCTTCGAGCTTCGCGGCCGCCGCCCCCGTGTCCAGCGCTTGCGCGGCGAAAGCCGCGCCTTCGCGAATATCGGACGCCCGCTCGGCGACGACGAGGGCGATGGCGGCGTTGAGCACGGCGACGTCGCGATAGGCGTTCTTTTCGCCCGCCAGCACGGCTCGCAGCGCCCTGGCGTTGTGGGCCGGGTCGCCGCCCACCAGCTCCTGCGCCGCAGCGCGGGTGAGGCCGGCCTCTTCCGGGGTCAGTTCAAAGGAGCGGATGGCGCCGTCTTCGAGCGCCACAACATAAGTGACGCCCGTCGTTGTCGCTTCGTCGAGCCCGTCGCTCCCATGCAGAAGCCAGACGCGCCGCGAGCCCATCTCGCGCAGCGCGTGGGCCAGGGGCTCCAGCAAATCGCGGGAATAGACCCCGATCGTTTGGCGCTCGACGCGCGCCGGGTTGCAGATCGGCCCCAGAAGATTGAAAATTGTGCGCACGCCAAGCTCGGCCCGCACCGGCGCAGCGTGGCGCAAGGCCGGGTGATGAGTCGGCCCGGCCATGAAGCAGATGCCCGCACCCTTCAGGCAGGCGGCCGCGGCGGCCGGCGAGATACCGACCTTTACGTTGAGCTCGCCAAGCACGTCCGAGGCGCCCGAGCGCGAGGAGGAGGCCTTGCCGCCGTGCTTGGCGACGACAGCCCCGCAAGCGGCGGCGATGATCGCCGCGAGGGTCGATATATTGTAGGTGCCCGCCCCGTCGCCGCCCGTGCCGACGATGTCGATCGCCCCCGGCGGCGCCTCGACGGGCGTCATGGCGGCGCGCATGGCTTCGGCCGCGCCGATGATCTCGTCGACGGTCTCGCCGCGCATGCGCAGGCCCATGAGAAAGGCTCCGAGCTGCGCCGGCGTCGCCGCGCCTTCGAAGATCAGCGAGAACGCGGCGCGCGCCTCGTCGCGGGCGAGAGGCTCGCCCGCGGCAATGGCGGCGATATAGGGCTTGAAGTCTTGCATTGAGGGTATTTTCCCCCTCCCCAACCCTCCCCCGCTTTGCGCGAGAGGGAGCAGATCCGGACCTTCATCAGCAGCTTCACTCACGCCGATCGCGAGCGTCCCCTCTCCCGCGTTAGCGGGGGAGGGACAGGGAGGGGGCGTTACGCCGCCTTTATCTGGCGACGAGGGCCTTCGTTCCACTCCCGCGCGATATCCAGAAAATTCTGCAAAATCTTGTGGCCGTGCTGCGAGGTGATGCTCTCGGGGTGGAACTGCACGCCATGGGTCGGCAGCGTGTTGTGCGAGAGCGCCATGATCAGCCCGTCGGGCGTCTCGGCGGTGACGCGCAGGCAGTCGGGCAGGGTTTCGCGCTTCACGACGAGCGAATGGTAGCGCGTCGCCTGGAACGGCCCCTCGATGCCGCGGAACACCGCGTCGCCGTGGTGCAGGATCGTGGCCATCTTGCCATGGATCGGCAGCGGCGCGCGGATCACCTCGCCGCCGAACACCTCGCCGATCGACTGATGGCCGAGGCACACGCCGAAGATCGGCACGGTCTCGGCGGCCGCCGAGATGAGCTCCATGCAGATGCCGGCTTCATGCGGCGTGCAGGGGCCGGGCGAGAGCACGATGGCGTCGGGCCCCCCCGCGAGCACTTCCGCGACCGAAACCGCGTCGTTGCGATGCACCGTGACATTCGCTCCCAACTGGCCGAAGTAATGGACCAGATTGAAGGTGAAGCTGTCGTAATTATCGATCAGCGTGACGTTGGACATGGGTTTTCCGGAGCCCTGGCGGTTCGCGGCGAGAAGTTTGTTTTTTCCAATAGGCCCCGGGGGCGGGTTAGGCAACCGTTCGAGCCGTTAAGACGCCATCTCCCGCCGCCGAAAACGCCAGTCCGGCCTTGCGTCGCGAATCATCATGATTTCCGC
The DNA here is from genome assembly GCA_024506175.1 of Methylocystis sp. Classification (GTDB taxonomy): domain Bacteria; phylum Pseudomonadota; class Alphaproteobacteria; order Rhizobiales; family Beijerinckiaceae; genus Methylocystis. The sequence goes on from JAMBEQ010000001.1 coordinate 9,905, forward strand.
CAGCGATTGACGCGTGAGCAGCCCGAGGAGCCGTCCCTCGACGTCGACCACCCCGACGGGGTCGCCGGCGTTGAGCCTGGGGAGGGCGGCGTCGACCATCTCATGCGCGCCGATGGTCGCAATTTCCTGTTTGGCGAAGGGGACGATCGGCGCGCCGGGCTCGGCCGCGCGCAGGGCCTCGACAATCTCGGGGCGCGATAGGAGGCCGACCAACCGCCCCGAGGAGTCCACCACCGGAAAATCGTCCTGGGAGGTAGCGAGGAGGGTGTCGATCGCCTCGCTCACGGTTGCGCCGCGGCCTATCGCTGCGATGCGGGTCTCCATCGCGTCGACGGCTGGCAATCCGCGTGCTGCCTCTGACAAGCTCGTCATCTGCGCCTCGCCCGCCGCGGCGATATAGACGAAGATTGCGATGAAAATGAGCATCGGATGGCCGAAGAGCCCGGCGAATCCGAGGAAGAAGGCGAAGCCCTGGCCGATCAGCGCCGCTATCCGGGTGGCCCGCGCCTGGCCCAGCCACATGGCCAGCGCCGCGCGCAGCACGCGCCCGCCGTCCATCGGGAAGGCTGGGACCAAATTGAAAACGGCCAGAAAAACATTGGTCGCGGCGAGCCGCTCGAGAATGCCGATATGCGGATCGCTGATATGGGCGGCTTGGCCGAGGTTGAACGCGCCGGAAATGGCGAAGAGCGCCACCGCGATGACAATATTGACGCTGGGGCCGGCGACGGCGACGAGCAGCTCCTGCCAGGGCTTTTTCGGCATGGATTCCATGTCCGCGACGCCGCCGATCGGCAGTAGCGTCACCTCGGGAGAAACCACGCCGAATTGCCGGGCCGTCAGAATATGCCCGAATTCATGCAGCACGACGCAAAGGAAGATCGCCGAAATGAAGAGGAGGCTCTGGCCGGCGGCCTCGGCGCCGCCGCGTTGGTAAGCGGCCATGCCGATCCACGCCAGGAAGAGGAGCAGGGTGATGTGAATGCGGACGGCCGTTCCCTTGAACGTGCCGAGCGTGAAGGACCAGCGCATGGGCTTTCCCGAGCGTGAAACTTTCCATGAAATAGGGTCTGCGGGCGAGTTAGGCCAGAGCGCGTCTGCAAAGGCCGCTTATTCGGGCGCCTCCGCGCGCCATCGGCGCGGCCATAGGGCCCAGCTTCTCACGCGGAACCAATCCAGCAAAGGCGGGAAAAAGGCGATTGTGA
>JAMBEQ010000002.1 GCA_024506175.1 Methylocystis sp.
GGCGTCCCCATCGGGGCGGAGGCGGCGCTGCGCATCGGGCTCGTCAATCGCGTCGCGCAGGACGGCGCGCGCACGGGCGCGCGGGCGCTCGCCGAGCTGATCGCGGTTAAGTCGCCGCAGGCGATAGCCTTCGGCAAAAAGGCCTTCTACGCCCAGCGGGATAAGCCGCTCGCCGCGGCCTATGACCTCGCGAGCGCCGTGATGGTGGAGAATATGCTCGCCGAGGACGCGCAAGAGGGGATCGTGGCGTTTTTGGAGAAGCGGGCGCCGGAGTGGGCGCGCGAATTATCTGTAACAGATTGAAGAAATCCGCGCGGCAGTGGCGGTGAGCGCTGGCCCCCTCACTCCCCCAAATGCCGCAACGCCGCCGCCGCCGCGAAGGGGCAGAGGGCCAGCGCGGCGAGGGTGATGGCGCAAAGGATCGAGAAGGGCGAATAGAAGGGCACGGTTCCGCCCGTCGCCGCCTCCGAGGCCGAGACGCCGAAAATCAGAACGGGGATCGTCAACGGCAGCACCAGCAACGCCATCAGGAGCCCGCCGCGCCGCACGGTGACGGTCGCCGCCGCGCCGATGGCGCCGATGAGAGTCAAGGCCGGCGTGCCGACGAGAAGCGTCGCGACCACGCCGGCGAGCGCCGTCGTCTCCTGTTGCAGCATCAAGCCGAGAAACGGCGCGGCGACGATGAGCGGCAGACCGGTCGCGGCCCAATGGGCGGCGCATTTCACGAGGACGGCGAGCTCCAGCGGCGTCTCGCCCAGATGCAGAAGATCGAGCGAGCCGTCCTCCGCGTCGGCCTGAAACAGCCGGTCGAAGGCGAGCAGGCTCGCGAGCAGCGCCGCGATCCACAGGATCGCCGGGCCGATGCGGGAGAGAAGATTTGGGTCGGGCCCCACGGCGAAAGGCACAATGGTCACGAGCGTGAGGAAGAACACCACCCCCATGGCGCCGGAGCCGCCGACGCGGCGGGCGATGCGCCATTCGCGCTGGAAAAGCGCGCCGATCGGCGAGGTCATTTCGCGCCTCCCAAAACCAGCTCGCCAGCCTCTTCCAGCCCCAGCGGCTCATGAGTGGCGGCGACGATGAGGCCGCCGAGCGCGCAGTGATCGCGCATGGCGGCGGCAAATTTCTCCCGCGACGCCCGGTCGAGCGCCGTCAGCGGCTCGTCGAGGAGCCAGATCGGGCGGAAAGCGACAAGCAGGCGCGCGAGCGCCGCGCGGCGCTTCTGTCCGGCCGAGAGCGCTCCGAAGGGCGCGCGAAGCGCGTGGGAAAGGCCGACCATGGAAAGCGCCTGGGCAACCGGCCGGCTGCGCCGATCAGCCGCCGACGAGAGATAGGCCGCCCAAAAGTCGAGATTTTCCTCGACGGTCAGGGCCGCCTTCATGCCGTCGGCATGGGCGAGATAATGCGCGAGCTGGGGAAGCTCCACCGCATCGCCAACGCCCTCCAGCCGGACCTCGCCCGAAAGGCTCGGCAAGAGCCCCGCAAGCGCGCGCAGCAGCGTCGATTTGCCGGTGCCGTTGCGGCCCGTCACCACCAGCGCCTCCCCGCCCGAAACGGAAAAGCTCAGGCCCGCCAGCACCGGCCTTCCACCGCGCGCGACGGCGAGATTCTCCACCTTCAGCCGCAGGGCGGAATGGACTTCGGCATGGGGGCGATGCGGGCTCTTCTCCATGAGGACAAGCCAATAGAGAAAGCCGCGCCGAAGCGCCATAGGCGCGCTCGCGCTTTCCTGTCTGCCTGCCCTGAGCGCAGGCGCACTGGCGCAAGGTTAAGGAGGGTGCTAAGGGACCCGATCAACTTCCGGGTGCCCAAACTCCGAGCGGCGCCCTGATTCTTCGTGCAAAGCCAGTGCGCGCGGCGCGCCCATAACAGGGACTGCGAATTCAGTGACGAGACACAGAAGCCTCTCCGATTACGCCTCGCGGAGATTCCGCTTCGCGGGCAACGCCCTGCTCGAGTTCAACAACCCCTTCTTCGCCCAGATCGACAAGATCAAGGCCGAATTCGAAGCGCAAGGGGTGCATTTCGTCAGCTTCGCGAACTACGACTATCTGGGCCTCGCCAATCACCCGCGCATCCGCGAGGAGGCCAAGCGCGAGGTGGATGATCTCGGCATCGGGGCTTTGGCGTCGCGGCTTGTCGGCGGGGAGCGGACCACGCACAAGCAGTTCGAGGCCGAGATCGCCGAGTTCATCGGCATGGAGAGCGCGCTGGCCCTCGTCTCCGGCTACCTCTCGAACGTCACAACCATTTCCTACCTGATGAACGGCAGGCGAGACGCGATCTTCATCGACGAGCTCGCGCACAACAGCATCGTCTATGGCGCCGAGGGTGCGCCGGCCCAGGTCGTCAAGTTCCGCCACAATGACATGGACCATCTCGACTATCTGCTGGCCCGCCATCGCGAGGAATATCGCAATGTGCTCGTTGTTGTCGAAGGCGTCTACAGCATGGACGGCGACACGGCCGATTTGCCGCGCCTGCTCGAATTCAAAGATAAATACAAAATCTGGCTGATGGTGGACGAGGCGCACTCGCTCGGCGTGCTCGGCGCTCACGGCCGCGGCCTCGCGGAACACCAGGGCGTCGATCCACGTCGCATCGACCTTGTCATCGGCACGCTCTCGAAATCTCTCGCCTCCTGCGGCGGCTATATCTGCGCGACAAAGGAAGTGATCGAGTGGTTTCGTTTCACGCTGCCGGGCTTTGTCTATAGCGTGGGCTTCTCGCCTGTCGTGCTCGCCGCGGCGCGCACGGCCCTGCGGCTCATGCAGGAGGAAACCTGGCGCATCGGCAAGCTCGCGCAAAACGCCGAGCTCTTCCGCCAGGTCGCTCATGAAAACGGCTTTTCGACCGGTCCGGCGATCGGGCGCGGCGTTGTGCCGATCCTCTTCGAAAGCGACCTCGAGACAATGTGGGCGGCTCGGCATTTGCTCGAAAAGGGCTTCTATGTGCCGCCCGTCGTGCGAATCGGCGTGCCCAAGGACGGCCCGCGCCTGCGCTTCTTCTTCTCCGCCAACCATACGGAGTCGGAAATCCGGGGCGTCATACAGGCGTTGCGGGAGATGCCCCCTGTGTCGGAGGAGGCGCAGCGGATCGTCGCCGCCGCCATGGCCGGCGCAGCAGCCTAACTCCCGCAGGCGCGGCACTATGACACTTTCGCGCAACCTGGCGCAGGCATAAGGATTTCACATGGCGCGAATCGAGATCGTACCAGTCTCAGGGCTGTCCGGCTTTACGACCTTCTGCAAGCTGCCGCGTCTCCTTTACAAGGGCGCGCCCGGTTTCGCGCCGCCGCTCGACATCGAGCGTTGGACGCTCTTCGCCCATATGCTCAACCCGCATTACAAGCTGGTCGAGGACCAGAAGTTCCTCGCCCGCCGGGATGGCGAATGGGTCGGCCGCATTTCGGCGCATGTCTATAAGGACGGGATCACGCCCGTTGGCGCGAGCCCAGCGCAATTCGGCGCCCTCGACGCCGTCGACGACCCGGAGGTCGTGCGCGCCCTCACCGAGGCCGCCGAGAATTGGTTGAAGGATAAAGGCGCGAGCCGTATCAACGGCCCCTTCTCGCCGACGATCAACGGCGAATGCGGCATGCTGGTCGAGGGCTTCGAGGCCATGCCCATGATCTTCATGCCCTGGCACCCGCCCTATCTTTCTCGCCATCTCGACGCGCTCGGCTATGAAAAGGCGAAGGATCTCATCTCCTATCGTTTCGCCGTCGACGAGCTGGCGCTTGCCCAGAACACGCGCATCGCGAGCCGCAAGGAATGGCGCGATCGGCTGAAGCTGCGTCCGCTCGACCTCGACAAGCTCAAGACCGGCGAGACGGCGCTGATGGAGGAGCTGTTCAACGACGGCTGGAGCGGCAATTGGGGCTTTGTGCCCTTCACCAAGGCTGAGTTTGATTCCACCGCTGACGCGCTCAAGCTGGTCATGCCGCCCGAGTTCGGCATCGTCGTGGAGCTCGACGGCAAGCCGCAGAGCTTCGTGATCGCGCTGCCGAATCTCTTCGAGATCGTGTCGGATCTCGATGGCCGCATTTTTCCCTTCGGTCTGCCGAAGCTGATCTCGCGCATGCGCAACCACAAATTCAGCGCGGCGCGCATCGTGCTGCTCGGCACACGCAAGGCGTTGCAGAACAGCGCGACCGGCGGCGCCATCCTCCTCGCCATGATCGAGGAGATGCGCCGGCGCGGCGCCGAAGCCTCCGTCGCCGATCTCGAAGCCGGCTGGGTGCTCGAAGACAATATGGCGATGCGCAAGCCTATCGAGATGTTCGGCGGAAAGATCGACAAGGTCCACCGCGTTTACGAGAAGCGTTTCGGTTGAGTTCAGGCTCAGGGCGATCAGGTGAACCGCCGGGCGTGACCCGATCCCTTCCCTTTGCAGGGAGGTTTTTGGGATCAACGACGCCGGATTGCCATTCCCCCGATCGCCCTGGTTCCAAGCTGAAGGAAACGTGATCCATGAACGGCATTTCAGTCACCGCCCAGGGTGCCGACCGCTCGCATGTCGAGCGCCGCCGGCTGATCCTCGAAAAATATCCGCAGGTGCTCGCGCTCTTCGGCAAGGACCCGGTGACCTTCAAGATCACGGCCGGCATCTTCGCCGGTCAGTTCGTGATCGCGGCCGTTCTCGGCTGGCTTGGGCTCTCCTATTGGTGGCTGTCGCTGCTCATGGCGATTTGCGTCGGCGCCTTCGCCAATCACGCGAACTTCGTCATTATCCACGATGCAATCCACAATTGCGTCTTCGACAACCCGCTCGCCAACAAATGGACGGCGATCCTCGCGGATCTTCCCAACGCCTTCCCCACGGCCATGGGCTTCCGCTGCTATCACATCAAGCACCACTCGCATCTCTCGGCCTATGACTATGACGCCGATGTCCCGAGCCAGTGGGAAGTCGAGTGGGTTGGCAACAGCTCCTGGCGCAAGGCCGCTTGGCTCTTCGCCTTCCCGGCTATTCAGCTCGCGCGTCTGTCGCGGCTGAAAGGGACGGTGCCGATCATGGGCAAGTGGACCTATATCAATATCGCCGTCATCGTCGTCTTCGATCTCTTCATGCTTTTGGCCTCCGGCCCCAATGCGCTGCTCTATCTCTTCTTCTCCTTCTGGTTTTCGGTCGGAGGTCTGCATCCTTTGAGCGCGCGGTGGCTGCAGGAGCATTTCGCCTTTGGACCGAACCAGGGCACTTTCGATTACTATGGGCCGCTCAACAAGCTCGCGCTCAATATCGGCTACCATAACGAGCATCATGATTTTCACGAGATCCCATGGACGCGGCTGCCCGAACTGAGAGCCATGGCGCCGGAGTTCTATGACACGCTGCGCTGCCACCGCTCATGGTTCGCGCTGCTCGTCACCTTCATCTTTGACCCGACCTACTCGCTTGGCACTCGGTCGGAAAATGTCACGCAGGCGGCCCAGCACGCCGCGCCGGCGGAGTGAAATCATGACACAGGAAACACGCACCGACGCGCTCGACGCCTCGCCGCGCATTTTCGAGAACGACATTCTCGACCGCTTCTCGCGCGTGCATCATCTGACGCCTGTGATCGTCTACGGCCCGATCATTCTGGGCCTGATCTTTTACGCGCTGTCGCTGGTCAGCGTCGGCCTCGTCCTGCTCGGCCTCGTCATCGGCTATGTGGGATGGACGCTGACGGAATATTTCGGCCATCGCTATCTCTTTCATCCCGTCTACCCGCTGCCTTTCGGGCTGGGCCCGCGCTTTCAGTTCCTGATCCACGGCGTGCATCACATCTATCCCAATGATCCGCTGCGGCTCGTCATGCCGCCGCTGCTCTCGGGACCGATCATGTTGATCGCGCTCACAATCACGCGCCTGCTATTCGGCGCGAGCTTCGCCTGGCCGGTGCTCGCGGGCTTCATGATCGGCTATGTGGCGTATGATTGCGTGCATTACTGGACGCATCATGGCCAACCGACATCCGACTTCGGCAAATGGGTGAAGCGCCTGCATATGCTCCATCATTTCCGCGACGCCGGGAAAGGCTTCGGCGTCCACGCCATCTGGTGGGATTATGTATTCGGCACGGCCTATCAGAAGGACGACAAGCCGGGGACGCGGGCGGTTTAGCTCTCTTGGCCCAGAATGGCGGTCAAGCCGGTCCTCGCAGCCACGCCGCGAGCCGCGCGACTCCCTCCGCGACTTCGGCCTCGGCGCCGGCATAGGACAGCCGGATGGTCGTCGCGCCGCGGTTTCGGTCGAAATCGAGGCCGGGGGTCGTCGCGACGCCGGCCTCGGCCAGCAGCCGCTTGCAGAAGTCCATCGAGTCGGCGGTGAACTCCGAGACGTCTGCGTAAATATAGAAAGCGCCGTCCGGCGGCGCGAAGCGGGTGAGGCCCATCGCCGGCAGCTGTTCGATCAGCAGCGCCCGATTGCGCGCATAGGCGGCGCGGTTTCCCTCCAGCTCCGCCGTTGCGTCGAATGCCGCGAGCGCCGCCCTCTGCGAGACGGTTGGCGCGCAGATCGACACGGATTGTTGCAGCCGCTCCAGCGGCCGCATCAGCTCTTCCGGCGCAACGAGCCAGCCGAGCCGCCAGCCTGTCATCGCATAATATTTCGAGAAGGAATTGACGACGATGGCGTTGGGCGTGAAGCGCAGAGCCGTTTCGGCGGGCGCTCCATATTCGAGCCCGTGATAAATTTCATCTGAGATGAAAACGATCCCCGCCTCGTCGCAAAACGCGCAGATCTTCTTCAGCTCTTCTACCTCGATGACCGCGCCTGTCGGGTTGGCGGGGCTCATGAACAGCGCGCCGTCGAGCTTTCTTTCCCGATGCGCCGCCGCGAGCATTTCAGCCGTGGGCGCAAATCGCGTTTCCGGACCGATTTCCAGCGGGATGGCTTCGAGCCCTAGTGACGAGAGGATGTTGGCGTAGGCCGGGTAGCCCGGAGCGGTGACGGCGATGCGCGCGCCGGCGTCGAAAGCCGCGATCAACGCCAGCACGAAGCCCCCCGATGAGCCGGTCGTGACGATCACGCGCTCCGGCGGCGCCGAGACACCATAGCGCGCCCCATAGTGCGCGGCGATGCGCTCTCGGAGCGCCTGATCGCCGAGCGCCTCGCCGTAGCCCAGCCTTCCCTCCCGCAGCGCGGCGGCCGCCGCCTCGCGCACGAGAACGGGCGCGGGCGCGCCAGGTTCGCCGAGCTCCATATGAATGATGCGCCGCCCCGCGCGTTCCAGCGCCTTGGCGTCGCGCAGCGCGTCCATCGCCATGAAGGGCGCGACGGCGGATCGCCGGGAGGGGATCAGGCGTGACATGTTATCCGCTTCCATTTGCTTAAAGGCCGGCGGATAAGATTCCTCGCCGATAACGGCCTCTTTACAGCAGACGCAATGGCGGCGCGAGCTTGCGGGCGGAGCGCGAGGACCTCGAATGTATGAAATGGGCGCCGCCGAGCTGATCCAGCGGATGGCCGTTGCGGTCGCGATCGGCTTGCTCATCGGGCTCGAGCGCGGTTGGCGCATGCGCGA
>JAMBEQ010000003.1 GCA_024506175.1 Methylocystis sp.
CCAGCCCATGAAGCGTTCGAAGGGCTCGAGATCCCCGGAACGTTTCTGCAAGGGTGCCTCGTCGAAGAAACGGTCGAGCTGTCGGCGCAGCGCCTCGAACGGGCGCCAGTCCCACAGATCCGGCGACATCAGAGCGCCGCCATCTGTTTTCACAGGTGCTTTCTGTTCTTGAGCCATCGTTGCCTCCGTATGGTAAATGTTGATGTTCCAACGATTTTGATCGGCGTTCGCCGACATGCACGAAGAAAAAATCGGCGAGCTTCCGCCCCCTGCAAGCGGAGGCTCACGGCGCAAAATGTCGCACCTTCGGCCGGTTTATTCGTCCAGTGACAACAAACCCGCGTCGCCGCCGAAAGACGCGGTGTTGATCGTCACCGAAACCTCCCGAAGGAAACGTCGCAGATAATCGGGGCCGCCGGCCTTCGGCCCTGTGCCCGAGAGTCCGAAGCCGCCGAATGGCTGGCTGCCAACGACAGCCCCGATCATATTGCGATTGACGTAGACGTTTCCGGCGGGCGCCCTTGCAGCAATGCAGCGAATGCGTTCCTCAATGCGCGTTTCGAGGCCGAAGGTGAGGCCGTAGCCGCCGGCTTCGATCTCGGCCAGCAGCGCATCGAACTCCTCTGCGCGCCATGTCGCCACATGCAGCACGGGGCCGAAAACCTCGTCCCGCAAATCCGAGGCGCGGTCGAGCCGAATAACATGCGGGGCGACATAGGTTCCCTTGGGCGGCGCCTCTCCGGCATAGAGCGCGCGCCCAGCCGCTTTCTGAGCGGCGAGATAGCGGTCGAGCTTCTCCTTGGCCTCCGCGTCGATGACGGGTCCGACATGGACGCCGATGTCGCGGGGATCGCCGATACGCAATTCTTTCACGGCGCCGATGAGCGTTTCAATTGCCGCGGGCGCAATCTCTTCCTGCAGGCAGAGCAATCGCAGCGCCGAGCAACGCTGGCCGGCCGAACGAAAGGCCGAGGCCAAAACGTCGTCGACAACCTGCTCGATCAACGCCGTCGAGTCGACGATCATGGCGTTGATGCCGCCCGTCTCGGCAATGAGGGGCGCGATGGCGCCCGGGCGCGCGGCCAGGGCGCGGTTGATGTGTTGCGCCACCTCGACGGAACCAGTGAAGACCACGCCCGCCGCGCGCGGATCGGCGACGAGCGCCGCGCCGACCGCGCCCGCGCCCGGCGCCAATTGCAGCGCGCGGCGAAAAACGCCGGCGTCATGGAGACACGCGACGGCCGAAGCGGCGACGAGCGGCGTCTGCTCGGCCGGCTTGGCGACGACGGCGTTGCCGGCGACAAGCGCCGCCGCGATCTGGCCGAGGAAGATCGCAAGCGGAAAGTTCCACGGCGAGATACAGACGAAGACGCCGCGCCCTGAATAGCGCAAGCGATTATCCTCGCCCGTGGGCCCCGGCAAAGTCAGCTCGCCGCAAATGCGCCGCGCCTGGCCGGCGTAATAGCGGCACATATCCGCGGCCTCGCGAATTTCAGCGAGCGCGTCGTCGAGAGTCTTGCCGGCTTCGCTTTGCAGCAGCGCGATGAAAGCGCCGCGGCGGGCCTCTAGCAAATCGGCCGCGCGCTCAAGGATTTGTGCGCGCGTCTCTATGGGAGTCGCGTTCCAACGCGTGAAAGCGGCAGCCGCTGCATCCATCATGGCGCGGCAGCCGTCGATCTGCGCCTCCGCGACGCGGCCGATGATCGCGCCGTCGATGGGGGAAACCACATCGCGCGGCGGCTTTGCAGAACCCGCGCTTGGCGCTCCATCCCGAACGAAATGTGCTGCGTCTCTTTCTGACAGCAAGGCGGCGAGAGCCGTCCTGTCGCCGAACTCAACGCCTTTCGAATTGGCGCGCAAGGGCTGATAAATCTGCGACGGCGTCGGCAAGCGCGGGTGACGCGCATGCTCGGCGTTGCGAATTGACTCACGAGGATCGGCGATCAGCGCCTCGGCGGGCGTTTGCGGATCCGCGGCGCGCGCGACGAAAGACGAGTTGGCGCCGTTTTCGATCAAGCGCCGCACAAGATAGGCGAGCAGGTCGCGATGCGGGCCGACGGGCGCATAGACGCGCACGGGCGCATCGCTCGTCCGCCCCAGTGCCGCGTAAAGAGCGTCGCCCATGCCGTGCAGGCGCTGGAATTCGTAATCCGTCCGCGCGCCGGCGCGGACGAGAATCTCTGCAACGCTGCGCGCGTTATGCGTGGCGAATTGCGCGTAGATTCTGGGCGCCCTCAGAAGCGTCGCGGCGCAAGCGTCGTAATTGAGGTCGGTCATCGCCTTGCGGGTGAAGACCGGATAATCGGCGAGCCCCCTCTCCTGCGCGCGCTTGATCTCGCTGTCCCAATAGGCGCCCTTCACGAGGCGGACCATGAAGCGGCGGTCGTGCGCTTCCGCGAGCGCTTCGACAAAATGGATCGCCGCGCCGGCGCGTTTCTGATAGGCCTGCACGGCAAGGCCGAAACCTTCCCATCCCGCGAGCGAAGAATCAGCGACGACTCGCGCGATAACGTCGAGCGAAAGCTCGAGCCAGTCGGCTTCTTCGGCGTCTATGGTGAACACCAGATCATGCTCTTTGGCGAGACGCGCGAGATCGAGAACACGCGGCGGCAGTTCGCTTAACACGCGCTCGCAAGAGATCGCTTCGTATCGCGGATGCAGCGCCGAAAGTTTGACCGAGATGCCAGGGCGATCGGGCAAAGACGCCTTGCGAGCGGACGCCCCGATGGCGCGAATGGCCCGCGCATAGGCGTCGAAATATCGTTCGGCGTCGCTGGCGTTGCGCGCGCCTTCGCCGAGCATGTCGAAGGAGAAGCGCTCGGGGCGCCCTTCCGCCCGCGCCAAGGCGGCGTCAATCGTTTCGCCGAAAACGAAATGCGCGCCCATGAGGCGCATGGCTTGCCTCGCGGCCGCGCGCAACGCTGGCAAGCCCATGCGTCGCGCGAGATCGGCGACGAGGCCGCGCGGTTCGGCGCCCCCGTATTTTCCTGGCGCCACGAGCCGCGCCGAGAAACCCAGCGCGAAGGCGCAAGCCTGCACGAGGAGCGTATCCGAAGATGATTCGTGGCGGGAAAAATCGCCGGCGGCGAGCTTGTCGGCGAGGAGAAGATCAGCGGTCGCGCCGTCCGGGACGCGCAGCAGCGATTCGGCAAGCGCCATGACGGCGAGCCCCTCGCGCGACGAGAGGGAAAACTCATGCAGAAAGTCCTCGACGCCGCCGAGCGCGCTGTGCTCCGCGCGCATGCCTTGGACGAGGGCAAGGGCCTTGCTTTCGATCGCCGCCTGTGTGGCGGGGTCGGGACGGTGGGAGAGAAAATTGGCCGCAAAGGCTTCGTCGGGCGGCGCATAGGGCGCGGCGAAAGGCGGCGGATCTCTGCTCATGGCGAGCCTCGTAAGGGTCTCTTAGCGAGGCATATGGGCGTCGAGGCGTCTTGCGCAAAGGCGGCGGCGCAGCGTTATTCCTGGCAGGTTGAAGAAGCTGACTCCAATCGGTTCGGTTGCCCTGCGGGCTTTCAAAAAAACGGTGCTGAAGGCTCGCGGTCGAGCTTCCCTAAATCCTGTCTCCCTCCGAGCCGGGCCGGACGCAACGCCAGCGGGTGACCTGCACATTGGGGTGCTCGCCCGACCATTGGGCGATATACGGCATCGCCTGCATCATGCAGTTGCTCGTCGAGCCGGTGGCGGATTCGAGCATAAGCTTGCGCTCGTCGCAGGCGCTCGGCTGCGAGAGCGCGCAAACCGTGAGGATCAATTCGACGAAAGCCATCGGCGATACCCCTTGCGTGAGCGCCGCCTGTCCGGCGGCGCGCAACTCTGAAGCAAGGGTAATGCCGGTCAGACCGGCGTCAATATTTCGCCTTTCCCATATACGGCGGTGTCGCCGCCGTAGCGTTGCAGCTTGCCCGATAAGACGGCCGCCGCGGCCTCGCTGTCGGCTTTCAGGGCGCGGGAGAAAAGCCTTGCAAAAGTAAAGGCATGAGCGCCGCAATCGACGTAAGTCGATCCGATCTCGGGGCGCTTGGCGAGAACCAGCGAACCGCGCTTGTTGAGATAGCCGACCCGTCCCGAGGTCGCGCCCAGCGCTACGATCGTGCCGGCGATGAGGCGCGAGCCGAGATCGTCGCCCGCATCTCCTTCGATGATCAGAATGCCGCGGCGCAGGCGATCGCCCGCCCGCGCCCCCGCCTTGCCGCGCACGACGACGCGGCCGCCAGACATGCCGGCGAGCTCGCCCGCCAGCGGCGCCGCGAGCATCTCGCCCACATTGCCCTTGATCTCGATATGGGCCCCCTCATTGCCAGAGGCCGCATAGGCGCCGGCGCTGCCGGAAATCGTGATCTTGCCACCCTTGGCGAGCCGGCCGACCTGCAAGCCGACGTCGCCCTCCACGTGGATCGAGAACTCCGGAAGGAGCTTCGCGCCGACGAGATCGAAACGCGCTGAGCCACCCTCGTAGCGGACATTCTTGAGATCGCCCTCGGCGAGTTGGAAGACGTCTCCCACCTTGGTCGAGGCGCGGGTCGCGCCGATCTCGATCTTTTCGATTTCGGCGAGCGACTTGCCGGCGAGGCGGTCTGGCGTGAGCGCCGAGAGGTCGACGCGCTGCGGCGGCTCCTGGCGGAGCGTGAAGGTGAAGGGCTTCACGGCAGCAAATCCTTCAAATGATAGTGGAACGGGCCCAGCTTGCCGCCGTAGTTGCCGGCGCCGACGCGCTTGGCGCCCTTCTCGGGGCCGAGATCGATGATGGCCTTCAGCCCCGCGCGCATGGCCTCGCGCACGACATCGTCCGAAAGGCCGTCGATGACGATTTCGAGCGTGCAGCCGATGTCGGGCTCAAGCGCCGTCTTGGTAACGCCCTTGAGCGTCGGGCAGTAGGCGTCGTTAGTCGAGGCGCTCATGCCCTTATATTGCGAGCCGACCTTGGAGCCCGAGCGCACGATGCCGCCGGGGAAAGGCATGATGGCGTCACGCACGTCCTTGATCGCCTCGACGCCCGCCTCGGTGGCGCGCATGGTCGATTCCCAATCGGCGCCCATGACCAGAAGATTGCCGCCGCCGACCGTTTTCTTGATGACCCCGACCTGACTTTCGACGAGGAATTCACCGTCCATCACCGGCACGCGCCAGAAGCGACGGCCGTCGATCGCCTTCGACATCTGCCACTTGTCGCCAAACTGGCGCATGGAGTCGCCGACCTTGACCTTCACGTCGCCGTCGAAGGCCGAGTAAAGCGCGGTGCCGGGGCAAGTGAGGATGCACTGGCCGACGCGGTTGACGAGCGCCTTTTCCGCCCCCTTCGTCGAGAAGGCGAAGAAAAGCATGCGCACGCCGGGACGGCCGTCGGGCGTTTCCTCCTCGGAGAGCTCGACGTCGACGCCTGCCTCGCAATCGCAGCCGATGACGGAGGTGGCGTAGCCGGTCGCCGTCGCGGCGGCCTGATTAGCCCATTTGCGGGTGGGCGCGGTGACGATCAACCCCGTCGCCGCCATCGGGAATGCTTCGGCGAAACTATCGTCGATGCGCACGCCGTTGCGAACTATTCCTTGCATGCAACCTCCGCAAAGGCGTCCTTGTGCGGCAGAGCGGCGTCTGGCACGTCGAAGATGCCGCGCGGCAGGCCGTAAAGCTCCTCGTAGTAGCTGTCGAGCCGCTTGTTGATGTTCTTGTCGAAACGCGGGCTGATGTGCAGCGTCTTGCCGCGCTTGTAATGCGACACCTCGCCATCCTTCACAACGAGGTCGCCGTCCTTGAAGACGTAAGCCGCGCGGCGGAACATGCCCGCCTTGTCGCGGCTCTCCTTATAGACCGCGACGTCGGCGACGGCGCCGGCGGCGAGCGTCCCGCGATCCGTGAAGCCAAAGAGCTTGGCGGCGCCCGAGCGGCTCATCTGCGCGAGCTCGTAATAGGTGTATTCGCGTTTGATCGAGGGCAGCGTCGTGTATTTGAGCGCCTCGGCCGGCAGGCGCGACATCATCTGCTCGCGCAGCTCGGCGCTCATCAGCAGCGCGAAAAGCTCGGGGTAAGTGGTGAAGGGCCCGCCATTCGGGTGGTCGGTCGTGAAGAAGACCTGCTCGGGATTCTTGATGAGCAGGAACAGCTCAAGACCCGCCGCCCATTGGACGGCGTTGTAATAGTTGGAGATCTTGTACTCGTAGGGCACGATGCCGCCGCCATTGGCGTCGCCGTCGAAGATCGCGCCCTTCTTGGGGATCGCGCCGGGCATGCTGTTGAACTGCTTCAGCACATCCGAGGAGATCGTCACGGTTTGCGAGAACATCACCTGGCCGACGTCGACCGTGACATTCGGATAGGCGTTGATCTTCTCGGCGAAAGCGGCCGCCGCGGAGGAGAAGGCGTTATCTCCCTCCTTGCCGTAGGCGTAGAACTGAATATGGGCGAGGTGCAGCGGCAGGCCCTGCGAAGCGTCGATCGTATCGAGCGCCGTCTGGATGTTGCCGGCGATGCCCAGATTGTTCATGTGCAAATGCAGCGGATGGTGGATGCCCACCGCCTGCGTCGCTTTCTGCAACCCCTGGAAAATCTGCCGTGACGTCAAGCCGTAGAAGGGCACGACATCGTCGAGCCCATAGGCGCGCATATTCTCCTTGAAGGCCTCGCAGCCGCCCGGATTGATGCACTTGAGGCCCAGCGATTTCGTGCCGGCGACCGTCGTCGCGACATAGCCGTTAATCGCGCTCGCGGGCTCGGCCGCGCGGATCTGGCGCAGCAAAAAGTCATCGTTGCCGAGAACCGTCAATGCGCCCTTGTCGAGGATCGGGACGTCATTGAGCTCGAAATGCGTTTGCAGCGAGTGATGCGGCGCCATCGCCGGCTCGACGACCGTCGTGAAGCCCATTTGCGCATAGAGCCGGCCAGTCTCGTAGCTCGACCATTTGGCTGTCGAGAGCGGCGTATTGGCAAGACGCGCGCGAATGCCGCGATGCAGCTCGGGCAGCAGCAGGCGCGCCGTGTTCACATTGCCGCCGGCGATGTGCGAGTGAATGTCGATGGCCCCGGCCATAACGATATGGCCCACGCAGTCGATCTCCTGATCGGCCCTGCCCCCGGCCGGCGGCGCTACGATGCGGCCTTCCTCGAACCAGACGTCGCCGACGCCGTCCTTGCCCGTCGCCGGGTCGACGACATGGCCGCCACGCAAAACTGTCAGCAAGGCGCGACCTCCGAAACATTCGCCATGATGGCGTCGATGACTTCTGCGACTGTTGGCGCGTCGGACCGAGCCGTCGCCGCACGCAGCGTCAGGCCGCCGGTCTCCTGGGCCATGAGCACGGCGTCATGGGTGACGCCGGGCTGGCCGACTTCGATGAAAAGACCACGCGCAGGGGCGGCGCCGGCCGGCGCAAGGGTGATAAGCGGAATATCCGCCCGGGACCAGCCCGGGGCCTCGCCGTCGAAGGCGGAAATCCACAAAGCGGCGTCGGCCTCGCCGCTGTCGACAAGCCGGGACGCTTCGAAACGCCAGGGATCGTGCTCGGGGTAGCCGCGACCGAAGCCCGTGCGCGGCGGAAAACCCGTCATCCAGCCAGCGGCCTGCGTCACGCCAGAAGCCCCGGCGCGGCCGCCGATATGGACGCCGGTGAAGCGCGTGGTCACATTGAGGTCGGTCACGAGCGCCTGCATCATCTCGACTGTCAGGGCGTCAAGGCCGGCAGCCGCGGCCCAGACAAAGCAGCCGAACTTGGCGTTCTTCAGCGTCTCGGCGAGACCATCCACGCGTTCGAGCTTCGCGGCGTCGATCTTCTCCGGGTTCACGGGGCGGCCGCCCACCCGGGCCCGCCAGACGCCGAGAACGAAGGGAATTTCCTGCAAGCTCGCGGGAATGACCGTCGCGCCGGCGATAGCGCCGACCTCGCTGGCGTCCGGCCCGAGCCAGATGACCTTGCGCGGCGTCCCGGCGTGGCTCCCGTGGCGCGGCGCCTGATCGAGCGCCAGGCGCTCCAGCATGCCGGGCCATTGCTTGGTCAGGCCGGGGCCGACGAGCACGACGACGTCGGCGCGCAGGCGCGCTTCATTCGCCGTTGTCGTGAACATGCCGAAGGAGCGCTTCACGTCGAGATCGACCAGCAAATCGCGCGAAGCCATGTGATCGAAAGCGCCGCGCAGCCGCTCGGCCAGAAGAATCGCCGCGCGCCCGCCCGGAACGTCGGCGCCGAGCCCCGCGACCAGGGGAAATTTCGCGCCGCTCAAAATGCGCGCCGCCTCTTTACAGGCGTCATCGAGCGTAATCGCCTTGCCGTCGAGCGTGGCCTTGCTCATCCGCTTCCCTGCCCCGCGCCGCCACTCGGGCGGCCGTTGTTTGCCGCGCGGCGAAGCCGCGCCGATGAGAGCCGCCCTGCGATCAGGCCAAGACACTCTCGCATTTTTGTGATGCGCTTCGGCCGATCCGCGCGGCGGCGCGTTCCGAAGGCGCGCTATGCGTAGCAGCCGTCAGGCCGCATGTCGAGACGCTGCGGTTCGTCGTCCTGGGGAAGAAAAAGGAAGCGGAAACGCGTCTGAAAAACCGCTGTGTCGATTTGCGCGGTCTGGGGGATCATGGTAATGCTCTCGCCGAGCTCGAACCTGCCCCCGAAGCCCGGCCCGAGAAGCCGGGGCATAAGAGCAGGAAAAAGCCGCCGAAGATTCATACGGAGGAAATGACAATGGCCTGGACCACCCCTGTGATCGTCGAAGTTTGCGTCGGCATGGAAGTCACCAGCTACTCGTCGGCTGAGATCTAAAATTTCCGACGTGTCGCCGCGCCGCGGCCGACAGCCAAAAAATCGAGCCAGTAGGATGGTCGCCGCGTGATGCTGGCCCTTCTTACTCGGCTCGATTTTTTTTGCCAAAATTCTTCGAGCATCCGCGCCATTGGGGGCCGCATGCGTAAATTCGCGCTTTTTCTCGCTTCGACTGCTGCGATCTGCTCCTTTGCCGCGCTCGCGGAGCCGCTCGACACGCAGCAGCTTCTCGACGACGCACAGGCCTCCTTTCAGGCGCTTCCGTCTGCGCCCGTCGCCAAGGACTCTCCTCAGGCCCTGCGGGCCGAGCTGGGGCGGAGGCTGTTCTTCGAGAATCGCGTTTCGATGGACGGCAATGTCAGCTGCTCGCACTGCCACCTGCCAGAGAAGCAGGGGAGCGATGGCCTGCCGAAGTCGATCGGCGTCTTCGGCAAGGAAAATCCGCGCAATGCGCCTTCGGTGTTCAACGCCGCGATGAATTTCAAGCAGCACTGGCGGGGCGATCGCGAATCGCTCGAGGAACAGGCGGAAAAGTCCCTGCTGGGCCCGGCGAGCTTCGGAAACCCCGATCAGGCGACGGCCATGGGCAAGCTCAAGGCGATTCCCGCCTATCGGGAGGCTTTCGCCAAAGCCTTCCCCGGCGAAGAGGAGCCCATCAATTCCAGAAATTGGGGCATCGCCATCGCCGCCTACGAGTGGACGCTGCTGACTCCTTCGAAATTCGACGCCTTCCTCTCGGGGGACGCCAGAGCGCTTTCCGCAGGGGAGCAGACGGGCCTGCGCAAATTCATCGATACGGGCTGCGCGGCCTGCCACAATGGCGTCGGCGTCGGTGGCGCTTCGTTCGAAAAGTTCGGCATTTATGTTGATTATTGGAGTGAAACTGGGTCGAAGACCCCCGACAAAGGCCGCGCCGACGTCACGAAGAACGACGCGGATCTTTACGTCTTTAAGGTTCCGAGCCTGCGCAACGTCACGAAAACCGCGCCCTATTTCCACGACGGCTCGGTCGAGGACCTCGCCAAGGCCGTGAAAATCATGGGGAAAACAGAGCTCGGCAAGACGCTCTCCGACAAGGACGCGGCCGACATCGTCGCGTTCCTCGGGAGCCTGACGGGCCCTGTCCCCGCGAACTATTCTGCGCCGGAGCCTTATCCGGACGCGGGGGCGAAGTAAGGGTATCCCCCTCCCTGTCCCTCCCCCGCAAGCGGGAGAGGGCATGCTCGTGATCAGCGCTCGAAATGGCGGCCGCAATCTAACTCCCCCTCCCGCCATAGCCCGGCGAAAGACGGGCGTCTTGTCTTACAGACGCCCTATGGCGGGGAGAGTTCGGGAGCGGGCGCCGTTTACCTCACGCGAGCTTCTGCTCCAGCGCGATTCGCATCAGCTCCATGGGAGTTCGCGCGCCGAGTTTGCGCTTCATGATCGAGCAGCTGTTGGCGATGGTCTTGTAAGAAACCTGCGTCGCCTCGGCGATTTCGCCCATGCCGAGGCCGGAGCCAAGCATCCGTAAAATTTCCAGCTCACGCGCCGTGAGCGCCGCAAGCGGGCCAGGAGCGCCGCTTTTCCCGAAGGCGAGGCGATTGGCGATTTTCGGCATGAGGAAGACGCCGCCCGCCGCGATCTCCCGAACTGCCTCCAATAGGAGATAGGGGTCGTCGTTCTTCGTGACGTAACCCTTGGCGCCCGCTTCGATCGCCCGCGCGGCGAAGATCGGGTCGTCATTCATGCTGAAGACGACGATCCGCGCGTTCGGGTCCTTCTCCAGAATGCGGCGGGTCAATTCAAGCCCGGAGACGCCGGGCATAGCGATGTCGACGACAGCGACATCCGGTCTATGCGCAAAATAAGCGGCAAGCCCCGACTCAGCGTCGCGCGCCTCGATCACCTCCATGTCGCTCTCGCCCGCGAGCATCGCGGAGCAGCCCGCGACGATGATTGGATGGTCGTCGACAATGAGAACGCGCATCTTTCCTCCCCCCACGACGACATTGACCGCCGGCAGAGCCTTCGTAAAGTCGCCGCGCAAAAATAAGGGTAACGGTCATGCTCCAAAGACTGTCGCTGCGCGCGCGGCTGTCGCTCCTGCTCGGCGGCGTCATCCTGGCCGGCCTCGCCTTTGGCGTCGGCCTTTTGATCCTTCACGCGGGTGCGCGCGTCAGCGCCGAGGCCGAGGGCGCCACGAGACTCGCCCGCGATGTTGTCGAGGCCACCCTGCCGCGCCTCGCCACATCGCCCGATCCGCAAGGCGCTCTCGCCGAGCTCATGGAGGACGCCAAGCGGATGCGCCATGTCCGCGTCACTCTCGAAGGCGAGGCGCCATCCCCTGGCGTCGGGGAAAAGCGCGCGCCCGAATGGTTCAGCGCGCTGGTGTTTCGCGCGCCGGCGCCGACGCGCTTTGCAACGCCCTTAGGCACGATCGACATCGCCGCGAGCCCCGCTGACGAAATCGCCGAAATCTGGGAGGAGATCATCTGGCTCGCGATTGGCGGGGCGAGCGTCTCCGCTGTCGTTTTCGCGCTCGTCTCCTACGCGGTCTCGCGCGCCTTGCGCCCGATCGGCGCGCTATCTGAAGGACTGCAGCGGCTGGAGATGAGCGATCTTTCGGTGCGCGTTCCCGCAGACGGGCCGCCCGAATTCATCGTCATCGGCGAACGAGTTAACGCGCTCGCGGCGACGCTGGCGCGGCTCGACGATGAGAACAAGCAGCTTCTTCGCCGCATGGTCCATGTGCAGGACGAGGAACGCCGCGCCATCGCCCGCGATCTACACGACGAGATCGGCCCCTTCCTTTTCACGATTCGCGCCGGCGTCGGCGCGCTGGCCCGCAAGACACAAAGCGCCGGTCCTGAGCGGACCGCAGAAGATTGCGCGAAGATCGACGCGCAAATCGCCGCGCTTCAAAATGTGAACCGGCGCATATTGGGCAGGCTGCGCCCCGCCGCGCTGGAGGAGATGGGCCTAGCCGACGCGATTCGAACGCTGGCCCGCGGCTGGGGTGAGACGCGCGCGGGCGTCGACATCGATCTTTCGCTCGACGGCGCGCGGGGGGAAATCGACGAAACGACCGCGCTCACCGCCTATCGTGTGGCGCAAGAAGGACTAACAAACGCCTTTCGGCATTCCGGCGCCAATCACATCGCGGTTCGGGTGACGCGGCATGATGACAAGCTGCGCGTCGAGGTCGACGACGACGGCGCGGGACTTCCGACATCTTTCGCGCAGCCCGGCCTCGGTCTGCGCGGCTTGAGCGAGAGAGTCGGCGCGCTTGGCGGATGGCTCGCGATCGCCAATCGCGCCGAGGGCGGTGCACGCCTCACGGCGGAGCTGCGGCTTGGAGGGCGCGCTACAGGAGACATGCGCGGCTGAAGCCGCGCGGTCCGGACCGTGCGCATTCGGGCTCGCAAACCGACTTCGGGATTTTTTCCCGATCCAGACAGGACCGCATCCCAGGAACCCCGTTATTTTTCATAACTGTAGCGAAAGCGCCACATGACGGGAATATCGTCGCCTGGGTGTCACGTAACGGGTAACGAGGGACCATTTCGGCGATATAACCAGCCCCGACGAAAGTAATCGGGCTGGGGACATGGCTCTCGATAAACGCATCTCTCTCATCGCGCTCGGCGCGGCGCTCGCCGCAAGCGACTCATTTGCGCAGACATCCCTCCCCACGATCGAGGTCGGCGGCGCGCCGCTGCGCGCCACAGCCCGCCCCATCCCCATGCGGCCCGCGCCGGCCCCGAACCGCGCTGCGCCTGCCGCGCCTGTTCCAGCGGCGCCCGCGCCCGTTTCGCCCATTGTCGTGAAATATGCGGTTCCCGCGGCGACCTACACGCTGTCGTCGAAGGAGTTGCAACAAACCCGCCAATTCGACGTGGCCGGCGCGCTGCAACGCCAGGCGCCGGGCGTCATCATCAGCGACGTCGCCGGCAATCCTTTCCAGCCGCAGATCGATTTTCGCGGCTTCGTCGCCTCGCCAATCTCTGGCACGCCGCAAGGACTTGCCGTTTATCAGAACGGCATTCGCATCAACGAGGCCTGGGGCGACGCGGTCAATTGGGACTTGATCCCGAGCATCGCCATGGACCGCCTTACGGTCGTCAGCGGGAATCCGCTCTTCGGGCTCAACGCCATCGGCGGCGCCGTGACCATCGATATGAAGAACGGCTTCACTTACCAGGGCTTCGAGTTCGACGCCCGCGCCGGCAGCTTCGCGCGGCGTCAGGCGGCGATGCAATATGGCGTGCAGTCGGGCGCCTTCGCGAGCTATCTCGCCATGGAAGCCGCCGGCGACAAAGGCTACCGCCATTTCTCCGGCTCGCACATCAAGCGGCTCTATGGCGACGTCGGCTATCGGGGCGAGAGCGGCGAAATCCACGCCAATGTCACGCTGGCGCAGAACCGTTTCGGAGCCTCCGGCCCCGCGCCGGTCGAGTTGACGAACGTCGATCCGGGCGCGGTTTATACGACGCCGCAGAACTACAAAAACACGCTGGCGATGTTCGACCTCAACGGCAATGTCGCGCCCGACGAGCATTGGAAGCTCCTCGGCGACATTCACTTCCGCGCTTTCGATCAGGCGCGCGTCGACGGCAACGCCACGGAGTTCAATTCCTGCGGCGACGTCATGCTGTGCAACGGCGACGGCGACCCCACGAACCTGCCCGATCTCTTCAGCGGCGCGGCCTCGCTCGGCGTAATCGACAACACCTGGACTCGTTCGCGCACGATCGGCGGCACGGTCCAGGCGGTCAACGACGACCTTTACTTCGGCTTCCACAACAAGATCACCTTCGGCGTCAGCTATGATCACGGCTGGACGGCCTTTGCGGCGAATGAGACGCTGGGCGTGATTCAGCCGAACCTTGTCGTGGGGCTCACCGGCCCCATCGTGGAGGAGCCGGCGAGCGGCATTTCGAGCGTCTCCGTGCGCGCGTCGAACGACTATCTCGGCGTCTATGCGCTCGATACGCTCGACATTACGGACAGGCTGACGGCGACCGCGGGCGCGCGCTTCAACCGCGCCGGCATTTCGCTTTACGATTTGCGCAGCACGCAGATCAACGGAGCCGGCGTCTATACGCGCATCAATCCGGTGGCGGGCCTCACCTATAAAATCCTGCCGAATGTTTCGGCTTATGCCAGCTATTCGGAAGCCAATCGCGCGCCGACGCCGCTCGAGCTCGGTTGCTCCGATCCCGCGCGCCCCTGTCTCATCGATAATTTCCTGGTGTCCGACCCGCCGCTGAAGCAGGTCGTGTCGCATACGATCGAAACGGGCCTGCGCGGCAATGTCGCTCTGCCCGCGCTCGCTCCCGTGGCGGCCGACTATCTGCCGGGCGAGCTGACCTGGAGCGCGGGGCTTTATCGCACCTACAGCTTCAACGACATCCTCAGCGTCCCGAGCCAGGTCGGCGGGCGCGGCTATTTCACCAACGCGGGGACGACATTGCGTCAGGGGGTCGAGGCCTCGCTGCGCTACGCCGACGAGAGACTGAGCGCCTGGCTGAGCTATACGCTGACCGACGCGACCTTCCAGTCGACGATCCTTCTCGGCGCGCCGAACAATCCGCTGGCGATCGCCTTCACCGGCGGAAACGAGCTGATCACGCCCGGCGCCAATATCCCTTCCATCCCGCGCCATCGCTTGAAGGCCGGCGCCGATTACGCCGTGACGCCGCAATGGCGCGTGGGCGGCGATATCGTCTATGCGGCTGGAACCTGGCTGCGCGAAGACGAGATCAACGCCTTCGGAACCTTGCCGCCCTATGCGCTCGTCAACTTTCGCACGTCCTGGCAGGCGACGCCGAATGTGCAGTTCTACGGTCTGCTCGAAAACGCCGCCAATGTGCGCGCGCGCAGCTTCGGGACGTTCTTCGACAGGGCCGCAATTTCCTTTCTGCCCTTCACAAACCCGAAGATGGTTTCGCTTGGCCCCCCTCTCGGCCTTTTCGGCGGCGTAAAAATCTCGTTTTGATCAGCCAAGCTGGCAAGCGCGCGGCTGGCCGCCTATTTTGAACGCTGATTCAGCGTTCAAATATGGAGAAACGTAATGAGATATGCTTTCGCTTTAGGCACGATCGCTCTTGCCGGCCTTCTTGCCGCCCCCATGGCGCCGGCCCTGGCCAAGAAGGCCTCGCCCGTCGCGTCGCTCGATACCGACAACGACGGCACAGTCGATCAGAACGAGGCAAGCAAATCCGCCGACGCGCTTTTCGCCAGGCTCGACAAGGACAATGACGGCTCGCTCACTTTGAAGGAGCTTCAGGGCCGCCTCTCCAAGAAAGAATTCAAGGCCGCCGATCCCGACAATGACGGGACGCTGGACAAGAATGAATTTCAGGCGATCGTCGCCAATCGCTTCAAGGAAGCGGACCCGGACAATGAGGGGACGCTCGACGAGAAAGAGCTGAACTCCAAGCAGGGCAAGGCGCTGCTTCGCGTCGTCCGCTAAAACCGAGCCCGGCGATCCTGGAAATGGGTTTTCTCTTTCCTCAGGAGCAGCCGAAGGCTAACGTCTCGGTGGACGAGAAAACCTCAGGTACGCTTTTTTCTCACCTCGCGCTTCGAGACGCCGCCTTTGGCGGCTCCTCAACATAAGGGTGAGAAAAAGCTTCGTTCTCCCGCCTGAGCACGACTTGATCCCGCCCGCCGATCCGGCCATGTAGGAGGCCATGAAACGCCTCGCCGCCGCTTTCTGCCTCGTGCTTGCCGCCGCCCCCGCGGCGAGCGACCCTTTAGCGACGAAGGTCGGCGTGCTCCGCGAGGAGCATTCGCGCGAGACGCTTTCCATACTCGACATTCCCGCAGCCGACGACACGCTCGCTGGCGCCCTGATGGGCGCGGCGGACAACAACACCACGGGCAAATTCACCAATCAGACCTTCGAGGCGATCGACGAAAGGCTCGACGAAGGCGCCGATATCGCGTCGTCTCTCGACGCTCTGATCGACAAGGGCGCGCTTCTCATCATTGCCGACCTCTCGCCCGAGCATCTGCTTGCCGCGAGCGAACGGGCCAAAGTGAAAGGCGCGCTCATCTTCAATGTTTCGGCGTCGGACGACCGCCTGCGTGAGGAAGATTGCCGCGCCAATGTCATCCATGTCGCGCCCACGCGCTCGATGCTCGCAGACGGGCTCGCGCAATATCTCGTCTGGAAGCAATGGCGAAAATGGCTGCTGATGAAAGGCTCGCACTCCAAGGACGAGTTGCTCGCGCAATCCTATCGCCGCGCGGCCAAGAAGTTCGGGGCCAAGATCGTCGATGAGCGCGTTTATGAAGACACCGGCGGCGGGCGGCGCAGCGATTCCGGCTCCGTGCAGACGCAACGTCAAATGCCCGTGCTGACACAAAACGCGCCCGCCTATGACGCGCTCGTCGCGACGGATGAGAGCGATGTCTTCGCCGGCTATCTTCCCTATCGCACATGGGACCCGCGCCCTGTCGTCGGATCCGCCGGACTTTACCCGACGAACTGGGATCCCTCTCATGAGCAATGGGGCGCGCAGCAATTGCAGAACCGCTTCGTCGCGACCTACCATCGTTTCATGAATGCGCGCGACAACGCCGCTTGGCTCGCGATGCGCATGATCGGCGAGGCGACGACACGCACCAACGCCAACGCGCCCGAGAATCTCAAAGACTTCATGCTGAGCAAGGATTTCTCGATCGCCGCCTTCAAGGGCGTCCGCCTGACGCTGCGCCCCTGGAACCAGCAACTGCGCCAGCCGATCCTTCTCTCGGACGGCCGCATGACAGTCTCCGTCTCGCCGCAGGAAGGCTTCCTGCATCAGTTCACGGAGCTCGACACGCTGGGGCTCGATCAGCCGGAAACGAAGTGCAGGTTGAAATGACGGTAGCCCCCTCCCCAACCCTCCCCCGTTTCACGGGAGAGGGAGCACATTGCGGTCTTCATCAGGACTGCGGCTCTCGGGCGCGAGTGTCCCCTCTCCCGCCAAAGCCCGTCGGAAGACGGGCGTCTTTTCAGACGCCCTATGGCGGGGGAGGGACAGGGAGGGGGCTTTGCATGGCGCTCCTCTGCGCGACGTTCCTCGCCTCCCCCGCCCACGCCTACACCGCCTACATCAGCAACGAAAAAGGCAACTCCATTACCGTCCTCGACACGGAGAAGCTCGAGGCGGTCGCGACGGTGAAGGTCGGCCGCCGCCCGCGCGGCATTGTGCTCAACAAGGAAGGTTCGGAGCTCTATATCTGCGCCGGCGACGACGACGCCATTCAGGTGTTGGACACGAAGACCCTGAAGCTTACGGGCAAGCTGCCCTCCGGCCCCGACCCGGAGCTGCTGGCGCTCTCCCCTGGCGGCGACGTGATCTACGTCTCGAACGAGAATGACAATCTCGTCACGCTCATCGACGTGAAACGCAAGGAGCAGATCGGCGACATTCCCGTCGGCGTCGAGCCCGAGGGCATGGCGGTGAGCCCCGACGGGAAACTCCTCGTCAACACATCCGAGACGACGAATATGGCGCATCTGATCGATACGCAGACAAAGGAGATCGTCGCCAATATTCTCGTCGACGGCCGT
>JAMBEQ010000004.1 GCA_024506175.1 Methylocystis sp.
AAGGCTTTACGCGCATCCAGCGCGCGCTTTCCGAGAAGGCCGCGGGAGAACGCCTCCACCTCGCGCGGATCGAGCGCAGAGATGGTCTCGGCTTCCTTTTCGCTCAAGCCGAAGCCCAGCGCCGCCCAACGCGGATCCTCGAAGAAAACGCGGCGCGCCGTGGCGTCGGTGAAAATGCGCGCAAGCAGCGCCTGCGTTTCGATCAACCCCATCGTCCGCATTCCCTGAGCGTCGCCCGAGCGTGGGCGACTTCGTCGAGGAGTTCGGCGAAGCGCGGCAGGCGTTCGTCACGTTCGAGGATAACGCCTTTCACCGGCGCGCGTGCGATGACGCGGTCGTAGAGCGCCCAGACCGCTTCACTCGTAGGCGAATCATGACTGTCGATAAGAACGCCGTCGCGCCAGCGACCGCCGGCATAATGGATTTGCACCAGGCGATTCCACGGCCAGCGTTCGAAAGTCGCGTCGAGGTCGATGTTTTGGTTGACCGCATTCGTATAGAGATTGGCGACGTCGCAAAGCCAGCCGCAGCCCGTCGCCTCCAGCACGCGCGAGAGAAATTCGGGCTCGTCCATCTCTGCGCCCGGCACGCGCACGACAGTCGTGATGTTTTCGAGGATGAGCGGGGCGCTGATGCGCTTTTGCACGGTTTCGACATTGCGCGCGACGACGTCGATAGCCTCCCGCGTATAGGGAAGCGCGGCGAGATGGCCGATGTCGACGCCGCCGGCGCGAGTGAAGCAGAGATGTTCGCTCCACCAGGGCGGCTCGAGGCGCTCGATCAACCGCGCAAATTTTTCGAGATAGGCGCAATCTATTCCCTCGGCGCTCCCGATCGAGAGATCGAGCCCATGCGCGACGATGGGAAAATGCGCGCGTAGAAGGTCGAGCTCAGCGATCTTTTCCGGCGAAGCGTCGAAGTAATGGTCGGCGATGACCTCCAGACAATCGACGCGCGAGCGATTGGCGAAGAGGTCGGCGCGGAAGGCCGGGCGATAGCCGATCCCCGAGCCGAGCACGGGCGCCTCAGTCGCCGCCGCCACAGCCGCCACAACCGCTGCCGCTATCACTATTGCCGCAGGCTCCCCCGCAGCTTGAACCGCAACTCCCGCCGCTCTCACCGGATGCGCGCTTGAAATGCCGCATGAAGGCCGCGTCAGCCGTGCCCTTCAACGCCGAGAAGCCGTAAAGGCCGATGAGAAAGAGCGAGGCTCCCTCGAAGGCCTTGGTCGCGGAAGGCGCGCCGACGTCGAGGAGCGCCGCGTCGAGACGCGGGCGGTAAGCGAGCTCCATTGCCTGGAGATAGGCGTGGCCCCGCCGGCTCGCATGGCTGCGCGTCGCAACGTAAGCGAGCGCAAACAGCGCCAGGACCGAAGCTACGCAGAGAAAGATCAAATAAGAGACGTTCGTGTGTCCCGTCGTCAGCGCGACATAGATCTTGGCGCCCGCGAGGCCGACGAGCACGAGCGCGCCGCCGATTTGCACGCGGCTGCGCCAGACCTTCACCGACTCCGGCTTCACCAGATCCTGGGCTGCGAGCCTGGCCCGCACCGGCTCCAGCAATTTCAACAGCTCCTTGCGCATGGCGCGATTCTCGAAAAGCTCATGCGCCTTCGGGCGCGCCTGTATCATTTCCAGCACGCGCGTCTCGAGCGCAGGCAGCGCGCCGGGTGTTTTGCCGGTCGGAACGACGCGATCCTCCTTCCCGAGCGCGGCATAGCCGCGTTGCACGAGATCGTAGCAGATGGTGCGAATGACCTGATTCACGCCGCCTTGAAGGAAGGCGATTTCCATGGCGTCGGGGCTCTGCGGCACGGGCGGCGGCGGGCGCTTGTCGGTGCCATCTGCAAATCGGATGAGGAGCCAAGCCGCCGCCAGCACGAGGATGGCGACGACGCCATAGAGATTGAGAAAGTCGGGGCCAGGAAGATCGAGGACGGAAAGGTTCTGCATCGGCTGTTCTGCCTCAGTAAGCCTTGAGATCGGCGACAAGCCGGCGCGCCTGCAGGGTCGCGACCGCGAGCACCCCCATGCCGACGGCCTGATGGGCAAGCGCAATTACTATGTGAGGCGCGCCCGCGTAAGGCGCCTCGACAAGGACAAGAGTCGCAACGCCGAGCGCGATCTGCAATACGACATGCCCGAAAAGCACGACCGCGCCTCTGCGCGCCTTACCACCCGCATTCATCGACGCATCGGCGAGATGCAAAGTCGCGAAGACGAAGATCACATAGGCGATCATGCGGTGGAAAAATTGCGCGGTGATGGGCGTTTCCAAAAGGTTGCTCCACCAGAGCTCTTTCGGAAAAAGAACGTCGGCAGGCGGAATGAAGGCCCCTGCGATGAGCGGCCAGGTGTTCTCGACAAGCCCGGCCCGCAGTCCCGCAACAATGCCGCCCATGAAGAGCTGCACGAAAACGAGCGCCAAAATGAGAAGCGCCAGCCCGCGCAGCCTGCCCGGGTGATCATGTGCGCTCGACGGCTTGCCGGGCCCGAGCCCGCCGGCGACCCAAAGGCAGGCGGAAAAAATGAAAGCCGCTATCACGAGATGAATCGCGAGCCGCTCCTGCGCCACCTCGGTGCGATGAACGAGGCCCGATGAAACCATCCACCAGCCCACGCCGCCCTGCAGCGCGCCGAGCCCCAGAATGCCCAGGAGCTTCGGCTTAACGGAGGACGGCAGCCGCCCCTTCGCCCAGAACCAGACCAGCGGCAAGACGAAGACCACGCCGATCAATCGCCCGAGCAGCCGGTGCGCCCACTCCCAGGCGTAGATGTACTGAAATCCGGCAAGGTCCATATCCGGAAACAGCTCTTTGTATTGAGGAATCTTCTTGTAATCCTCGAAGGCTGCGATCCATTCCTGCTCGCTGAGCGGCGGAATGATCCCCGTCACCGGCTTCCATTCGACGATGGAGAGGCCCGACTCGGTTAAGCGCGTCGCCCCGCCGACGATCACCATCAGAAAGACGAGGCCCGCGACGATCCAGAGCCAGTTGCGCACGGCGATGGCGCTTTCTTCGGTCGGGCGGTGCTTTACCTCGGGCACGGGATGCGGAAAGAGAAGCCAATCTTCCATGCTGCTCGCCTCGGAGGTTTCTGGGCCAGCGGCACTTAAGGGATGACGACGACGCTTGTCCACACCTTGCGGGTCATGGCGCCCGGGAAGCGCCGGAATTTGAGCTGATGCAAGCAAGCGCCGCGATGTAAGAATGACGCTCGCTGGAATCGAGGGATGAAATTGGCCGGCAGGGGCGCGCTAACCCGGGAAGAGATCGCAACGCTTCGCACCATCGGCGAAGTGGCGGCGCATCTCGACCTGCCGCAGCATGTCCTGCGGTTCTGGGAGACGCGCTTCAAGGAAATCGATCCAGTGAAACGCGCCGGCGGGCGGCGTTTTTATCGCCCGCGCGATATCGAGCTTGTCGAGGCGATCCGCTGCCTGCTCTACCGCGAAGGCTATACGATCAAGGGCGTCCAGCGCATTCTCGCCGAGCAGGGCGTCGATAACGTCATCGAGGGCGCGCGACGCCGCCAGAATGACGAATCGCCGTCTCCCGCGTCGCCCGCCCCCCCTGCCGAGCCGCCCCCCGCGCGTGTCGAGCCGCCGCCCGTCGATCTCGCCCCCCCGTCGCCGCCGGTCACGCTCGAGCCGACGCTCGACCTGCCGGAGCCCGCGCCTGCCGCGGTCGCTCCCTCGCCTGTGGAGGAGGCCGGCCGCCAGCCGATGGTGGAAATCCTCGACCCGCTCCCTCCTTTCTCGGCCCCAGCGCCGACGCAGCCCGTCTTCCACGCGCCGGTCGTCGTCACCCGGCTCCTGGACCAGGATCAGGCCCAAATCCTTCGAAAAGCGCTGGCGGAAATCGAAGAATGCAAAAGGCTGCTCAAGCTGACGCGGCGTTGAGCGAGCGGGGCCGGTCGAACTGCGGATAGAAGGCGATAGGCCGTTGCCAGCAGGCCGTCGCCTCTCTATAAGGACCCGCAGTCGGAGTGTAGCGCAGCCCGGTTAGCGCACTTGTCTGGGGGACAAGGGGTCGTGGGTTCGAATCCCGCCACTCCGACCATTTTTCAAACGGCTCAAGAACGCGAAAGACAAGGGCCTTTGGGCTCCTGCCGGTCGCGGCTTCACGTTGGGTTGCCCGCTTCCTCGGGTCCGTTTCCGCCGCCCTTGCCTCCCCATCCCGCTCGCCCGCGCCATATGAGCGGACATGAGCCCTTACGGCGAAATACTGCTCAAGGCGATGGCGGCGGCGAGCGTCACATATTTCCTCGCCAGGATGGCCGTCGACGTCGTCCCGGCGGCCTATGCCGCATTGGCCTTCGGGACAAGATAGGCCGCCTCGCCGCCTACCCTACCGCTTGCCAGCCGCCTCACCTCGCTTCCGCTTCCGACGCCAGCTCCAGCCACTGCTCCTCGGCGACGGCCAGCGCCTTCGCCAGCTCCTCCCGCTGCGCCGCAAGCCTCGAGGCCTCCTGGGGATTGCGCGAAAAAGCGTCAGGCTCCGCGAGCGCCTCGTCGACGCGGGCGAGGAGCCCAGTAAATTTCTCGACCTTCTCCTCAGCCGCCGCCAGCTTGCGGCGGAGGAAGCCCGCGTCCCGCCGCCTGGGCGCTTCGGGCGCCGGCGCCGCGGGGGCAGGCTCCCGCTTGGGCTCCTCGGCTTTAGCCTTCGACAAGACGAGCTTGGCGTAATCGTCCATATCGCCGTCGAAGGGCTTCACCGTCCCCTCGGCGACGAGCCACAAGCGATCTGCGCAAGCCTCCAGCAGATAGCGGTCGTGGGAGACCAGCACGACGGCGCCCTCGTAGTCGTTGATCGCCTCGATCAGAGCGGCGCGGCTGTCGATGTCCAGATGGTTCGTCGGCTCGTCGAGAATGAGAAGGTGCGGGGCGTTGAACGACGTGACGCCCATGAGCAGCCGCGCCTTCTCTCCTCCCGAAAGATGCGCAACCTTGGTGTCCGCGCGCGCGCCCGAAAAACCCGTCTGGGCCGCCCGCGCCCGCACCCGCGCCTCGGGCGCGTCGGGCATCAGCCGCGAGAAGACGAGATAGGGCGTGTCGTTCTCGTTGAGATCGTCGACCTGATGCTGGGCGAAGAAGCCGGCCTCGAGCTTCGCGGCGCGAACCATATTGCCGGCCATGGGCGCGAGTCGCCCGCCGAGAAGCTTGGCGAAAGTCGACTTGCCGTTGCCGTTCGCGCCGAGCAGACCGATGCGATCGTCGTTCGAGATTGAAAGAGACAAGCGCGAGAGCACCACGCGTTCATCGTAGCCGACGCTTGCCTTCTCGAGCGCAATGATCGGCGGCGAAAGCGGCTTCTCGGGCGACGGCAAATGAATGGGCAGCACGCTGTCGTCGACGATCGCCGCGACCGGCTCCATTCTCTCGAGCATCTTGAGGCGTGATTGCGCCTGGCGCGCCTTGGTGGCCTTGGCGCGGAAGCGGTCGACGAACTCCTGCAGCTGCTTCCTCTGCTCCTCCTGTTTCTTGGCGCCCTTGGCGGCGAGAATCGCCGCCTCGCGCCGCTGCTTTTCGAAGGCGGTGTAATCGCCCTTGTAAAGCATCAGCCGCCCCCGCTCGAGGTGCAGGATATGCGTCGCCACCGCGTCGAGCAGGTCGCGGTCATGGCTGATGACAAGCACGCTCGCGGGATAGCGGGCGAGATAATCGACGAGCCAGAGCGTGCCTTCGAGATCGAGATAGTTCGTGGGCTCGTCGAGGAGGAGAAGGTCCGGGGCGGAGAACAGCACGGCGGCGAGCGCCACGCGCATGCGCCAGCCGCCGGAGAATTCCGACAGGGGCCGCTGCTGCGCTTGCGCGTCGAAGCCGAGGCCGTGGAGAATGGCGGCCGCGCGCGCCGGCGCGGAGTGGGCGTTTATGTCGGCGAGGCGAGTCTGTATCTCGGCAATGTCGTGCGCATCCTGCGCCGTCTCCGCGCGGCTAAGAAGCGCCGCGCGCTCCAAATCAGCCGCCAGCACGAAATCGACGAGCTTGGTCGGGCCGCCCGGCGCCTCCTGCTCGACACGGCCGAGCCGCGTGCGGGCAGGCAGGGCGATATTGCCCGATTCGGCGGCGATTTCTCCGGCGATAAGGCGGAAGAGCGTCGTCTTGCCGGCCCCGTTGCGGCCAACGAAGCCTGCGCGCGAGCGGCCGGGCAGAAAGACGCTCGCCTTGTCGAAGAGCAGGCGATCGCCGAGTCGGTAGGTGAGATCATTGATGGTGAGCATGGCCGCACGCCCACTAACAGGCTCTCGCGAGCGCCGCTAGGAGGTTTTCTCGGGGAGCGCCGGAAGAGCGCAGGCACAGAAATTGCTAAGGTTCTCACAGAGCAAATGGAGGGAAGCCCGGGGCGCGGCAACGAAACGAAAGGCCTTACGTCATGCACCCGGACATGGAAGCCTATCTGTGGATCACCTTGAAAGCTTTCGGTTTCGCGCTCGTCGGGATTTATTCGACGCGTGTCGCTCTTTACGCCTATGAGGCGCTGAGATGGGGCGTTTAATCTCTGACTGCTGAAACGCGTCACGAAAAGGGCGCAGAGCGCATGAAAAGGCGGCCTTTGGTCCCCTATCTGTAAAACATGAGGCGTGGAGGCTTGTCTTGCACGCCCTGCCCTACTATACAGCCCTCGCCGCGCCGCTTCCCAGCGGCGCCGCCCGCGCCCATCGTCTAGAGGCCTAGGACGTCGCCCTTTCACGGCGAAAACAGGGGTTCGAATCCCCTTGGGCGCGCCAATGAAATCAAGAGGTTACGGGTAGAAAACGCCCACGACTCTCGCGACATACGGAAATTTTACGGAAAACCCGTCACGGAATAGTGGCGACCTTCCGAACGCATCCGTGGGCAAGAATCGGAATTTGAGGCTTCGCAAATGACCGACGCCGCGGCGCACGCGGTTTCTATGATGCCGGCCGGACGCCCCCGCTCTCACCGTCGCGTTCGCACCGCGGAGAAGGGGGCGAACAAATTTGGACATTGTTCCTCCCCTGATGAAAGTGTTTGCCGTCTTCGCTAGGTAAATCGCTCTGATCCGGTTCTTTCCTTCTTTCCCGCCACCACAGCGATACCTGCGCCAGCTTAACCCGAATGGCGCGCCGTGGAGGCTCCATTGGATCACTCCGGCCCGGCAGCCAAATCCGGCTGGGAGCCCCGCGGAGCTTAACTCCACCCCGATGGGACGCGGGGCTCCAGAGGGCAAGGTCGCCTCCTTTGACGTCGGATTTAGTCCCCCCGCTTGGGACGAAGGATGTTGGTCCATTGGGCCTGACTTCCGACCCAGCCCCAAAAAAATTGAGGGTTTAGCTCGTGGCAGGCTAAACGGGCGGAACAGGAACGCCAATCGACGCGCGCTCGACACTCACTTACCAACACGCGCCGAAAGCCGGCAACGCGCGCAGGGCGCCCAAGGCAGGTCGCTCTGCGGGCGCACCTCTGCGGCATCGGCTATGGCTTGCCCGCCCCTTCTCGCGGAGCCGGGAGCTCGTGTCGGGATCAAAAGGCGGCTCCCGCGTCTCAGGTCGGCGGGCGGACTAGGGAGTCGTAACCGCTCTCGTCTGCACCTTGGCTCGCCCCAGGCGAAGCAGCCCAACAGCCTTAGCCCATGCGGCATTTCACCGCTCGGTTTATGCTAATTGAGGCAAGCCGCGGCCAATGATTATTGCGTGGCATGTTCATCCGAGCCCCAATCGCAAACGCCGTGTTGTTGTCCGTCGTCTTGACTGCGATAGCCGTCCTTGCCGCTATGACTGGTCGCGGTTAGGGGAACGCCCGCGGTGTGGTCGCTGGGCAGCGGAGCCTGAGCACCGGCGCCCCACCGGACGCCAAGACCAAGTCGTCCATCCCCAAAATACGGGTTCAACGTAAATTAGCCGGGTAGGGTTCGCGCTTTGCCAGCGAATGACCGGCTTTGGCGCGTTCGAGGGAACCAACTTGGCTGCTCCGCGTTCCCTTAGCGTTGCAGCAAGACGATGCTGGATAAGTAGGGAGTCTAACATGGGAGAGCGAATTGGGTCCAAACGCGGGTTCGCCTCGCTGAGCCCCGAGAAGCGGCGCGAGATCGCCAGTAAGGGCGGAAAGAGCGTTCCGAACGAAAAGCGCGCTTTCTCTATGAATCCAGAACTTGCGATTGAGGCAGGTCGGAAGGGTGGGCAAAACCTCGCTCCTGCGAAACGGTCGTTCTCGGTTGACCACGCACTGGCGTCGGAGGCAGGCAGGAAGGGTGGGAAATTATCGCACTCTGCTAAGGCAAACATGCATTGAGATACCGTTTTCTTAACTAGATACATGTGCAAAAACGCCCCGCGCTTACATCCGGCGTGGTCTTGTTCCGTCGCTTGGGGTCCTGCGGATAAAAAGCCTAGCGTTTGCTTAGACCAGTAGAAAGCAAGGCCGGAAGACTGAGGGAGCGCGGCCCGCACGGCCCACATGAAAAACCTCGCTCCGCTACGTCTGCGGTCGGGGCGTTCTCCGGCCTGGGCTCACCAGTGACCCCAATATCCCCAACGGCGGTAATAGGGACGGTGGTAATATCCCCAGTAGTAGGGACGGTAGCCCCAGTAGTGGGGGCGGTAATACCCCCAATAGCCGGGTCGGTAGCCCCAACCCCAGTAATGGACGTTTTTGACAAGCGGGGCGCTTTCCGCGCCGATTGATGCGATTGGCATGGCGGACGCGATAGCGAGCGTCATAATGCCCGTCCCAAGCAAGGCCGTTGCGCCAAGGGCCAGTTTTTGCGAGGGCTTCATGGAATTCCTCCAACGCTTGGCATGGTCGATGCTGGACCAGCAATCGACCGTTGATCCGCTAAACAGATCAACACGCCTCGCGTTCCACTTCGCATCAATTGAAAAACTGCCACACTCGCGCCGCCTTCCACGCCATGCTCAGGCATTGGATCAAGCTTTACCCCAGCCCAAGGCGCCTTGGAGGCTCCATTGGATCACTCCGGCCCGGTAGTCGATCGGCCGGGAGCCCGTGGGGTTTAACCCCGCGCCGATGGGACTCGGGGCCTCCGATCACAGCGCCCCGCTTCTCTGCGGCCCCCAGAAAAATGGGCGTTATTCCAGGAACGCTCCAAGAATCCTGAGCTTAGCAAACTCGGACGCGCAATAGGGTTGAAGCGCCATGGGTAATATGAAAGTATCAATTTTGTTGAGATAATGAAAAGGATAGGAAACTATGTTTAAGCATCGTCCCTCCTTCTTCCTCATTGCAGCTTCAACTGTTCTTGCCTTCGGCCTGTCCTTGGGGGAAGCCAAAGCGCAAGCGACGCGCACCTGGGTTTCGGGCGTCGGCGATGACGCCAATCCATGCAGCCGCACAGCCCCTTGCAAG
>JAMBEQ010000005.1 GCA_024506175.1 Methylocystis sp.
GGGGCGGCGCCGCTCGTCTTGACCGGGCACCTTCATGTCGCCGGCGGTCTGGAGTCCGAAGGGGCGGAGCGGCGCATTCTGGTCGGCGGCGAGCATGCCGCGCCGCCCGATATTTTCCCTGCCGACGCCGCCTATGTGGCGCTGGGCCATTTACACAAGCCGCAGAAGGTCGGCCGCGAGTCGATCCGCTATTCCGGCGCGCTCGTGCCAATGTCCAAGTCCGAGATCGGCTACGCGCATGGCGTCACGATCGTGGAGATAGGGGACGACGGCGCCGCCGCGGCCGAACATGTCGCTTTCACGCGCAGCGTCGAGCATCTACGCTTGCCTCACGGGCAAGGTGCTTTGGCGGTGGACGAAATCGAGAGCGCGCTCGCCTCTCTTGCGCTCGACCCGCAGACGCCGGACGAGACGCGGCCCTTTGTCCATCTTTCGGTGAAAATCGACGGCCCGTCCGCCGGGTTGAAGGCCGAGATCGACGCGATTTGCGAGAAGTTCCCGATCCGCCTCGTTTCGCTTGCACTGGAGCGCCCGCAACGGAGCGAAGCGCTTCAGATCGCGCCCGTACGATTGGCCGAAAGGCAACCGCTCGATCTTTTTCGCGAAGCCTTCGAGGCGACGCATGGCGTTGCGCCGTCGGATGAACATCTGCGCTGCTTCGACCGGCTCGCCGAGGAGGCCTGATGCGCATTCTCGCCATCCGCGGCGAAAACCTCGCGAGCCTCGCCGAGCCCTTCGCCATAGAATTCGAGAGCGAGCCTTTGCGTTCGGCGGGGCTTTTCGCGATCACCGGCGAGACCGGCGCGGGCAAATCGACGATCCTCGACGCGCTGTGCCTGGCGCTCTACGACAAATTCCCGCGCGTCGTGGCGTCCGGCGGCGCCGAGGGCGCGCCCGATCCTTCGGGCGAAATGCTGAGCCCCGGCGATCCGCGCGCCATTCTCCGGCGTGGGGCGGGGCGTGGCTTTGCAGAAGCGGATTTCGTCGCCCGCGACGGCAAGCGCTACCGCGCGCGCTGCGATCTCATGCGCGCGCGGGGCCGGGTCGCCGGCAAGCTTCAGAACCGCGGCCGCAGCCTCTGGCGCATCGACGAGAGCGGCGAGAAGATCGAGGCCCTCGAATCCGGCGTCGAGCCCGTCAATCGCCGCATTGTCGAGTTGACCGAACTCACATTCGAACAATTTAGCCGCACGGCGCTTCTCGCGCAGGGCGACTTCGACGCCTTTCTAGCTGCCCCCGCGAAAGAGCGGGCAGAACTCCTCGAAAAGATCACCGGAGCGGAGATCTACGGGCGGCTGTCGAGGCGCGCCTACGAGCGCTGGGACGAGGCCAAACGCGCCCTGGCGACTCTCGAACAGCAGCAATCGCTGATCGGCGCCATGCCGGATCAGGAGCGCGCTGCGCTCGTCGGGGAAAGGGAAGAAATCGCCGGGCGGCGGATGGCGCTGGCGGTCGAGCACAAGGAGACGCTCGAAGCCTTACGCCGGCTCGACGCGCGCGCGCGGGCGCAGGAAAAGCTCGCGGAAGCCGAGGCCGCGCATGTCGCCGCCGAGGAGGCGTTCGCTGCGCTGGGGCGTGAAAGGCAGATGCTCGCTGACCTCGCGCGCGCCGAACCTTTGCGTGCACCGCGCGAAGAGGTGCGAAAAGCCGAAATTATGCTCGGGGAGAAGCAGGCGTCCGTGAGCTCCGCGGCCGAGCAGGCGGAGGCGGCGCGGGCCGCGCTGGAACGTGCGCAAGAACGCGCGCGCGCAACCGCAGAGGCGTTGGTAGCAGCGCGGCTCGACATCGAACGGTGCAAACCTTTCTGGTCTCAGGCGAGCGCGCTCGACGCGCGCATAGAGGCGCAGGAGCGGGAAGCGGCCAAGGTGCGCGATTTGGAGGCGCAAGCGGCCCGCCGACTGGCGGATGCAAATGAGGCGCTCGCCAAGGCGCGCGCGCAAGAGGAAGCGACGGCCTCGGAAAGCGAGGAGACGCGCGCGACGTTGGCGGCGCTCGGGACGGCGCAGCCGTTGAGTGAGCGTTGGCGCGAGATCGACGACTGGCTCGCCAAGCGAGCGCATTTCGCGAAGGAAAAGCGCGAGACGGCGCGCACCCTGCACGACGCTGCGGCGGAGCTGAAGCGCGCCGACGATATGCGCGCGGCCTGCGAGGCGGCCGATAAGGCGGATCGGGAAGCGCTCGGCGCCGTGATCACGCAAATGCGCGAGCGCGAGGCGGCGCTTGCCGCGCTCGACGCGCGAGCGGCGCATAGGCGCCTGGACGAGCTCTCTGGCGCTTATGACGCCTTGCTCGCCATGTCGCGCGTGGCGCGCGACC
Organism: Methylocystis sp.; assembly: GCA_024506175.1. GTDB lineage: Bacteria > Pseudomonadota > Alphaproteobacteria > Rhizobiales > Beijerinckiaceae > Methylocystis. The sequence continues at coordinate 2,317 of JAMBEQ010000005.1, forward strand.
ACGATCTCGCGGCAGGGAAGGCGACTTTTGCGCGCGCCGACATAGAGCGACGGCAAGCGGAGATCGTGGCGCTTGTGCAAGAATTTGACGCATTGCGCGCGGCGCGCTGCGTCGAGGCCGAGAAGAGCGAAGAAGCCGAGCGGCTCGGAGAATTGGCGGAAGCGGCGGCTGATGGCCACGTGGTGAGATTGCGCGCCGCGCTCGAGGACGGCGCGCCCTGTCCGGTTTGCGGCGCGACCGAGCATCCCTTCGCACATTCGAGCGACGCGGCGCGCCAGCTTGTCGAGACTCTGCGCGCCAAGCGAGAGGCCGCGCGTCGATCGCTGGCCCAAGCTGACAAGGCCATTGCCGATGCGTCTACGCGCGAGGCGAAGACGCGCGCCTTGCACGAAGACGCGATGCGTCGTCTCGACGAGGCTGAAGCCGCGCGCCGTTCCGCCGCGCGCGACTATGCGGCGCTCACCGCACGAAATCGCGACGCGGGGGCGCCGCAGGAAATCGCAGGCGCGGGAGAAAAGATAGCTGCGCTGCTCGAAGAGGCTGGCGCGCAGAGGACGGCGCTCACGAAAATACGCGACACGGCGGAGCGGCTGGGGCAGGATATCGAAGGGCTGCGCAAGGCGTCAGATGAGAAACGCATGGCGATCGAGGCGCGTAACGCGGATCGCCAGCAGGCCGAAGCGCTCTCGCGGCGGGCGGGCGAGGCGCAGGCCAGATTAAATGAAAAGCTTGCCGGCGAGAGCGAGCGCATCGAGTCGCTTGATCGCTCATTATCGCTCTTCCTCACGCTTTGTGATCTCACCGTCGGCGATCTCGATCGTGATTACGCCGGCGCGCGCAAACGCCTCGAAGAGACGGGCGCGCGCTATGGGCGGGCAAAAGAGGCGCATGACGGCGCGCAGGCGCGGCTTGTCGCGCTCGGCCCGCAAATCGCCGCCTTCGAGGCGCAGGCGCGCGCATTCGCAGAGCAAGCGAAGACCGCCGCCGCCGATCATGCGGCGCGCGCCGCCGCACTCGCGAAATCGCATGAGGAGCGCAAAGCGTTGCTCGACGGCGAGCCCACCGCCATCCATCGCGCGCGCGTCGAGCAAAAGCACGAGGAGGCGCGTATCGCTCAGGAATCCATGCGCGACTCGCTCGGCGAGGCTGAGAAGGCGAAGGCGGCGAGCGATGAACGCAACGCTGGCGCGGTTCGCGCATTTGAAGCGGCGAAAGCGGCGTTGACAGCGGCGCGCGGCGCCTTCGCCCAAGCGCTTGCCGACGTCGGCTTCAACGAGGAAGAGTCCGCGCCGCTCCTCGCCATGCCGAGCGAGGACGCAGCAAACCTACGGCGCCTCGTCGACTTGGCGCAAAAGACGCTGCAAGACGCGCGCACGAACATCGAGCAACGCCGCAGCGATTTGGCGGAAGCAGAAGCGGCCGCGCCACTCGATAGGACCCGTGAGGCTCTTGCCGCTTGCGAGGCGGAGTTCGCGCAGACGCTCGATGCCCTCGCCGCGCGATTAGGGGCCTTGCAGGAGCGGCTCGCGCGTGACGACGAAGCCCGTAGCCGCGCGGAAAGCGTGTCTAAAGAAATCCATCTCGCAAAAGCGAACAGTAAAGTCTGGGACGAAATCAACGCCGCGATCGGCTCCAGGGAAGGCGACAAATTCCACCGCTTCGCGCAGAGCGTGACGCTCGAACAGCTCATCGCACTCGCAAACCGCCGACTCTCGCTGCTTTCGCCGCGTTACCGTCTGGAGCGCGCAGGCGAGATGGGCTCACTCGGGCTGCAAATCGTCGACCGCGACCTTGGCGACGAGCGCCGTTCGACGCGCTCGCTTTCTGGCGGCGAGCGTTTCCTCGCTTCTCTTGCGCTGGCGCTGGCGCTCGCGGGGCTGGAGGGACGCGATTCTTTTGTCGATACGCTTTTCATCGATGAGGGTTTCGGCGCCCTCGACTCGGCGACGCTCGACGTTGCGATCGACGCGCTCGAAAATCTGCAGGGGCAGGGGCGCAAGGTCGGCGTCATCAGCCACGTCGAGTCGATGCAGGCGCGCATCGCAACGAAAATTTGCGTCGAGCGGCGCGGCGGCGGCGTGAGTGTCGTGCGCCTGCACGCGCGTGGCGGCGCCAATTGAAACGGGGCTCGACTCGAACGTCATCCGCCCGTCATGTTTGGAGGGAATAAAGAAAGGTCTGGAAGCGTACAAAGCTATAGCGCTGGCGTTTCTCGAGGCCAAGGCCGGGTCGATCGCAAGAGATAGCTTTGCATGTCTGTCGATCCGCCTCTTCCAGCGACGCCCTCTCAGCCAAAGATTTCAGTGAGAAAATTGAATTTCTTCTATGGGGACACTCTTGCGCTGAAGTCGGTCTCGGTTCCCCTCTATGAGAACAAGGTGACGGCCTTCATTGGCCCTTCCGGCTGTGGGAAATCGACGCTTCTGCGCGTCTTCAACCGCATCTACGAGCTTTATCCCGATCAGCGGGCCGAGGGCGAAGTGTTGCTCGACGGCGAAAACATTCTGCACCCCAAGATTAATATCCACATGCTTCGCGCGCGGATCGGCATGGTGTTTCAAAAGCCGGAGCCTTTTCCCATGTCGATCCGCGACAACGTCGCTTTCGGCGTGAAGATTTTCGAAAAGCTCAAGCGAAGAGAGGTGGACGACAAGGTCGAGGAGGCGCTACGGGCGGCCGCTTTATGGGACGAGGTGAAGGATCAGCTTCGCGCGAACGGCCAGAGCTTGTCGGGGGGACAACAGCAAAGACTATGCATCGCCCGCGCGATCGCCGCCCGGCCCGAGGTCATTCTTTTCGACGAGCCGTGTTCGGCGCTCGATCCGATCTCCACGGCGAAAATCGAAGACCTGATCGAGAGATTGTCGCAGACCTATACGATCGCGATCGTTACGCACAACATGGAGCAAGCGGCGCGGCTTTCGGACTTCACCGGCTTCATGTACCTTGGCGAGGTTGTCGAATTCGGCGAAACCGGCGAGATTTTTACAAGGCCAAAAAACAAGAGGACCGAAGGCTACATTACTGGACATTTTGGCTGACGCGGGGACGGCCCCCACGATGCTCGATCTAAGTTTACTGCGCTGCTAGATTTTCTTGTTTGGTTGCGCGGACGAGCATCGCAGGAAACGGCGCCGATTCCCCTATCGGGCCGGGCGCGCGCCCGCGACGATTGCCTTCGAGCCAAGCCAAAGGCTTGCCGACAAAAGCAGCCCCGCCGCGAAATAGCCGGCTCCCGTGAAGAAATCCGCGGTGAGCGAGAGCGCAAAAATCTGCGAAAAGATCAGCGGGCCAGTCATACCTGAGAAGCCCCGTAGGCTGCCGAGCGCGCCTTGAAGCCGGCCCTGTTCTGAGGCGCCTGCGAGCTTTGTCGCGAGCCCTTGGAAAGACGGGTTGGCCATGCCCCAGAGCGCGACCAGCGGCGTCGCCGCCATGAATAGCGCGCCGGTCGGCGCGAAGGCGAAGGCGAGAAAGCCGAGCGCGCCGGCAACGAGCGCAATGGCGAGAGTGGTTTTTTCGCCCAGCCGAGCGATCGCCGGGCGCACCAGGCCGCCGGAGACGATCGTCTGGGCGACGCCGACGGTCGCCAGCGCCCAGCCGGTGTCGCCGACGCCCCAATCGAAGCGCTGCTGCGTGTAGAGAACGAAAAGCGCCGGCAGGGACTCGTGCGCGAGATAGGAAAGGAAAAGCGCGCCAGCGAGCAGCGTCAGCGCGGGCTCCCGGCGCAGGAAGGCCAGCGAACCGCCGACATTGGCGCCGCGCCATGCGACTTTGGGGGTGCGCTTTTCAGGCGCGAGCGACTCGGGAAGGATGAAAAATCCATAGAGCGCGTTTGCGAGGCTAAAGGCGGCCGCCGCCCAGAAAGGGAGGCGCAGATCGTAATTGCCCAATGCGCCGCCGATCGCGGGGCCGAGAATGAAGCCCAGGCCGAAGGCCGCGCCGATGAGGCCAAATCTTCCCGCGCGCTTCTCAGGAGGTGTGATGTCGGCGATATAGGCGTTGGCGGTGGCCACGCTCGCCGCCGTCGCGCCCGAGATGAGCCGACCCAGGAAAAGAAAGGGCAGGGAGGGCGCCAGCGCCATAAATATATAATCGAGGCCCAGCCCGAGATTGGAGGCCAGCACGACCGGGCGGCGGCCGAAATGGTCTGACAGCGCGCCGAGCACGGGCTGGAAGACGAACTGCATCGCCGCCCAGGCGAAGCCGAACAGGCCGACGAGCTGCGCCGCCGAGCGCAAATCGCCGCCCTCGAATTGCGTGACGAGTTTTGGCAGCACCGGAATCATGACGCCGAGCGCCAGCATGTCCAGCGCGACGGTGACAAGGATAAAGACGAACGCCGCCTCTCGGCGGGGCGCGGGCGCGGAGGTCATGGGCGAGCCTTGATGTCTAGCTTTCGTCGAATGCGATAACGGGAGCGCCCGGGCCCCGCAAGCGCGTAAATTCGCTATACCGACGACGAGCTCGTGTCCCCGAGGATCAGATATCCCAAGTCTGCGCAGCTCTAGCGCAAGCGCGACGGCAATCAAACTCGCCCGGCGCACTCTGGCGGACGGCGCCGGGCGAGAAGTTCGACCGTCGGTGGGGACTCGTTCGAACAAGCGCTAGTTTAAGGGGCGGGCGCCCAGCCCGTATTTCTGGTTCTTTGCTGTGCTGGCCATCCGCTCGGAACCTTGCATAATAGCCTTACGGCTGGAAACGACGCTCCTCAACACATTGACCGCGGGGGCTGCTTCCTGTAACCAAGGGCCGCTGCTTGGCAGCATGAGGGGCGCCAGCCGCGTAGACCGTCCGAACTCCGGGCGGCTCAGCTGTCGAGCCTCCTGACGCTTCGAACGACGGCCCGATACGCGGGGCAAGTCTCCCTTTTTGCCGGATCGAACTAACCGCGCTCGCAAAGGGCTGCGGCGCGCGATTCTCTTATGAAAGACCCTGAGTGACCAACTTTTCCGATCTCGGCCTGTCCGAGATTCTGCTTCGCGCCCTGAGCCACGAAGGCTACGAGACCCCGACCTCCATCCAGGCCCAGGCCATTCCCTATCTGCTTCAAGGCCGCGACCTCCTTGGCATCGCCCAGACCGGCACGGGCAAGACGGCGGCCTTTGCTCTGCCGATTCTTGAACGCCTCGCGGCGGATCGGCGCCGGCCTGCGCCTTTCACCGCACGCACCCTGGTGCTTGCGCCCACTCGCGAGCTCGCCGCGCAGATCGCAGATAGCTTCCGCGCCTATGGGCAGTTCATGCGCCCGCAAGTTGGCGTCATCGTCGGTGGCGTCTCGCATCGCCCGCAAATCGACATGCTGGCGCGCGGACTCGACGTCCTCGTCGCGACGCCCGGCCGCCTGCTCGATCACGTCGCCAGCGGCAAGCTGAGACTGGCGGCGACCGAGGTTCTCGTTCTCGACGAAGCCGATCACATGCTCGATCTCGGCTTCATCGTCCCGATCCGTCAGATCGTCGCCAAGCTGCCAAAGAAGCGCCAGACGCTGCTCTTCTCTGCGACGATGCCCAAGGAGATCGCCGGGCTGGCGCAGGACATGCTGAGCGATCCTGCGCAGGTGTCGGTGACGCCCGTCGCCACAACCGCCGAACGGGTCGACCAGCATGTGTTTCTGGTCGACGGCGGCGCCAAACGCGAGCTGCTCCTGGAGCTGATGAACGACGCCGAGATTTCCCGAGCGATCGTTTTCACCCGCACCAAGCGCGGGGCCGACCGCGTGGCGCAGCATCTCGACGCGGCGGGCGTGGGCGCGGAGGCGATCCACGGCAACAAGAGCCAGAGTCAGCGCATCCGCGCGCTCGACAGTTTCCGCAAGGGGCGCACCCGCGTGCTGGTTGCAACCGACATCGCCGCGCGCGGCATAGACGTCGACGGCGTGAGCCATGTCGTGAACTACGAATTGCCGGAAACGCCGGAGGCCTATGTGCATCGCATCGGCCGCACGGCGCGCGCCGGCGCGTCTGGACGTGCGATCTCTCTATGTGAGAATGACGAGCGCCCGCTGCTGCGCCAGATCGAAAAGCTGACGCGCCAGTCGCTGCCCTTCACTGATCGGCGCAGCGAAGATCAGCGCCGAGACGACGCCGAGCACGCCCGTCGCGCGCGTCGGGGCGGCGGCGCGGGCCGGGGCGCGCCGGCGCATCCGCGCCGCGAAGGCCAGCATGGCGAGGGCCGGCGGCCGACCGCCGAGCGCCAGAATGCGCCGCATCCGTCGCGGCCGGGGAGCAGTCAGAAGCGCCGGGCGAATGGCGGGGCCAATCGCCAACGGTCTGGCGCCCCGCGGGGCTGATAGTATCGGTCGTAATCCCTCCCTCCCCCTTGCGGGGAGGGCAGGGCGGGGTAGCCGCAGCCACAAACTATATGGTTTGCCCCACCGCCGACCCCTCCTCACGAGGATGAGGGGAGTCAGGGCGCTCAGCCCCGCGCCGGCGAAGAAAATCGGCGCGCGTCCTTCTTCCTTGCGCGGGATTTCCTCCGCCTTAGATTACGCATGAGCAACCCAGAACTGCGCGCATGCTTTTCGATCTTCTTATTGTTGGCGGCGGGATCAATGGCTGCGCCATTGCGCGGGACGCGGCGGGGCGGGGGCTTTCCGTCCGGCTCGTAGAGCAGCACGATTTGGCGAGCGGCGCGTCTTCAGCTTCGACGAAACTCATCCATGGCGGGCTGCGCTATCTCGAGCTCTATGAGTTTCGACTGGTGCACGAAGCGCTGGAGGAGCGCGAACGGCTGCTCGCCGCAGCGCCGCATATCATCTGGCCGCTGAAGTTCGTTCTGCCCTACGAGAAGGGGCTGCGCCCGGTCTGGATGCTGCGGCTCGGTCTCTTTCTCTACGACCATCTCGCGCGCCGCAAGCGTCTCGAAGGCTCGCATATGGTTTCGTTGAAAGGCAATGCGCTCGGCGCCCCTTTGCGCGAGACCTACAATGTCGGCTTCACTTACGCCGATTGCTGGGTGGAGGA
>JAMBEQ010000006.1 GCA_024506175.1 Methylocystis sp.
CTTTTCTACCGCCATCGCGGTTCGCTTCTTGTTGCTCGCCATACCGGAAGAACTTGCATGATCGGCGCCGGCCGCCCCGACGCCTGAACCTTCCTGCCATGTATGCAGCCACGAATCTACTGCAACAAGGGCGCGGCGGGGGCAATCGGGTGAACAGCGATCTGACGTCGTTGGCCGCAAAATACCTCCCCTTCACGGGGAGGTCGTCGGCCCCGCCGGGTGGGGTTCGCGCCACAACGCTAATCGTGGGGCTTTACCCCACCCGACCCCGCTTACGCGGGGCCACCCTCCCCGTAAAGGGGAGGGATTGGCTCCGGCCGGCGCGGCGGGGTTGTCCCCTCCTGAATCCCTCCTCCGCGAAAGCAAGGGAGAGGTCTGTGGGGCCCTTTGTCAGGCGTCGTCGCCGGAGCTCGAATCTCCCCAAGAGCCTAAGCCCGAAGACGAGTCGTCCGAGGATCCGCCGCCCCCGCCCCAGCTGTGGCCCGCGCCCACCTCTGCGCGCGCCGGCGCGCGCGAGAGGATTTGTCCTGCGAGGCGAGAGACCGGCATGGATTGCAGCCAGACATGGCCCGGCCCGACAAGGCGGGCGAAGAAGAAGCCTTCCCCGCCAAACAGCATCGACTTGACGCCGCCCACGGGCACGACGTCGAAAGCGGCCGTACCGGTCTGGGCGACCAGGCAGCCGGCGTCGACATGAAACTCCTCTCCCGGCGCAAGCTCGCGCTCGACCACCATGCCGCCGGCATGAACGAAGACGCAGTCCTGCCCGGCGAGGCGCTGCATGATGAAGCCCTCGCCGCCGAAAAGGCCGGTCATGATCTTCTTCTGGAATGCGACGTCGATCTTCACGCCCTGCGTCGCCGCGAGGAAAGTCTCGCGCTGGCAAAAGAGCTCCCCGCCATAGCGGTCGAGACGCAGCGCCAGGATCTTGCCCGGATAGGGCGCCGAGAAGGCGACGCGCGCCGGGGCGGCGCCCATATTGGCGAAGCGCGTCATGAACAAGGTGGCGCCGGAGAGCGCCCGCTTGGCGCCCCCGAGCAGCTTGCCGAAAAAGCCCGTGTTCTGCGGCTCGCTCCCATCGCCGAAAATTGTCTCCATGGAGACGGCGGCGTCCTTGAACATCATCTGGCCGGCCTCGGAGATGATGGCCTCGCCGGGACGCAGAACAACCTCGAGGAACTGTAGTTCGTGCCCCTTGATCTCAAATGCGACATCCTCGCGCGTAGGCGCCGCCGGCGGAACCGAGCCCCACTGCGTCACGCCGCCGCCTCCGAGAAAGGAGCCGCCGCCCTGAATGGCCTCCCCGAGAAACGAAGCGTTCTTTTCGTCCGCGCTCATGCGCACCTCCCCTTCACGGGCCCGAATCTACGCGACGCTCAGGCCTTCGGACAACGGCGCGGGATGGACCCAAGAAGCTTTTACCGGCATAAGCGCGGCCGACCCTTACCGCCTCCGAGGCCGGCATGAAAAAGCCCCTCCATCACCACCTCTACGTCCAGGTCCTTGCGGCCATCGCGCTGGGCGCGCTCTTCGGCTTTCTCGCGCCGCAGATCGCCTCGGCCGATTGGGTGAAGGCGCTCGGCGACGGCTTTGTGAAGCTCATCAAAATGGCCATCGCGCCGATCATCTTCTGCACGGTCGTCTCCGGCGTGGCCCACATAGAGGACGCCAAGAAGGTCGGCCGCGTGGGCGTCAAGGCGCTGATCTACTTCGAGGTCGTCTCGACCTTCGCGCTGGCGATCGGGCTGCTCGTCGGCAATCTTCTCCAGCCCGGCGCCGATTTCGCCGGCAAGGCGGACGCGGCGGCGATCGCCAAATATGCCGAGGCGGCCGCCAAACGCAGCGGCGTCGATTTCCTGCTCGACATCATCCCCGACAGCGCCGTCGGCGCCTTCGCCAAAGGCGACATTCTTCAGGTGCTGCTCTTCTCGGTGCTTTTCGGATTCGCGCTGCTGTCGCTCGGCGAACGCGGCCGGCCGATGCGGCAGTGGGTGGATGACGCAGGCCACGCCATGTTCGCCGTCATCGGCATCGTCATGAAGGCCGCTCCCATCGGCGCTTTCGGGGCCATGGCTTATACGGTCGGCAAGTATGGGTCGGCGGCGCTCTTGTCGCTCGGCGGGCTGATCGCCGCCTTTTATCTCACATCGGCGATTTTCGTCGTCGTCGTCCTCGGCGCCATCGCGCGGGCGGTCGGCTTCGATATTATCCGTTTGCTCGCTTACCTAAAAAACGAGCTGCTGATCGTTTTGGGCACCTCCTCCTCGGAGAGCGCCCTGCCCGCGCTGATGGAGAAGCTCCAGCGCCTCGGCTGCTCGAAGTCGGTTGTCGGGCTCGTCGTGCCGACTGGGTACAGCTTCAATCTCGACGGCACAAACATCTATATGACGCTCGCGAGCCTATTCATCGCACGCGCCATGGGCGCCGAGCTTAATCTCACCGATCAGGCGACCATCCTCGCTGTGGCGATGCTGACCTCCAAGGGCGCAAGCGGCGTCACCGGCGCCGGTTTCATCACTTTGGCTGCGACGCTCACCGCAGTCGATCCGGCGCTCGCCCCCGGCATGGCCTTTGTTTTGGGCGTCGACAAAGTCATGAGCGAGTGCCGCGCTCTGACCAATTTCGTCGGCAACGGCGTCGCGACCATCGTGGTCTCCGCCTGGGAGGGTGAGCTCGACCGCGAGAAGCTGAAGGCGGAACTGTTGGGTGCCTGAGACCGGTGTGACGCACTTGCCTCGGGACGGTCCGGCTGCTAGAACAAAAAAAGAACTTCAAGCCGAAGCCATCATCTGTGGACAAGCGCTCGCCGAGCGCCATCAATTGGCCCGACGGCGCTAAAGTGCCGCACGTCGTTAAGTTGGAGAGAGACATGGCGGGTAGCGTGAACAAGGTCATTCTGGTCGGCAATCTGGGCCGCGATCCGGAAGTGCGCACCTTTCCGTCGGGCGACCGCGTCGTCTCCTTCTCGCTCGCCACCACCGAATCCTGGCGCGACAAGAACACCGGCGAGCGCAAGGACCGCACCGAGTGGCACAATATCCAGATCTTCAACGAGGCGCTCGGAAAGATCGCCGAGCAATACTGCCGCAAGGGCGCCAAGATCTATGTCGAAGGCCAGCTTCAGACCCGCGAATATACGGACAAGGACGGCAATCAGCGCCGGGTGACCGAAGTCGTCGTTCCGCGCTTCCGCGGTGAGCTGACGCTCCTCGACAGCAAGGGCGGCGGGCGCGGCGAGGGCGATTACGAGGGCGGCGGCTATGGCCAGGCCGGCGGCGGCTCCTTCGGCCGCTCCTCGCCGATGGAGCGCGCGCCCGCTGAGCGCCGGCCGGCCCCGGCGCCCGGCGGCGGTCGACTGTCCGATCAGCTCGACGACGATATTCCGTTCTGAGGGTCGGCCAAACTTTCCCATTCTGGCGCCGTCGCTCGAAAAGCGACGGCGTTTTTTATTGTCGGCTTTCCTTACGAACCTGTCGTGCGACGCGATTCCCTGCGCCAACGAGAAGAAGCCGGTGCGAATCAAGGGGCAGGACGCCGACAGTGAAACGCTTTTTGGAAGCGTTTCGAGCTCGCTTAGTAAAGAAATAGATAATTTCGACCACTAATCCGGGACTGAAACTTGTGGCATCGGCGCAACACGAGCCGACACAATTGTTCACCAAGTCCCAATCTGCCTAGATAATGGGCATTTGCGATATAGATAAGCTTGAACGTTGACCCATGTAAAGCTGAAATCCACTCATGTTTCGCCTCCATTGGAGTTCCTGGCATGAAGTGGTATTACCTTCCCGTAGTGACTGCGGCGTCCATCGCGGCCACCATGGCGTCCGCGGCAGACCTGCCCAAGAAGAAAGCGGCCGAGGCTCCGCCGCCGCCCCCAGCTTGGCTCGATACGGTGACCGTCGACGGCTATGTCGAGGGCGGTGTGGCCATCAACTTCAATCAGCCCTTCAACAAGCTGAACTGGGGCCATCTCTATACCGACCGCGCCAACTGGCCGACCTTCAATGGCGGCGTGCTCACGGTCGCGCGCCCGATCGATCCGAAGGCGACAGGCTATGACTTCGGCTTCAAGCTGCAGGGCCAGATCGGCGAGGACGCGCGCTACAACCACCTCACCGGCTTCCTGGATTATCTGATCCACGACCGGACCCAGATCGCCATTCTCGAAGCCAATGGTCAGGCGCATCTGCCCTGGACAAGCTTTCTCTCCGAGGGCGGCATCGACGTTAAGGCGGGCATCTTCCCGACGTACAATGGCGCCGAAGTCATGTACGCCAAGGACAATCTTTTCTACTCGCACTCTTACATCTTCAATTTCGGGCCCTTCCTTCACACTGGCCTCATGACGGCGACGCATGTGCGCGAGTGGCTCGACGTCTATGCCGGCGTTACAACGGGCGTGAACAACTGGATCGGATATCCGGGCCAGCCGAATTCGTCGCCCTCCTTCCACGGCGGCTTCGGCCTCAATCTGCTCGACGGCAATCTGACGGTCCTCGGCATCGTCCACCACGGCCCGCAGAACTCCAGCCAAGGCCGGTTCAATTATTTCTACACGCCAGGCGTGCTGGCCGCCCAAGGCCTATTGTGGCCGAATGGCGTCCTGGGGGGCATTCCGGCAGCCTGCGCCTGCAATGCGAACTCCGCAAACCGCACCTTCACAAACCTGACCACGACCTATAAGCCGACCGAGAACCTCACGCTCATCACGGACATCGCCTACAACCGCGAGAGCGGATGGAACCCGATTTCCTTCTCAGGCATCTCGCCGGCCTTCTATCCAGCATGGGACGCCACGGGCATTTTCCCTGCTCCGCTCGCTTCTCTCCCGCAGAAGGCGCAGGGCGCCGACTCTTATGCCGTCGCGCAATACGCGTCGTACAAAGTCAACGACATCGTGAAGGTCAACGGACGCGTCGAGTACTATCGCGACAACAAGAACTTCTTTGTCGGCGCTTTCCCCGGCTATTTCGACTCGGTCAACGCTTTCCATGGCTTCGCGTGTCCGTCCTGCATCGCCCGTCCGGCCGGCGTCGGCACGAGCTATCTGGCGCTCACCGCCGGCGTGACCATCACCCCGGAAATCCCGAAGCTGCCGATCATCACCGGCTTGATCATCCGACCGGAATTCCGTTGGGACACCTCGGTCAATGGCACGACGCCGTTCTTCCGTGGCAACGGCAACGGCTTCAGCAAGTCGCAGGGCATGTTCAACATGGACGTGATCGTCCCCTTCTCGCTGCTCTGAGCCACCGAGAAGGCTTTTCGAGCCGCCCCTCCAAGAAAGAAGCCGGCGCGAATGGTCGCCGGCTTTTCGTTTTTTCGGGAGAACGAAAGTCGTGTTTACTGCTGCGGTTCCTCCTGCGAGGCCGCCTCGTCCCTCATGACGACCTCGATGTCGGAGTCCTTCGTCGACTGGACTCGAAACGTATTCTGGTACGTCTTTCCATCGCGCCGCGCGATCGCGACATATTCGCCCTCGGACAAAACGAGAGAGGGAAAGGCGCCGATCAATTCCCGGATGACGTCGCCGCCTGGCGTCAGAACCGAAAAGCTGGTGTTGGCCAGAGCCTCGCCTCCCGGCACCTTCACGAGCTTCAGCGTGATGGTGGCCGCGCGATGCTTCAACGTCGCTTCGACCAATTTGCCGGCTGGAACCTTCAGATCGGCCGTGACGATAGAGTTTGTCGCATTGTTGCCCCCTTGCGCGCCTTGTGTCGTATCCAGGAGGGTGGAGACGATGTGATACGAGCCCTCGGGCAGGCAGATCACCTCGTCGCTCTTGGCGTTGGCGAGCACGAGCTTGGCTTCCACATTGCCACGCTCCGGAACATAGATCGAGATCGACAGGCGCTGGGAAGGGATCTTGTTCCCGCCAAGCATATCGACGAGCTTTATTCCCCCGGCGTTGAGCGGCAGACGCTCGGAGACCCCATGTCCCTCCACCACGACGCGTCGCGTGGCGCCAGCAAGCCCAAAGGCCGCATGGACGACATAGGGGCCGGCAGGCAGCGGCAGGCTGGGCGTCGCCTCATCGGATTGCGCGACAAGCTTGTGCGACCCGTCCGGTTGCGCAGCCTCCTCGAAAACGCGCCATACGAGGCCGGAGCGCACCGGTTGTGAATCGCTGGCGCCGAGGGTCGCGCTTAAACGGAGCGTCGACATGCCCTCTGTATGCGCCCGGGCGGCCGGCTCCATTGGAGCCGCTTGCGGGGGGCCGGCCGGGGCAGACGGGCCAGGATGGCCGCGCCTGGCGAGGGCCTGATCGGTCGCGATGGGCAGCGCAAGCGCGGCCGCCAGCAGCGGGCCGGCCATGCGGATCTTTCTCTTCATAGCCCGTTCTATGGCGACGATCGTGGCCTTTTGTCGATCTCTTTCCCTTCAAAGGCCACATTGATGGCTGCGACCTCTTTTTCCGATAAGGCCATCGCGCCCGTAAACCCCTCTTGCCGGAGATCGGCGTAAGCGGCGACCCGCGACCCACCGCGTCGCGCCGGCGCCGCGGCCAGGGCCGAAACGCCAGCGGCCGCCGCGCCGAGACAGAGCAGCGCGCCCGCCGTCGCTCGCGCCTGCGGGGCGCCCAGAAAGTCCGCCCGATCCATCGCCAGCGCGACAAGCCGCTGCGAGGCCCCGCGATAAGAACCGAGCCCGAAAACCGACGCCGGCGTTTGCGCAGCGAGCGCGACGATTTTCAACACCCCTGCCGGCAGGCCGGCCTCCGCCTCCTTCACCGCAAGTTTGACCGAAAGCTGCTGAACGTCCTGACCGCCTTCGCAGGCCTCGAGAAAAACGCCGTCGAGCCCCTCTCCCACGAGGGTCTCGAGGTCGGCGTCGATCTCGTCGCTCGCTGCGGGCGCGACCTGGACGAAAATTTGGGGCCGAGCGGCCGCCGATTTTTCCCGGGCGCCGTCGATAAACGCGCGCGCCCCGGCGCGGGCCTCCTCCCGCGAAACGCCGTCCAACCTCAGCAGAAGCGCACAGGCGCCGCTGTCGAGCGCCTGCAAAGAGAGCGGCGCCTTGGCCGAGAGAACCAGAACGGAGCGCATCTTGGGCTAATCTTTTCGTGGGCGAGGTCAGGCTTAAGCGAGAATTTACTATAAATCGTCATGGTCTGTTTACGTTAACCGCTGCGTCAACGGAGGTCCGAGCGTCCATGATCGTGCGTAATTTCCTGTCTTGGGCGCAGACAGCGAACGCGGCGCAACGCGCGGAAGGCGCGGGGGCGCTGGCAAGGGCCTACCTCTACTCGGAGATGGAGCCCCAAGAACGCCGCCAAGCTGAGATCGCGCTGACCTCGCTCCTCGACGACCCCTCCCCGCTCGTGCGCCGGGCGCTGGCGGACAATTTCGCCAGCGCCGTCGACGCGCCCCATGCGATCGTCTCAGGGTTGGCGAGCGATCAATCCGACATTGCGGCTCCCGTCCTGTCCCGCTCGCCGCTCCTCACCGAAGCCGAGCTCATAGACTGCGCTGCGATCGGCGACGCCTTCGCCCAGAGCGCCATCGCGTTGCGCGCGCGTGTGCCCGCGAGCGTCTGCGC
>JAMBEQ010000007.1 GCA_024506175.1 Methylocystis sp.
TCGTCGAAATCCACTCGGGCGCCGGCGGCACCGAAAGCCAGGACTGGGCGCGCATGCTCTTTCGCATGTACGCCCGCTGGGCCGAGCGCAAGAAGTTCAAGGTCGAGGTGATCGAGGAGACGGCGGGCGAAGAGGCCGGCATCAAATCGGGCACGCTTCTCGTCAAGGGCCATAACGCCCACGGCTGGGCCAAGACCGAATCGGGCGTGCACCGTCTCGTGCGCATCTCGCCCTTCGACTCGAACGCGCGGCGGCACACGAGCTTCGCTTCGGTTTGGGTCTATCCCGTTGTCGACGATCGGATCGAAGTGAACATCAACGAGTCCGATTGCCGCATCGACACGTATCGATCTTCCGGCGCCGGTGGGCAGCACGTCAACACGACGGACTCGGCGATTCGAATCACCCATATGCCGACCGGGATCGTCGTCGCCTGTCAGGCTGAGCGCTCACAGCACAAGAACCGAGCTACGGCCTGGAACATGCTGCGCGCCCGACTCTATGAGCGCGAGCTCGAAATGCGCGAGGCCGAAGCAAATAAGGCGGCGGCCAGCAAGACCGACATCGGCTGGGGGCACCAGATTCGTTCCTACGTTCTGCAGCCGTATCAGCTGGTGAAGGATCTACGCACCGGCGTCACCTCCGGCACGCCCCAGGAAGTGCTCGACGGCGATCTCGACGATTTCATGCAGGCCTCTCTCGCCCAGCGCATCTATGGCGGCGGGCCCGAGAAGGTCGAGGACGTGGAGTAAGGCGCGCTGGAGCCGCCGGCGCCGAGATGCGCCGGCGCCGCCGCGCCTGGCGGGCAAAGGTTCGCCCGCCTGCGCGGGCTTGTCCGCCCTTTGCCTAGCGCCGGCAATTTGCTAAAGGGCCGTCAACTTAACAAAAACGCGTCAGGCCAAAATGGAAAAGTTCACAACGCTCACCGGGGTCGCCGCGCCGCTGCCGATCATGAACGTGGATACGGACATGATCATACCCAAGCAGTACCTCAAGACGATTGCGCGGACGGGCTTGGGCAAGGGCCTCTTCTCGGAGATGCGTTATCGTGAGGACGGCTCCGAAAACGCCGACTTCGTGCTGAACCAGCCAGCCTATCGCAACGCCACGATCCTGATCGCGGGCGACAATTTCGGCTGCGGCTCCTCGCGCGAGCACGCGCCGTGGGCGCTTCTCGACTTTGGCCTGCGCTGCATCGTCTCGACCAGTTTCGCGGATATTTTCTACAATAATTGCTTCAAGAACGGCATTCTGCCGATCAAGGTCACGCAGGCGGAGCTCGACAAACTTTTCGACGACGCGGCCCGCGGGGCAAACGCGACGCTGACGATCGATCTCGAAGCGCAGGAGATTCGCGGCCCTGATGGCGGCGTCGTGAAATTCGACATCGACCCGTTCCGCAAACATTGCCTGCTGAACGGCCTCGACGACATCGGACTGACTCTGCAAAAGGCCGAAAAGATCGACGCTTTCGAGAAGGCGGCGGCGCAGACGCGCCCCTGGGCGTGATCCGACGCCAACCCTCTTGGAGCGTGGCCCACGCCATCTGGCGTCGGGCTGGTGCGTGAGTTAGGAACCGCGAGGCGGTGCCCGGCAGGAAGAGCGGGCGACGCCCGACCGTGGGTTTTTTCTTGGCTCTTCCTCATGCGACGGGCGCTCTTGAGCAAATTCGCCGGCCTTCCCACGCGTCTTCAAGCCGCCGCCCGGTCACTGACCGGGATGGTCGGCAAGCTTCAGGCGCGGCTCGGGCCTTGGGGGGAACTCGGCAGGGCAGGGACACTCCCAAAGGTGGCCGAGGCGGGCCAATGGGGTGACAATGCTGCCGAAAGTTTAGGCACCGCTCCCGGGGACGCTCCCGCCTGGGCGCAGCCAGCCGAACGAAACGCTGACGGGCCCGCCTTTACTGCAGCCTCCTACCAAGAGGGCCCTGGCTACGATGGGCAAGGGCTCCTCTCCGTCCATAATCTCGCCAAGGCCTACAAGTCCCGCCGGGTCGTCGAGGACGTGAGCCTGCATGTCGCACGCGGCGAGGCCGTCGGCCTGCTCGGCCCCAACGGCGCCGGCAAAACCACTGTTTTTTATATGATCACGGGGCTGGTGAAGCCCGACAAAGGGGTCATCTCGCTCGACGGCTATGATGTGACGCCCTTGCCCATGTATCGCCGGGCGCGGCTCGGGATCGGGTATCTGCCACAGGAAGCGTCTGTTTTCCGCGGACTTTCAGTCGAGGAGAACATCCGCGCGGTGCTTGAGATCACGCAGCCGGATGCGAAAAAGCGCGAAGACGAGCTCGAAGCGCTTCTGGAGGAGTTCCGCCTCACGCGCATGCGCCATACGCCGGCGGTGGCGCTCTCCGGCGGCGAGCGACGGCGTTGCGAAATCGCTCGTGCGCTCGCCGGCCACCCTTCATTCATGCTGCTCGACGAGCCGTTCGCGGGCATCGACCCGATTGCTGTGGGGGGAATTCAAGACCTCGTGCGGCACCTGAAGGCCCGCGGCATCGGCGTGCTCATCACCGACCACAGCGTGCGTGAAACGCTGGGCCTCACTGATCGCGCCTATATCATCTACAACGGCCACGTGCTCACAGAGGGGCGGCCGGACGAAATCGTCGCCAATCCCGACGTGCGACGAATTTACCTTGGTGAAGATTTTAGAATGTAGTCAGCGAGGCTTTCATATTTCCATATGAATTGCTTGCACGCTTAACTTTTAGGCGTTTCGGCGTTTCGCATGCCGACTATTTGGTCCTGCCGAGCTTTCCGCGCCATGCTATAAGCAAGAAATAGGCCGCTGCTGCGGCTGTTGACATGCGTGCGAGTGGGCGCAGATGGCGATTTCGACCAAGCTCATGATGCGCCAGGGCCAAGCCCTGGTAATGACTCCGCAGCTTTTGCAGGCGATCAAGCTTCTGCAATTCTCGAATCTCGAACTTTCGGCATTCCTTCACGAGGAGCTAGAGCGCAACCCTTTGCTCGAGGCGCAGGATGGCGACTACGCCGATGATCCTGGCGATCGCGCAACGGGCAAAGGCGACGACGACCGGGATCACCGGCACGAGGCGGATCACGGCGCCGGCGCCGAGCCCCGTGAAGGCGACTGGGCGAGCGACACGCTCGCCGTCGACTCCGCAACCCTTTCGTCCGATCTCGGCGCGGATATGGGCAACGCCTTCGAGCCGGAAGGCCCGGCGGTGGCGACGCAGGCGCCGCAAGAAGCGCTCGAGGGCGCGGGCCTCTCCGCAACCTCCTGGAACGGATCCGGTGGCGGCCTCGCCGATGGTGAGGCGCCAAATCTCGAGGCTTATGTCGCCGCGCGGCCGAGCCTGCACGAACATCTTGCGGAGCAGCTGGCGCTCGCCTGCCCGGATCCGCGCCGCCGCCTGATCGGCCAGGCAATCATCGATGGCGTCGACGAGACCGGCTATTTGCGCGAAAACCTCGACGACATCGCTGGGCGGCTCGGGACCGAGCGCGCAGAGTCGGAGGCGGTGCTCACCCTGATTCAAAGCTTCGATCCTTCAGGCGTCGGGGCGCGCGATCTTGCCGAATGTCTTGCGATCCAGCTGAAGGAACGCGACCGCTACGACCCGGCCATGCAGATCTTCGTGGCTAACTTGCCGCTCGTCGCCAAGCGCGAGTTCGGCCAGCTCGCCAAACTCTGCGGCGTCGATGCGGAAGACATCGCCGATATGGCGGCCGAGCTGCGCAGCCTCGATCCCAAGCCTGGCCGCGCTTTTGGCGATTCGCCGATCCAGCCGTTGGTCGCGGACGTGATCGTGCGCGCGGCGCCGGACGGCTCGTGGCTTGTGGAGCTGAATTCCGACGCTTTGCCCAAGGTGCTGGTCAATCACAATTATGCGGCCAAGGTCAGCGCCGGGGCGCGCGACGCCGACAAGACGTTCATCTCAACTTGTCTTCAGAACGCCAATTGGCTGACGAAAAGCCTCGAGCAGCGCAGCCGGACGATTCTCAAGGTCGCGTCCGAGATCGTGCGGTTGCAGGACGCCTTCCTGGCCAACGGCGTCGAACATCTTCGTCCGCTTAATCTGCGCACGATCGCAGACGCGATCGGCATGCACGAATCGACGGTCTCTCGCGTCACATCGAATAAATACATGATGACTCCGCGCGGGATCTTCGAATTGAAGTATTTCTTTTCAGCTTCGATCGCGACGACCAGCGGCGGCGAAGCGCATTCCGCCGAATCGGTCCGCTTCCGCATCAAACAAATGATCGACAGGGAGACAGCCGATGACGTCCTCTCCGACGACGCCATCGTCGCGCGGCTGAAGGCGGCCGACATCGACATCGCCCGGCGGACCGTCGCCAAATATAGGGACAGCCTGCGCATCCCTTCGTCGGTCGACCGTCGTAGGACAAAAATAGCCATGGCGCGCGGGCAGGCGCGCTGAATTGTAAAAAACCTACGGGCCGCCGCCTCATATTGCGGCGCCCATTGACTTCGCCGCCGCAGCCTTCTAACGCTCACGCGAAAATCGCGGCGCATTGCGGAGATAATGTTTGAGCCGCGACCCTTGTTCGAGGCGTCCAGGTCTCGGAACTATGGAAGAAAAAAATCCGTAATTCACGGGTAGGCGTGGCTGGGCGATTTGGCCTTGGCCGCGACCCTCGCTGCTTTCCGGAAAGGCGGAGCGACATGTCCCTGAGAGTTTCAGGAAAGAACATCAATATCGGCGAAGCCTTGCGCACGCATATCACGCAGCGGCTCGAGCAGGCGACCGCGAAATATTTCGACGGCGGCGTCAGCGGTCATGTCACCATCGCGCCCGAGGGCTCCGGGTACCGCGCGGATTGCGCCTTGCATCTGACCTCGGGCATCGTGCTCCAAACCGACGGGCGCGGGCAGGAGCCCTACGCGACTTTCGATCAGGCGGCCGACAGGCTGGAGAAGCGGCTGCGCCGCTACAAAGAGCGCCTCAAAACCCATAATGACGGGCACGCCAACGAGGCGCCGGAAGTGGTCCCCTATCAGGTCATCGAGGCGCCCGATCAAGAGGCGGAGGCGCCGGTCGAATTCAGCCCCGCCGTCGTCGCCGAGTCCACGACCAAGCTGCGCCGTCTCTCGGTGTCGGCCGCCGTCCTTGATCTCGACCTTTCAGGCGCGCCTGTCCTTCTGTTCCGTCACGCAAATACCGGTCGATTGAATATTGTCTACCGGCGCAGCGACAACAATATCGGATGGATCGATACCCCCGGGGGCGAATAGTCGAGCAAAAGAAAACGCTTTCGAGGGAAGAGAAGCCGCCGCGAAGAGCTGACGACATAATCGTGGCCTCCCCGGCATGTATCTTGCGATTCCTTCCCGGCGCTGTGCCGGAAGAAGGGCGGTTCTCCAACGCTTGAACGGATAGGGCGTCGCATGCGGCTCATGGATCTTGTCACGCCGGAAGCAGTCATCGCCAATCTGAAGGCGACCACGAAGAAACAGCTGCTTCAGGAGTTGAGCGAGCGCGCGGCAAAGCTTTCGGGCCTGCCGGCCCGGGAAGTTTTTGACGCCTTGCTGCATCGCGAGCGCCTGGGCTCGACCGGAATCGGCGAAGGGATCGCCATACCGCACGGCAAGATCGCGAAGGTAAAGTCGATTTTCGGGATTTTCGCCAGACTGGAGCGGCCGGTGGATTTCGAGGCGCTCGACGGCGCGCCGGTCGATCTGGTGTTTCTGCTTATCGCGCCCGAGTCGTCCGGTGCGGACCATCTGAAGGCGCTTGCCTGCGCGGCGCGGATGCTTCGCGACCCTGGCCTAGTCGCAACCATCCGCGCCACGCGAGACCATGACGCGCTTTACTCTTTAATCGCGCAGCGTTCCAAGCCATACGCTGCGTAACGCTATTTTGCGGGCGTCTTAGATCGACGCCCGCTGCTGCTTCTGTCCACCGCCGTGAGAGGCGTGACCCCCCTTGCGGCCTGCTTCCGACGCGAGAGTATGATCGCGCGAGAAGCTGCGTTTCGCCGGATTGACGCTCTGCCCACCCTTGCGGCCGGCGCGCGCCGCGAGTTCGGGATTTTGCGAGAAGCTACGCTTTTCGTCCGGGACGCTCTGGCCGCCCTTACGCGCAATAGCCCTCTGCTTTTCGGGATCCATCGAAGCAAAGCCTCGATTGGACTTCTTCACAACTTCCTGCATGGTCGCCTCTCTTGCCCCCAGCGTCCACGCGTATAACTTGCCTAATCGGCCAAGGTTTCTGCAATCGTGGATTATACGTAGCTAAGCTTCCGACGAGGCAAAAACCGTTCAGTACTTGTACTTAGATCTTTTTTGCCGAAGATCTTTCGGGTTGCTTATGCGCTTTTCGGATGCGACTTCCGGTTGAAGAAAAGCGCTTGGCTGACCACAGCCTTGAGGCTTTCGACGCTGAAAGGCTTAGCGACGAGGAAGGCCGGTTCTGGCGGCGCGCCCGTCAAGAAGCGCTCCGGATAGGCGGTCACGAAGATGACCGGCGTAGAGAAAGAGCCCAAAATCTCGTTGACAGCGTCGAGGCCGGAGCTGCCATCCGCAAGCTGAATGTCCGCAAGGATCAAGCCGAGCTTCCGGCTTTCGATCGCCGACACAGCTTCGCGATGGGTGCGCGCAATTCCGATCACGCTATGCCCCATTTCCTCCACAATGCTGCGTAGATCATGAGCGATGAGCGGCTCATCCTCGATGATGAGCACATCGGTTGCAATCTGTTCGGCAATTTCGGCATTTGCAGCATCAATGAGCAACGCGGCTTCCTGCTCGGAGATGTCGAGCGTATCGCCAACCTGTTCGACATCGAAGCCTTCTAAGGCGTTCAGCAAGAAGGCCACGCGGGGCTTGAGAGAGATCGCCTCGAGGTTTCTGCGAGCGCCCGCATCTTCGAGGGCTTCTCCGGCGCCCGAATGGAGCGCGTTGGGCGCGGCGAACCAGACGTCGAGAAAAAGCTTGTATAAGGAGACCCGGAGATCGTCGCTGTCATGAAGCCGTTGCGGCTCTGCGACCATGGCCTCGAGCGTCGCAAGAACGTAAGCGTCGCCGCCTTCCCGGGTTCCTACTAAAGCTCGGGCGAAGCGGCGCAAATAGGGAAGGTGGCTCGAAACCTCTTGTGAAACAGACATTTTACGCCACTCCAAAGGCGGCCGCCGAACGGAAAGGAAGCGAAATCATGAGCGCGACCTCTAAAGATCCGGTAGTTTTTAAGGAACCAATCCGTGAGCGCGGCGTTTTGCCTTCCGTGCGCCGCACTATACCCCGCGGCGAAATAGGTCCGCCACAGAAAATCATGACTTTGCAGATCGAGGACTCCATGGTCAAAAACAATCCGGAGAATGTCGTCGCGCGTACGCAATCCGCGGAGGATCAGCTACGCGCGGAGACGCGGCATTTTCCGGGATCGGTTCGGCGGAGCATGGGTGTGTTCGCCCCAGGGCTCGAGACGGGCGCCGGGGCCTCTCTCCGGAAAGGGGCCGACGCGCTGGACACTGGCGCAAGGCTTTGTTCCCCAAGCGAGAGGACGAGTCCGCCTCGAGACGCCTTTTTCGGCGACGCCATCGGCAAGGAGCTTCAAAGCCTTTATGACGACCTTGTCGCGCAGCCTATTCCAGATCGATTCCTGAATCTCCTGAACCAGCTGGAAAAGAATGTGGTATCATCGGGCGCATCGAGCAGAGCGCCCGGGGAGAACGAGTGAGCGCCGAAGGGCAGGGATCCGGCGACGGACAGAGTCTGAAGAATGACCTGATCGCGGCGATCCCCAGCCTGCGCGCTTTCGCCATTTCCATTTGCGGCAATTCCGACCGCGCCGACGACCTCGTGCAGGAGACCCTGGTCAAAGCCTGGGGGAGCCTGGGCTCCTTTTCTGAAGGAACCAACCTCACCGCCTGGCTCTTTACGATCCTGCGCAACATCTATTACAGCGAATTTCGCAGGCGACGGCGCGAAGCTCCCGACCCGGATGGAGAAATCGCAGCGCGGCTCGTCGCGCCGGAATCACAGCACGCCCACATGGATTTCCTCGATTTTCGCGAGGCGCTGCAAAAATTGCCGCTCGATCAGCGTGAAGCGCTGATTTTGGTGGCGGCGCAAGGGATGTCCTATGAGGAAGCCGCCGAGATCTGCGGCTGCGCCCCCGGCACGATGAAAAGCCGGGTCAATCGTGCGCGCAATCGCCTTGCTGAGCTCATGTCGCTTCCCGGCAATCCGCGACGCGAAGCAGGCGAGACGCGCCCTGCCGCCCTCACCCAAGCCGGGCAAGATTGAACCTCTGCTAGAAATGCCGCATAGGGGGCGCTGAAGAGCCCTTTCCAGCATGGTCGGCGCAAAATCGCCGTCGTGCCGCCCCTCTTGTCGAGCGAGATCCATGACAGAAGACAGCCGCATCGAACGCGATTCTTTTGGCGACATCGCCGTGCCGTCCTGGGCCTATTGGGGCGCGCAGACGCAGCGGTCACGCG
Organism: Methylocystis sp.; assembly: GCA_024506175.1. Lineage (GTDB taxonomy): Bacteria > Pseudomonadota > Alphaproteobacteria > Rhizobiales > Beijerinckiaceae > Methylocystis. Next base: position 8,436 of record JAMBEQ010000007.1, read on the forward strand.
AGAATTTCCCGATCGGGGGCGATCGGATGCCGATCGAAATCATCCATGCGCTCGCGCGCGTGAAGCTCGCCGCCGCCAAGGCGAACGCCAAGAAGGGTCTGCTGGCGCCCGAGATCGCCGAGGCGATTTGCACGGCCGCGCAGGAAATCATCGACGGCAAGCTCGACGACCATTTCCCGCTGGTGGTCTGGCAGACGGGCTCCGGCACGCAGACGAATATGAACGTCAACGAGGTGATTGCCAACCGCGCAAATGAAAGGCTGGGCGCGCCGCGCGGCTCCAAGGCGCCCGTGCATCCGAATGATCACGTCAATCTCGGGCAATCCTCGAACGACAGCTTCCCCACCGCCATTCACGTCGCGGGCGCGCTGGCGATCTCCGGCAAGCTCCTGCCGGCTGTCGAGCGGCTGCAGGCGGCGTTCGAGCGCAAGTCCTCGCAATTCGCGCATATCGTCAAGATCGGCCGCACTCATCTGCAGGACGCGACGCCGGTCACGCTCGGCCAGGAATTTTCCGGCTATGCGGCCCAGGCCAAATATGGGGCGGCGCGCATCCGAACCGCGCTGCCGGATCTCCTCGCGCTCGCGCAGGGCGGCACGGCGGTCGGCACGGGCGTGAACACCTTCAAAGGATTTGGCGAGGAGGTCGCCGCGCAGATCGCGCAGCAAACCGGCCTGCCCTTCGTCACGGCCCCCAACAAATTCGAGGCGCTCGCCGCGCATGACGCGGTTGTCTTCGCGCATGGCGCGATGAATTCGCTGGCCTCGGGCCTCTACAAGATCGCCTGCGACATTCGCCTGCTGGGCTCGGGGCCTCGCGCCGGCTTCGCCGAGCTGAAACTGCCCGAGAACGAGCCCGGCTCCTCCATCATGCCCGGCAAGGTGAACCCGACGCAGGTGGAGTCGATCACGATGGTCTGCACGCGCGTCTTCGGCAACAATGCCACCATCACTTTCGCCGCGTCGCAAGGCCATCTCGAGCTCAACGTGCTGAAGCCCGTCGTTGGATTCGCCCTGCTCGAATCGACGATCCTTCTTGCCGACGGCATCAACAGCTTCGTCGCGCGCTGCGTCGACGGCATCGAGGCCGATGAGGCCAATATCAAGCGCTTCCTCGACCGTTCGCTGATGCTCGTCACTGCGCTGGCGCCGAAGATCGGCTATGACGCCGCCTCGAAGATCGCGCGCGCCGCGCACAAGAACGGCTCCTCCCTCAAGGAAGAGGCGCTCGCTTCCGGCAAGGTGACCGAGGCTGAGTTCGACGAGATCGTGCGGCCGGAGAAAATGCTCTCGCCCAACGATTGATATGATGAGGCGGACGGGTGGATAGACGCTGGGGAACAAATCTACCGCCCGCCCGCCAAGCCGGGAGCCCAGCTCGTCAGCCCCGCTTCCGGCGCTCGTCGTTGACGAGCAATGTGTTTTTAAGTGCGCCGACCAGGCTCCGCTTTGCGTTGGCGCACAGCCCCGACTGCGTCATAATTTCTGATCAGCCTCGCCCTTTTCTCCTCAGGCTTTTCGAATGCGACATCCAAAAAGATTCACGCGCGCGTTGATTCCTACGTTTTTCCTGCTTGGCGCGGCCGGCTGCGCCGGACGGCCGGAGGGCGTACTTCTCGCCAGCCATCAGAAGGCGCCGGGGACCAGCGCCGTCGATATGTTGGTGGCGACGACGCGCGCGCCCGATAGGTCGGCGCCAGGCAAAATGTTTTCGGGCGAGCGCGGCGCGGGGCTGTCTTTCGCCGCCATCACCGTGTCGATTCCGCCCGACGCTTATCGGACGATCGGAGAAGTCCAGTGGCCGGAAAGCGTGACACCCGATCCGATGCGGTCGTTCGCCACCGTCGAGGCGGAGGTTGTCGATCAACGGGCGGCGGTGTCGGCGCTCGACCAGCAACTCGCCAGAACGCCAAAGCGGCAGGTGCTGCTCTTCGTCCACGGCTACAACACCAAATTTGCCGACGCGGTCTTTCGTTTCGCGCAGATTGTGCATGATTCCGATGCGCCGGTCGCGCCGGTTCTGTTCACCTGGCCGTCGCGCGGCAAGCTGCTGCAATATGGCTATGACCACGAAAGCGCGAGCTATTCGCGTGATGCGCTCGAAAATGTTCTGCAGGCGTTGACCCGCGATCCCAAGGTCGGGGAAATCTCCATCCTCGCCCATTCCATGGGCAATTGGGTGACGCTCGAAGCCCTGAGGCAGATGGCGATCCGCAACCGCGGCCTGCCGGACAAGATCAAGAATGTCATGCTCGCCGCGCCGGACGTCGATTTCGATGTGTTCGAGCGGCAGATCATGGAGATGGGCGTCAAGCCGTCCACCTTCACGCTCTTCGTCTCGCGAGGCGACGAGGCGCTTGCCGTGTCTCGACGTGTGTGGGGCGATAAGCCGAGGGTCGGCGCTATTGACCCCAATGCCGAGCCCTATCGCGACGCGCTCGATAAGGACCGCGTGCAGGTTGTCGACCTCACCGAGGTTGCGTCCGGCGGCGACGATAGGCTCGGCCATACCAAATTTGCGGAGGCGCCGGGGGTGGTGCGCGCCATTGGCGCACGGCTCGCGACCGGCCAGCCGCTGACCGATGGGCGGGCAGGCGTCGGCGACAAGCTCAACATGGTCGCCGTTGGCGCCGCCTCGACTGTGGGGGCGGCCGCCGGGGCCGCCGTGGCGGCGCCTTTCGCCATCGTCGACCCGGGGACACGGGAAAACTTCACGGACAGGTTGGACGCCGTCGGCGAGCAGGCGGGCGACACGCTGCAAAACGGGACGAGCTTGGCGCAGCCTTGACGTTGACGCGCCGGCGCCCGCTGCACTATTAGATTTTCGCTGCGATTTCTCGTCGCGCGCAAAACTTCCCCGACGAACGACCAGCTGTCTCTGTCAATCTAAAGGTAAAGCCTTAGCTTGCGAGATCGCACAAATCCGTTATCCACGGGTTTTGGAGGCGAAAACCAATGATCAAGGCAAATAGCATAGGTCGGGTAGCCGGGATATTAACATTAGCTGCTTTGTACTACCTTGTGATTGTTGTTAGTATATACTTCATTTCGTATGTAACAATTAGAAAAAATATCATACTGCCTTATTGGCCGTTTATTGCGTTCCAAAAGCTGGAGTATTTTGGATATCCGCCAATCGTCGGATCCCGGATCATCTGGCAGTCCAAGCCTGACTGTGTCGAGGCGGACGATTATCTGATTTACAAGCCGAAGGATGGCGTTTGCCGCTTCACGAACCCCGAGTTCGACATAAGCATGACGTTTGGGCCTCGCGGCCGAGCGGTGCCCCCTCAACCCGCGACAGAGAAGAAAGCAATCGCAGTGCTCGGGGATTCGCATGCGATGGGATGGGGCGTAAACGATGATCAGACCTTCTCCTCCGTCATCGCCGAAAAGCTGAAAGTGGATGTCTTCAACTTGGCTGTCTCGAGTTACGGAACAAGAAGAGAAGTGCGACGGCTTCTCAAGTCCGGTCTACTCGACCAGGTCGATACAATAATCATCCAGTACTGCGACAATGATTTCGGAGAGAACTGGACAGAATTCACTGAGGCAGATTACGTCAAGTCGGCAAACGAGTTCAAAAGCACTCTACAGACGTACAATCAGGCCATGAGTAGCGGGGGACCCGCTCAAAACGGCTTCAATCCAGCCCTTGCTAGATTGAAATACGCTGTTCGCGAACCATTCGATGCCGTTCTCCGAACAGTCGGCCTCAAGAAAGGCTATGACTTCATGCCGTTTGGAGATGACTTTAGCCCGCATCATCAAGCGCTCAAGAAAGTGTTCAATCAATATGCTAACGATTTGAAGGACAAGAAAATATTTATTTTTTACTCTAACGCGCATGGCGCAAAATTCAAGAATTTTCCCAGTGGAAAAGACGATACTGTGAAAAACTTATTTTTCTTCCAGCCAGATCTTGTCAGAAGCGACTACTACACGCTCGATGATCATCTCAATCCAGCTGGCCACAAGCGGGTTGGCGAAGCTGTCGTCGAGCTGCTGAAGCAGCATTGACGGTCTCCCCATCAAAACGGCGCCTGTCTCGCCGCCGCGACATAGGCGTCGGCGTCCTCCTTCAGCAGCAACCGCTCCTGGACGAGCTTGTCCGCGACAACCCGCATGGTCGCCACGAAATAGGCGCGTGAGCCATACCGCTCGACGAGCGACGGGCGAGGGTCGCCGGTCTTTTCGCGATCCGATTTGGTGGATGGGAAGGGGATCGCCGCGCCCGCGGCGCAGGCGGGACCGGCTTTGTCTTTTCGCGCGCCAAAGCCGGTGAAGGTCGCAATCGGCAGCGCGAGGTCGGGCAGACGCAGACCGGCGGTCTCATTGCCGTCGGGGTCGATCTTGGGCGCGAACCGCTCGCCCGCCGGCGGCTCCGGCAGGCCGGGGATTTTCGGCCAGACGAGCGAGCGGGCGTCGACGAGATTGGCGGCGGCGGGGGCGCGGGAGGGCGGCGGTTTGACGCCCTTCGTCCACGCGTCGAGCGCGACGAGCAAAGCCCGCAGCGCCGGGGCTCGCGAGCGCGTGTTGAGCGGGCCGGCGCAATTGGCGGCTGCGCCTGCCGTCGCGCCGGCGATGAAAAAGCGCCGACGGTTCGCAGCCTCCGGCCCAAGGGGTTCGGGCGGCGGCGAGGGGCGCCAATAGGCGTCGCTCCCCCAGACCTCCATGCTGCGCGGCGCCTTTGCGGCGCCTACCATGAAATCCTGCAGCAAAAGACCGTCGAAAAGCTCTCCAGCCTCGATAAAGGCGGCGCCGACCTCGCCGGCGCCTCGCCCCAACACACGCTTAGGGCTCATTTTTTTGCGCAGAGCCGGGAGCAAATCGCGTAGCGCCTGGGCCCGCGTCGGCGCTGGAAGCTTACCGAGATCGAACGCGAAGACGCTTACGCCATGCTCTAGCGCCGTAGCCGCGAGTTCCTCATGCTGCGCAGCATCGATGAGAAGAGCGCCCCCCGGCGTCGAATCTTTTGTGCGCAGCAATTTGGCGTCGAGGCTGTGAACCTTGCCGTCGATTTTCAGCGTCGCCCGTACCGCGCCGTCGGCTTCCTCGAAATTGACGAGCTGAGCTCGGGCGGGTGCGGCCAGCGCGATTGCTGCGCAAAAAAATGCGGGGCCTCTAGCCATTCAAACTGTTCCATCGCCAGCCCGCGCCCATTCGGCGGCAATCTCCAGATCGCCGAGAAAGCGCTTCCACTCTCTCCGCTTATCCTCTTCTTCCTGAAGCCGCAGCAGGGAAGACGGGTGAATGGTGGCGAGGAATTTAGCTTTTTCGTCGAGGTCTATCAGACGCCCGCGCAGCCGTGAGACGGATTCCGAACGCCCCAGTACGCCGCGAATGGCTGTGACGCCCATCGCCACGATGAGGCCCGGCCCGACGAGCGTCCGCTCTTGCTCGAGCCACCAGCGGCAGGCGTCGATCTCCCCGGCGTCAGGCTTCTTGTGCAGCCGGCGCTTGCCGCGAGGCTCGAATTTGAAATGCTTCACCGCGTTGGTGACGAAGCATTCTTCGCGCGGCAGGCGGACCTTCGAAAGCGCCTTGTCGAGCAGACGCCCCGCCGGGCCGACAAAGGGGCGCCCCGAGAGGTCTTCCACGTCGCCCGGCTGCTCGCCCACGAGCATCACCCGCGCGCCGCGGGGCCCTTCGCCAGGGACGGCTTGCGTCGCATTGCGATAGAGCGGGCAGCGCGTGCAGATTTCTTCCTCGCCGGCAAGCGCCGCGAGAGTGAGGAACTCGGACATGAGCGCTCAACGCTGGAAGACGCTTCGAGTTCTCGCCTTGGCGTCGGCGCTTCGAGACGCCGCTTCGCGGCTCCTCAGCGTGAGGGGGAATTCGCGGGCGCCCTTTAGAGCTTCGCCATAAAACGCGCGAAGGCGAACGATCCTTCCGGCCAAGGGCCGTGGCCGCTATCGACATTGATATGCCCCGCCGCGCCGGCGTCGATGAAATGCGCGCCGATATCCTCGGCGAGGCGCCGCGTGAAAGACGCGTCGGCGTAGGGGTCGTTGCTGCTCCCCACCATGATTGCGGGAAAGGCGAGGCGGCCGCGCGGAATGGGAAGAAAAGCGGAATCGACCGCGGGCATTTCGCGGATCACAGCCTCGGAAGGCGGCGCGACCAAGAAGGCGCCGGCGACTTTATCACCCGATTGCTGCGCAGCATGAAGCGCAGCAACAACGCCAAGCGAATGGGCGACGAGCACGGCCGGGCGCGTTGCGGCCAGCACTTCCCGTGTGACGGTCTCGACCCATTCCTCCCGGTTCGGCCTTTCCCAATCGCGTTGCTCGACCCGGCGGGCGGTCGAGAGTTTTCGCTCCCAGCGGCTCTGCCAATGGTCGGGCCCCGAGCCGAGATAGCCCGGCAGAATGAGAATATCCGCTTCGGCGGCGCGCATCAGGCGGCCGGCTTCGCAAAGGCGCCGGCCAGCGCGTCCTCGATCAGCCTGCGCGTGTTCCCGACCCCGTAGAGCGCAATGAAGGAGCCGAAGCGCGGGCCTTTCTTCTCGCCGAGCAGCACCTCGTAGAGCATGTTGAAGAAGTCGTTGGAGACGCCCGGCCGCTCGGGCGTCGCGCCCTTGGCGGCGAAGTCCTGATAGCGCGGCACGGCGCGGCCGACGTCGTAGAGCGCCGTTTGAATGTCCTCGGCCGTCGCGCTTTCCGGCAGGGCGCCGAGCACGGCGTCGATCTTCTGCAGCACGTCGCGCTCGACCTCATCGGCTGCGCGATATTGCTTCGCCGGCTTCACGAAATCGCGGAAGTAAGCCACCGCATAGCCCACGAGCTTGTCGAGGCGCGGATGGTTTTCCGGCGAGGCGGAGGGTGCGTAGCGCTTGAGGAAGCCCCAGAGAACGCCTGGGTCTTCGGCATTGG
>JAMBEQ010000008.1 GCA_024506175.1 Methylocystis sp.
GGCGGCACGGTGATCGAGCTGCGCGCCAAATCCGGCTACGCAGAAGTGGGGACGCTGCGCACGCTTGGCGAGAGCCTGAAGCTCGGCGACATCGAAGTGCAGGCCTTCGGCAATCAGGCCGACGCCACCCTGCGATTTGGCCTGCAGCCGGGCGGCGATAAGGCTCAACAGGAAGCAGTTGAGCACGTGCGCAACGCCGTCGCGAGCCAGTACGACGTGCGCCGCGTCGAAGTGGTTGGCCCCCGCGTTTCGAACGAGCTGGTGCAGTCCGGCACGCTCGGCGTCGTCATCTCGATCATCGCCGTGCTGACCTATCTCTGGTTCCGCTTCGAATGGCAGTTCGCCGTCGGCGCCGTCATCGCGACGATGCACGATCTTTTGCTCACGGTCGGCTTCTTCTCCATCACCCAGCTTGAGTTCAACACCACCTCGATCGCCGCCATTCTGACCATCGTCGGCTATTCGCTCAACGAGACGGTCGTTGTGCTCGACCGTATTCGCGAGAATATGCGCAAATACAAGAAGATGGCGACAGCGCAGATGGTCGATATGTCGATCAACGCGGTGCTGCCGCGCACCATCATGACCGCGACCACGGTCATGCTCGCCCTCATCGCGCTCGTGGTGTTCGGCGGCCAGGTCATCCGCTCCTTCTCGCTGGCGATGATCTGGGGCATTTTCGTCGCGACCTATTCGTCGATCTTCATCTGCTCGCCCATGCTGATCTATCTCGGCCTGCGCAATGAAGACGTCGAGCGTAAGGCCGAGATCGAGGAAAAGCTCGAGCCTGCCGTCGAGCCTGGCCCTGAGGCGATCACCGCCATGTACGACGACATTGGCGACGCGCCCGTCCCCGCCGCGCCGGTAAAGCGCCCAGCAACGAAGCCGAAAGCCGGCGCCCGCCGCCGCCCGAGATAGGCTTAAGGCCATGACCGCGCCACAGGGCTATGTCCCGGGCCGCCATAAAATCGACGACTACGGCAATGGCGGCTTCCGCTTCGCCGACATGTCGCATCGCGGCTCGATCCTGGCCCTGCCGACCGGCATTCGCGCGATAACTCCGACCGCATGGAACGAGATCGACGCCGCAATGATCAATCTCGCCTTATCGGAAGGAGGCGAGATCGATCTCTTCATTGTTGGCACGGGCAGGGATCTCATGCCGCTCGCCCCTGCGCTGCGCGCCAAATTGCGAGAGGCGGGCGTCAGCTGCGAGAGCATGGCGACCGGTGCGGCGGTCCGTACCTATAACATGCTCATCGATGAAGGCCGCCAGGTCGGCGCGCTGCTCATTGCCGTTTGATGGATAAATCTGCTCCATCACTGCCCGTGTGCGCGCCTCAAGGCGCCGGGTCCAGGGACCGCGCCTCCACATGAGCGCCGATCCCGACCATTACGCCCATTGCGAGGCCCTGCTGCGGGAGCGCGACCGTGATCTCTGGCTCGCCAGCCTCTTCGCGCCGCCAGCTGCGCGCAAACATATTCACGCCGTCTACGCCTATGCGCTGGAAGCCGCTGACGTGCGCGCCAAAGTCTCTCAGCCCCTCCTCGGGGAGATGCGGCTGCGATGGTGGGGGGACGCGCTTTCCAATGAAGGCTCGGAGGGGACACGCGCCCACCCTATCGCGGACGCGCTGATCGACACGATCGAGCGCTTCGCCCTGCCCCGTGAGGAATTGATCGCCCTCGCCGACGCCCATGTCGCCGATCTCTATGACGACCAGATGCCCGACTTGACGAGTTTAGAAGCCTATTGCCGGGCGACGGCCGCGGGGCCGATACGTTGGGCGGGGCGAATTCTCGGCGCGCCCGGTTCGTCGGCTTTCGAAGACGCCGGGATGGCGTTGGGGATCACCCGCGTCTTGCGGCAACCCGCGGGCGCGCTCATACCCGCCGACGTGCTGGCGCGCCATGGCGCCGATGTTCGCGCTGACGCGCCCGCCCTGCGCCACGCCCTTGCGGAGCTGCGCGACAAGGCGCAACGTCATTACGACGCCGCCCGCAACACGGCGGCTTCGCTCTCGAAAGGCAGAGAAGCCCTGCTGGCGGCTGCGATGGTTCCCCTCTATCTGGAGCGCATGCGCGGCAACGGTTATCATCCGCTCCGCGGCGTGGCGGACCCTTCCCCCTTGCAGCGCCAATGGCGGATTTGGCGCGCCTCCCGCGGGGTTGGCCTTTGAGAAGCGTCTTGCGACGGAAAAAGAAGCATGAAACCCGACGTCTATGACGAAGACAGCCGACGCCTGCGCGTTGGCACGCTGATTTTCCTGCGCTGGATCGCCATTCTCGGCCAGAGCATCGCCTGCCTTTTCGTCTACTTCTTCCTCGAGTTCGATTTTCCCGTCGGCCTGTGTTTCGTCTTCATCGTCGCCTCGGCGACGCTCAATTTCGGGCTGCGCTTCGGCACCTCCGGCACGTTCCGCTTGAGCGATCTCGAGGCGGTGGTGCTGCTGAGCTACGACCTCGTCCAATTGAGCTTCCTCCTTTATCTCACCGGCGGCGTGACCAATCCTTTCGTCATGCTGCTGCTCGCGCCGGTGACGATCTCCGCCGTTTCGCTGCCGCGCAACCTCACGCTGTTTCTAGGCATCGTCATGCTCGCCGCCGCGACGTTTCTTTGCGTCGAATTCGAGCCCCTTCCCTGGTACGAAAACGAGCAGCTCAAATTCCCCCTTCTCTATCGCGCCAGCATCTGGAGCGCGCTCGCGCTCTCGGCCGCATTCATTGCCCTCTACGCCGCGCGCGTCTCCGATGAGAGCCGGCTTCTGGCGACGGCGCTGGCTGCGACCGAGCTGGTGCTCGAGCGCGAGCAGCATCTCTCGCAGCTCGACGGGCTCGCCGCGGCGGCGGCGCACGAACTCGGCACGCCGCTCGCGACCATCACCCTCATCATCCGCGAGCTTCAAAAATCCTCTGCCTCCTCCCCCACCGAGGGGCTCAAGGACGATCTCGATCTCCTTGCGCAGGAGGCGGGACGCTGCCGCGAGATTTTAAGCAAGCTCGCCTCGCTCGGCGCCGATCAGGGCACCATGATGAACGTGCTCTCCATCGATACGCTCATCGAGGAAGTGGTCCAGCCCCAGCGCGAATTCGGGGTGAAGGTGGAAATCTCGAAGCGCGGCGTCGGGTCGGCCCCGCCGCCGGCGCTGGCGCGCAATCCGGGTCTTCTCTATGGTCTCGGCAACCTCGTCGAAAACGCGTTCGATTTCGCAGAATCGCGCGTGCGCATCGACGCGTGGTGGTCCCGCGACCTCGTGACAATTTCCATCGAGGACGACGGCCCCGGCTTCTCTCCTGCGATCCTCGACCGCCTGGGCGACCCCTATCTGCGCGGGCGGCCAACCGAGCGCCGCACCAAGAACGACAGCCAATCGGGCTTGGGCCTGGGCCTCTTCATCGCCAAAACCCTGCTCGAACGCTCCGGCGCGACGGTTGAGACTTACAACGTCTCGCCGCCGCGCACCGGCGCCATCGTAAAAGTAACCTGGCCGCGTCCGGCTCTGGAGATTCCGGCCGCGAAGCTGAAGATCGAGGAAGCCTGACAGGCCTCCCGGGGTTTTGGTCGAAAACGGCCCGGATCGCGAATGTTTTTCTGCGATTCGCAAAGACTATCGAGTAGCTTGCTCGCAGCGTCGCAGGAAAGTAATCTCTTTGATAAAAATCAGGCAGGGGACTCGACATGAACCGCGAGGACATCGGCGATACCGAATATGATGCGGAGCTCGATACGCCCGCCCCTCTGCCTGAGGATCGCTCCCTGCTCATCCTCGACGACGACAAGGCCTTCCTGCATCGCTTGGCCCGCGCCATGGAGGCCCGCGGCTTCGCCGTCACCCAATGCGAGACGGTCGCCGAAGGACTCGCCGCGCTGGGGAGCGCGCCGCCGGCCTTTGCGATCATCGACATGCGTCTCGAGGACGGGAACGGTCTCGACGTTATCAAAAAACTGAAGGAAGCGCGCCCGGACGCGCGCGGAATCATTTTAACCGGCTACGGCAACATCGCCACGGCCGTGACCGCGGTAAAGCTCGGAGCTTTCGATTACCTCGCCAAGCCGGCGGACGCCGACGAAATCTACCACGCGCTGATGGCGACCACGATCGAAAAACCCGATGCGCAGGAAAATCCCATGTCTGCCGACCGCGTGCGCTGGGAGCATATTCAGCGTGTCTTCGAATCGTGTGACCGCAATGTTTCCGAGACGGCGCGTCGCCTCAACATGCACCGCCGCACGCTCCAGCGCATTCTGGCAAAGCGCGCGCCGCGCTGAGAGGATAGGCGCAGGCCCGACGCGCGCGCGCGTCCTGGCGGGCCGGGAAGCATTCACTCCGCCAGCCGCTCTTCGCCGAAAGCCAACGCGCAATAGCGCTCCGCGGCCAGCGCCCCGAACCGCACCAGCATCGCCTTTCGGCTGGCCGGCGCCAGCCGCAGGCTGGGCGCCTCTCGCGCCAGCATCGCCCCGTGAGCGTCGGCGACGATGAGGCCGGCGTCGTCGGGGAAAAGCGCCGCATCGAGTTCGGTGGGAATCGCAAAATAGAAGCGGTCGCAATAGTCGCGGTAGCGCATCCACTTCCGGTCCGCACGATAGTCCTCGAGCGAAGATTTCACCTCCACGATGCGCAGGCCGCCGTCCGGGGCGAGAGCGACGAGGTCCGCGCGCACGCCATTCGGCAATGGCAGTTCGCCGATGACGGCGAAGCCGCAGGCCCGCAGATAGCGCCTAACCCCGCGCGTTACATGCCGCGTGGTCTCGGGCCGCGATGAAAGCAGGTTGTATGGCATCGTCTCTCCCCCGCGCGCATGCTAAACTTACGCAAAATCGTCCCCTTCCACTCGGCCGCCATGAAGAAAATCCTTGCCGCCCTCCTGATCGCTTTTGCCGGCGCCCCCACAGCGGCCGCGGAACGCGTCGTCAATATCTTCAATTGGAGCGACTACATCGATCCCGGCGTGCTGGAAGATTTCACGCGCGAAACGGGCGTCAAAGTTGTTTACGACACCTATGACTCCAACGAAATGCTGGAGTCGCGCCTTCTTGCCGGCGCCACTGGCTACGACATCGTCGTTCCTTCCGCGACCTTTCTGCAAAGGCAGATCAAAGCCGGCGTGCTGCAGCCGATCGACCGGAAACGCCTCGCCAACGCCGCCAACATCTGGAGCGAGATTGACGGGCGGTTGTCGCGTTACGACCCCGGCAGCGCGCATGCGATAAACTACATGTGGTACACGACCGGCGTCGCCTACAATGTCGCCAAGATCCGCGCTCGCATCGGCAAGCCTATCACGAGCTGGGAACAAGTGCTGCGCCCTGAAAATCTGAAAAAGCTTGCCGACTGCGGCGTCTACATGCTCGACAGTCCCGAGGACATTTTTGCGATAACGCTGAATTATCTCAAGCTCGATCCGAACTCGAAAAGCGAAGCCGACCTCAAGCGCGCCGCCGAGCATCTCGCGGGACTGCGCCGATACATCAAGAAATTCCACTCCTCGGAATATATCAACGCGCTCGCCAATGGCGACATCTGCCTCGCCATCGGCTGGGCGGGCGACAGTCTGCAAGCCCGAAATCGCGCGCGGGAGGCCGGCTCGGACGTTGAAATCGCCTATGCGATCCCGAACGAAGGCACGCTCATGTCGATGGACAATCTCGCCATGCCGATCGACGCGCCGCATGTCGCGGAAGCCTATCTCTTCATGGATTATCTGTTGCGCCCAGACGTCGCGGCGCGCAACACCAAGGCCACCAACTTCGCCAATGGCGTCGGCCCCTCGCGCGCGCTCATCGACAAATCCATCGCGGAAGACCCTTCGGTCTACCCCAGCGACGCGACGATGCGTCGCCTTTTTACTGTCGTGACGCCGAACCAGCCAGAGCAGAAGTTTATCACCCGGCTCTGGACGACGGTGAAGACGGGGCGCTAGCGAGCTTTGCGCTCGCATGGAGGTATGCGAGCGATAAGAAATCGCGCAACATCAAAAAAATGGAGCGCATTCTTATCGCAAAAGTCTGTCAACTTTTGCGGAATGCGCTCTAGCGGCCGCCAGGCTCTTGATCTGCCCCCGGGATGCTCGCGCTAATGCGCTGGGGAAATTGGCAAGAGCTCGCGCCTTGCACCTGCTATTCGCTGAGAATGCGCTTCAACAGGTCGATGACTTCAGCGAGCCCCTTGTCCTTGGCGGAAAGCTCCTCAATCTTCCGAACGGCGTGCAACACGGTCGTGTGATCGCGGCCGCCAAATCGGCGCCCGATCTCTGGAAGCGAGCGCAACGTAAGCACTTTCGATAGATACATGGCGATCTGACGCGGCCTAACGACATTCGCCGTGCGCCGCGACGACAGAATGTCCGCCCGTGAAATATTGTAGTGAGATGCCACGAGCTTTTGAATGTCATCGATCTTGACGCGCTTGGGCTCCTGTGTGCGCACAAGGTCGCGGATCGCGGTTTCCGTCGTTTCCACGGTCAGGGGCGCGCCGTTGAGCGTGACATGCGCGAGGAGACGGTTCACCGCCCCTTCGAGATCGCGGCCGTTTGTCACGATTGTCCGCGCAACATAACTGATGACATCGGGCGGCACGTGGAAGCCTGGGTTAGACTCTTGCGCGGCGGCGATGCGCGCGCTCAAGATTTTTATGCGCAATGATTCGTCGAGGGGGCCGATGTCCACGCAAAGCCCGCCCTTGAATCGCGACAGCACGCGTTCATCCAACGTCTCCAGATCGGATGGCGGACGGTCGGCCGCGACGACCACCTGACGACCCGCGTCGATGAGCGCATTGAGCGTATGGCAGAACTCCTGCTGGATCGACTTGCCCTGCAGGAATTGCACGTCGTCGATGATCAGCATGTCGATTGCGCGCAACCGCTCCTTAAAGGCGAGCGCGGTCTGTGTATTGAGCGACGAGACAAAGCCGCTCATGAAACGTTCGGCCGTCAGATAAACCGCGCGGCGGCGATTATCATTCGTCGCATGCGCCAAGGCCTGCAAGAGATGCGTCTTACCCAGCCCGACAGCCGCATGTGCGTAGAGAGGATTGAACATCGGCGTATCGCCTGGCCGCGCTTCTGCGACGCGGCAGGCGGCCGCGTAGGCAAGCTGGTTGGACGGGCCGACAAGGAAAGTGGAAAAAGATAGTCGCCGGTCGAGCGGCGAACCGACGACAAAGGAATCATTGTCGGCGCGCGACGCCATGGCGGCGCGTGCGGGCCGCTTCTGCGGCGATGAGATCTCGATCATGGGTTGAGCGCCGACGAGATACGCCGCCTGGGTCTTTTCGGCGAACTGCGGCGCTGCAGCGATGTCGGATTCGCGTTCCACGCCTTCTCGGGACTTGGCCTTGCGCGCCGAAGAGCGCACGTCGATCACCACGTGTTCGATACTGTCGAATTCGCTCGAAACGCGCGCTTTGATGCGCGATGCGTAGTGGGACTGCACCCAGCTCTTGAGGAACTTCGTTGGCACGCTGAGATGGATGGTTGCGCCGCCCAACCGATCGAGCTCCAGTCGCGTGAACCAGGAATTATAGACCGCATCGCCGAGCTCGGCGCGCAACCTTTGGCGCACGCGCTCCCAGCGCTGTTGGTCCTCGGGGGAAATCCCCTCGTTTGAAACGCGATCGGACATTCGAGACCTTTTCCGAGAAAAGGCGAGCATCTCCGTCGCTCCCCGCAAAGGAGAGCGCCGTCGAACTCGCTGGGATACACGCAGAGTTTGCTAGCTCGGTTTCTAAAAGTATTCGCTCAACGCGGTGGGCCGAGCGCCCATCTTTTTTCGGTGTTTTCGTTGCAGAGATCGGGACCTGGAACAAAAATCGAAGAACGAGACGCGATGCGATCGCGCGGGATACGCAGCACTCCAATCACATTGGCTCGCCGCCGTTCCACCATGACAATGCCCCCGCTTTCCGGAATCGTGCAATTCCGGATCCACAACGCCATCACTTGGCTGCACGAGTTAGCAGCCCCGCGAACTGATCTTTTGAATTTCCAATCGAACAGGTCGGAAAGAAATCACGCGCCAGAAGCCTTGGCTTTTCGAGCAGGACACGGACATGGCGTCGCTCCTTGAATGCGCTCAGCCCTCAGCTGGATTTTTGACGATGATCTCTTTTGTTCGACGAGATGACCCTACACGCGGCGCTTTTTTCGCGCAATGATCCACAAGGCCGCAGGGCCAAGCTTTTGCCGTAACTGTGGCGCCGGCGCCGCCAGCGCCGAAGGTAAACTTGGTTGTAAACTAAGGAGTTGGCCGGACGCCTCGGCTTTGCCGTGAAAATGCCGACCTGGCCGACCGATTCGAGTGTGACCAAGTTGTCAAGTGGATGCCAACACGCGCATTTTTGGGAGCTTGGTTGCAAGGGATTGAATCAGGAGCTCTTCGGCTGCGCACAACGCAAGTGTGAAGAAATTTTCGCAGCCCGTGTCCCGGCCGCATCAGTAGCTTCAAGAACAGTAGAGAAAACAAGAAAAGCCCAGCTATAAGCTGGGCTTTAGCTGATTCAGAGCCTGCCGAAAAACGAGCTAAGGCGCACGCTATGGGAGCAAATTGGGTCAGCCCTGAGCGGAGAGCGCTTTCACCCGCGCGCTCAGGCGCGACACTTTGCGCGAAGCGGTGTTCTTGTGAATGACACCCTTCTGAGCGGCGCGCATCATCTCCGGCACGGCGCTCTGCAGCGCGGCGGCGGCGAGCGACGCATTACCCGACGCGATCGCTTCCTCGACTTTGCGCACGAAGGTGCGCATGCGGCTGCGACGCGCGCGGTTGACGGCGGTGCGGCGCTCGATTTTGCGAACGGCCTTTTTGGCCGAAGCGGTATTGGCCATTTCTATCTGTCCTCGAAGCTGTCAGAGCGACTCGTGGCCGCCAGAAAAGGGTGCGGCCGCGAATGATCGCGGCCAGTCGCGCGCCTTATATGCCCCCCGCCTTTGTTCGTCAATGGCGGCGGCGCCCCGCACGGCAGCCTATAAGCGACCCTTTTTAAAAGCGCTCCCGACATCTCGGGGACAGCGTCAGCGGTTCTGAAACGCCGGTTTGCGCTTTTCCACGAAGGCGGCCATGCCCTCTTTCTGATCCTGCGTCGCAAAGAGGGAATAGAACAACCGGCGCTCATAGCGCACGCCCTCCGCAAGCGTCGTCTCGAAGGCGGCGTTGACCGCGTCCTTGGCCATCATCGCCGCCGGCAGCGACATGGCGGCGACGGCGGCTGCGGCCTTTAGCGCCTCGTCTACAAGGTCGGCGCTCGGCACAACGCGCGCGACGAGGCCGGCGCGTTCAGCCTCTTCGGCGCCCATCATGCGGCCGGTCAGCACGAGATCCATCGCCTTGGCCTTGCCAATGGCCCGGGTGAGCCTCTGGGTGCCCCCTGCGCCGGGAATGACGCCGAGCTTGATCTCGGGCTGGCCAAACTGCGCACTGTCCGCCGCTATGATGAAGTCGCACATCATGGCGAGCTCGCATCCGCCGCCGAGCGCAAAGCCCGCGACCGCCGCGATCAAGGGCTTGCGGGCGCGCGCCACCGTGTCCCAGCGGCCGATGAAATCGCCGAGATAAGCCTCAAAGAAGCTCTTATCTTTCATCTCCTTGATGTCGGCGCCGGCTGCGAAGGCCTTTTCTGAGCCCGTGACGACCACGCAGCCGATGCCGTCGTCCTTCTCGAAACCCGCGAGCGCGCAATCGACTTCGCTGATGAGCAAGGCGTTCAGCGCATTCAGGGCCTGCGGCCGGTTCAGGCGCAGGAGGCCCACACGGCCATGCGTCTCGACTTCGATCGTCTCGTAGCTCATACGGGCCTCCTCGGCTTCATCGCTTCAAATATCGAAATCCGTCGCGGGCTCTCTCTCTCCGAAGCCCTGCGCAATGGCGCGGGCGTAGAGGTCTTCGAGGGTGATGTCGTCGAGCCGCGCCAGCGCCGCCTCTTC
>JAMBEQ010000009.1 GCA_024506175.1 Methylocystis sp.
CGGCTATAGGCGGCGCGCAGCGCCCAATGCGTCGACAGCATCGGCGTATTGTTGCGCAACACGTCGACGGCCGCGCCGGCGACTTTCTGACCGACGGTTTTCTTGCCCTGACCGAGATTGCGCAGCGCCGTGTAGAGGTCGACGCCGCCCGTCACCATGGGACCGGCGAGCGTTTCGAGCGGGCCGTGGCCATAGGAGGAATGATCGGAGGCGAGAAAATCGCCGAAGATCCCGAGGCCGCCCGATGTCAGCATGGCGTGTCCCCAGGTGTCGCGGCCTTCCTTGGTCGACGGATCTATCGACCGCAGATCCTTGCCGGACGCGACCGCCTTCAATTGCTGCACGACCATGCCGCCGAGCGTCAGCACGGTCAGATACGCGCCGGCCGCGGCCGCGCCGGCGAAGCGATCGCGGGCGAGCTCCTGCTTGATCGCCTCGAAATGCGTCATCATGAACGAGCCCATGAAGCCCTTGAACATGCCGAAGGAGCGCAGCGCCTGGCCGGCGAAAGTGTCCTCGCGCGTTCCGCCGGTGAGAAATTGCCGCGCCCGCCAGTTCGACGACGGCACGGCGCGCTCGGTTTCGCCATGCAGCATGGCGAGATATTTCAGGGCGACCGCTTCGGCATGGGCGCGCGCGAGGGACGCGTCGACGCTGGGGGCTGGACGGTCGAGGTCCTGGACGCGCGGCACAGTCTCGTCGAGTTTGACGCCGAGCGAGGTTATGTAGTTTTCGCCAACCTTCTGGATTTCGGAAAAGCGCAAGAACGGCGCGGAGCCGGTTTCCGGCCGATACAGCTCCGCGCCCTGCATCACCTTCCATTCCTCGGCGCGCAAGCCATAGCCGGCGAGCAGCCGGCGCAGCCGATCGGGCAGCGCGCTCCACTCCTGGTTGAGATGATCGGCGATATGCGCCATGGCCCCGAACATGAAGGCGCGGCGCTGCGCCGCGACGAACGGCTCAAGCCCGGAATAATGCACGGTGACGGCGGGGAGCCAGTTGGAGAGCTGACGCAGGCGCGAGCCGGCCGCCGCCTCGCGCGCGCCCTGCTCGAGGACATGCAGCGCGTCCTGGACGATGTAGCCGGCCCGCGTCGCCTCGCGCGCGCCGCTTTCCGTGAAGCCGGCGACCATGTCCATCAGCTGCCCGGTCATCGGGATGCCGTGAATGTGGCGGGCGAAGCTCTGCACGATCGGGTTGCTAACCGCATGGGTGAGGATCGAGCCGCCCAATTTCGCGGAGTATTGCAGGTTGCGCAGGATCGCGCCCGTGTCGGCGAGCGCGCCGCCGGCCGCGCCGCCGTCGCCGCGCGCCAGGCTGAACAGGCCGTCGATCGTCGCCTGCGCGTGTTTGGCCGCCCCTTCGTAGCTCTTGAACGTCGGCTTGGGGAAGAGGCTCGGCATGCCGACCTTGGCTTTCATCGCCTCTTGCATGACGACGTTTTTCAGCCACTCGACCGTCGTCGCGGGGTTCGGCCCGAAACGCTCCATCAGCGCCACGTCGCGGGCCATGGTGCGGATATGCGAGGACATTGTCGCCCACACGTCGCCGCGGCCATAGGCCTTGTTGTAGTCGCGCCATTCGTCCGGTCCGGAGAAATGCAGAAAGCGGGCGTCCTGACGTTTCGCCCAGGTTCCGCCGGAGCCGCGGCCGGCGGCGGCGTCGCGCGTGTTCCAGCCATCGGTGACGATCGACGTCCAGACATGGCGCAGCACGTCTTCGCGCTCGGCCGGGTAGATCGTCGCGCCGGTGACGCCGTGTTTCATGCGGTCCCAATCGAGCCGCGGCTCGATGAAGGCGCGCCATTTGTCGAAGCCGGCGGCGGCGAGCGCCCCGGCGTCGTGCGTCATCGGCAGGCCCCAATCCTTCAACATGCCGATCGCGCCGCCGGCGGCGTTGAATTTCTCGCGCAGCTTTTCGGCGGGGCGCAGCCATGCGTGGTACAGCGCCTGCGCCGTGGGGTCGTTGGACTGTCCGAAAGCGGCGTTGACCACTTCGTCGAGCAGCGCCTGGCCGCGGCGCTGCATGGTGAGGCCGTTGCGGCGAAAGGCGTGAATGGCGCTTTCCATCTCCGAATGCGCCGCGCCGATGAGCGCGTTCATGCCATTGCGCACCGATCCGTAGCCGGTGAAGCCAAAATTCTCGAACATGCGATAGACCGCCTCGACCACG
>JAMBEQ010000010.1 GCA_024506175.1 Methylocystis sp.
GACTGCATGCACTCGCCACTCACACAAACGCTGACACGAGTATCGCCCGCAAGCTAGACCCAGGATGTTGACGAAACATTAACCCTCACGGTCACCTAATCTCGGTAACGGTCGATTCACTTTTTTCGCGGCCGTTGCGGAGAGAGCAAATGGGGGAAGTTGTCGGCTTCCGACTGCGCGAGAAAAAATCGCGCGAAAAAGGCGAGCCGCCCACGGGCGGGGCGCAAATCCTTTTCTTTCTCGGCGCCCGCTACATGCGCGCCGAAGATTCGCTCGACGCGAGAGGCGGCGCATCGCCCACCGTCGGGGGCGGGTCTAGCGGCGGCAAGAAGCGCAAAAAACGCGCATGAGCCGTCCGTGAGCGTGGGTATTGGGGCGCCTTGAACACGGGCATGGCGCGCAGCGGCGATCCAAGTTAACCTGCCCCGGTTAGCAACCGAGGGGCTTCGTGTGAGCGACGCCACGCGCGCAGCCGAGAATGACGAGCGTCGAGGCGGCGCCCTCTCGCTCCGGCTCGCCCCGCATCTGCAAATTTTCGCTAGCGCCTTCCGCGACGCCTATGCGCAGGAAGCCGAGCTACGGCGCCCTTTCCTGTGGAGCGCCGTCGCGGCCGGCGCCGGCGTCGTGCTCTATTTCGCTGCCGAGCGCGAGCCGCCCCTCGCATTGTGCTTGGCCGCTCGCGGCTTTCTCGCTGCTCGCCTTCGCCACCCGCCGCCACGCGCGCGCAAACGCTCTGTTTTTAGCGCTCGCCTTTGGCGCCGCGGGATTCGCCTCGGGCGCCTGGCGCGCGGCGCGGGTGGCGGCGCCGATCGTGCCGCGCGTCGGCGTCGGCGAGCTGACCGGCTTCGTGGAAGAGGTCGACCTGCGCCGCGCCGGCGCACGCTTCGTGCTGCGCGTTGCGAGCGCGGAAGGCCTGCCGGGCGGCGTCGCGCCGGCGCGCGTGCGGCTGACGACGCGGGGCGAGCCCGATTTCGCGGCCGGAGACTTCATCGCTTTGAAGGCGCGGCTCATGCCCCCCGCCCGCGCGGCGCTCCCCGGGGGCTATGACTTCGCCCGCGATGCTTACTTTGCCAGCCTCGGCGGCGTGGGCAATGCGCTCGGGCGCATCGAAACCATGCCGCCGCCGGACCCCGCGCCTTTATCCTTGCGTTTTTTTCGCCTCTGTCGACCGCGTCCGCAACGCCCTGGCGCTTCGCGTCTACAAGACCATCGGCGGAGACGCAGGCGCGATCGCCGCTGCGATGGTGACGGGCAAGCGGGATTTCCTCTCTGAAGAGGCCAAGGACCTCATCCGCCGCGCCGGCATCTTCCATATCGTCACCATCTCCGGCATGCAGATGACGCTGGTCGCGGGCATGTTCTTCGTCGGGCTGCGTCGCCTGCTCGCCATGTCGCAGACGCTCGCGCTCAACTACCCCATCAAGAAATGGGCGGCCGCGCTCGCCATGGTTGGCGCGGCTCTTTACGACATCGGCACGGGCTCGCGGTTCGGAACCGAGCGCGCTCTGGTCATGACGCTCATCATGCTCGCGGCCGTGCTCTTCGATCGGCCGTCGCTTTCCATGCGCAATCTGGCGCTCGCCGCCCTCTTCGTCATCGCCTTCGAACCCGAGGCGATCATGGGCGCGAGCTTTCAGCTTTCCTTCGCGGCGGTGGCGGCGCTCATCGCCGTTTACGAATGGCGCGGGGATCATCTCGCCGCAAGCCGACGACAAATCATTCGGCCGGGCGTTTGGAGCCGTTTCGCTGAATGGCGCGAGATCGTGTCGGAGAGAGCCCTACATGGGCCGGGCGCGACGCTCGTCGCGACGCTCTGCGCGACCTCCGCCACCGCCTCTTTCATGGCCTATGATTTTCACGAGCTCAGCCCCTATGTGCTCATCGGCAATCCGATGACCCTCGCGGCTATCGAATTTTTCGCCGTGCCCTGCGCGCTGGTGGGCGCCGCTCTCTATCCCCTCAGCCTCGATGGTTTCATATGGCGCTATCTCGAGATGGGAATCGGTCTCGTGATGTGGCTTGCTGGCCTCATCGCAAACGCGCCGGGCGCGAGCCTGCATGTGAAGGCCTTCGCGCCCTGGGCCATCGTGTTTCTCACCCTCGCCGTGCTGTCCGCCGTCTTGTGGCGGACATGGTTCTTGCGCGCAACCGCGATCCCACTCGCCCTGATCGGCCTCATGGGCGCTAAGAGCGGCGCCGGCTTCGATCTGGCCGCGCCCGCGACAGGGGAGGCCGCGGCCCTGCGACGCCCTTCGGGCGAACTCGCGCTCCTCGGCAAAAAACCTGGCGCCTTCGCTGCCGAACAATGGCTGCGCGCCGACGCGGACGCGCGCGCCGTCTCCGAGGCGAAAAGCGGAACAGGCTGTGATGATTATGGCTGCATCGGCCGCGCTGTCGATGGAAGGGTCGTTGCGCTGGTGACGGCGCGCGCCGCCTTTTTCGAAGACTGCGCCCGCGCCGCGATCATCGTCACGCCCCTCCGGGCGCCCGAAGGTTGCAACGCCCCGATCGTCATCGACCGCCGCAAGCTCGCGGAGACGGGCGCCGTCTCACTGCGCATTCTGGAGGGAGGCGCCATCGAATGGACGACCGCGCGGGGGGTCGACGAAGATCGACCCTGGTCGCCAAAGCCCGCGCAGCCGGCAAAGCGCGCGATTGCGCCAGACGAGGAGGCGGAAGAGGCGGCGCTCGCCGAGCCGCTGGAGTAAGAGGCGAGCAGGAAAATAGGCGCTGGCGCTAGATTCGGAGCCAGAGCCGACTCCGTTCCCGGCTCAGGAGTTCGGCTGATTATCCTTTGGGATTCCAGATCGCCCGTAGGAAGAAGTCGAAGGTCTAGCATGCGGCCAGGCGGCGATGACAAGCCCCGGCGCGCCTGCGCCTCAGCGCCGACCGGCCGCCGCGCTCAATATTTCCTCAGCAGGCTCACCAGCTTACCCTGAATGCGCACCTTGTCGGGCCCGAATATGCGCGTCTCATAGGCGGGGTTCGCCGCCTCCAACGCGATCGAGGCGCCGCGCTTGCGCAGCCGCTTCAACGTGGCTTCCTCGTCCTCGATCAGCGCGACGACGATATCCCCCGTCTCGGCGTAGTCTTGCTTCCTGATGACGACCGTGTCGCCATCGAGAATCCCCGCTTCGATCATTGAGTCCCCGCGCACCTCTAGCGCGAAATGCTCGCCGCTCGACAGCATCTCAGGCGGCAGGCTGATCGTATGGCTGCGGCTCTGAATGGCCGAGATTGGCGTGCCGGCGGCGATGCGTCCCATGACAGGAATAGCGACCTGCTGGTTCGCGTCGTCGTCGCTGCGTTCGTGCAACGGGCGGACGCGGCCGAGATTTCCCTGAATGATCGAAGGGGAGAACTTGCCCCCGCGCGCGCCCGCCTGCGGGGTGGCCGATTCGGGCAACCTCAGAACCTCGAGCGCGCGCGCGCGATTCGGGAGGCGCCGGATGAAACCGCGCTCCTCGAGCGCCAGGATGAGCCGGTGAATGCCGGATTTGGATCGCAAATCCAGCGCGTCCTTCATCTCGTCAAAGGAGGGCGGGACGCCGGTCTCCTTCAGCCGCTCGTGGATGAAACGCAGCAGATCGCTCTGTTTTTTGGTCAGCATAATCCGCCCTACCCCACGAATTGTCGCGCGACGTGCGCTTGGGCGCGCGCCAAACAAATCATGAACGGTTTATAGACGTTCTCTGTGCGTTCTGCAAGGAATATTGCTCAGACAGGGTTAAGGAAGGCCTTCTCAGCAAAAAGCTGCGCGGGACGGTCGCGGCCAAACAGCTGAAAAAGGGCTGCCGCCCCTCGCGCCTCGAGAGGCCAGCGGATCTGGATGAATCTCGGAGGTTGTCGGCAAACCGAGCCTCGTCCGGCGGCTCGCCAGGTTTTCGAGCGCGCGCTCCTACTTCTTCTGGCCGAGAGCTTTTTTGATGGAGGATGTCGGCCCGTTTTCGTCGGCGGCCAGCGCCGACATGTCACGGCGCAGATCGGGGGGCAGCGAGCGGGCCGCAGTGGAGGACTCGGGCGTCCGGTCCGGAGCGGCCGCCTTGGCGGTCGCCAAGGTTACGACCGGCGATTTTGCGGCAAGCTGCTTGGCGGCTTTGGCCCCGTCGCGGACGGGCTTCTCATCGAGCGCAATCTCGGAAGGAGCCGTGAGCGCTTCGGGGCGGCTCGTCTCGGCGACCCGCGACAGGAAACTCGGATGCATGCCGCCGTCTTGATAGACGATGCGCACCGGTTTCACGCTCTCGGCGAGTTCGGCGATCTTTTCGTCGTCCTTCGCCGCTTTCGCCGATACGCTGGCGACGAGCTCGGGATCGCGCTTCAAGGGCGGGCAAGCGGAAACCGGATCCATATCGCCGTTCGCGGTCGCATCGAAGACATAGCGGCGCCCGCAGAAGGCGACCTGCGGCTCCTGCTTGGTCACCTCGAAATGGTCGTTGCCTTCCTTGAGGTTCTTCCAGAAGCCGATATTCGGGTCCAGCCGGTGCTTGGCGAGATTTTCGGCGCTCATCCGGAATGGATAGGACTGCATCTGAATGGCGCGCTGGCCGCCTTCGAAGCTCGACCGGGCGATGGCGTAGATCTCGGCGATCTGCGCGTCGGTCATGGAGAAGCAGCCAGCGGAAGAACAGGCGCCGTGCACCATGATGGTGCTCCCGGAATGGCCCAGCGCGCGGTCCAGCTCGTTGGGATAGCCGACGTTGAAGGAAAGGTAATACGACGAATTGGGGTTCATCTGCGCGGGCGTGATGGAATAGAAGCCCTCCGGCACCTGGCGATCGCCCTCGCGCGTCTTGGGCCCGAGCTGGCCCGACCAGCGGCACATGGGGTAAGTCTTCAGGTGGACGTATTTTCCGTCCGCGCCCATCTTCCAGATTTCGAGCTCCGCCTCTTTCTTATAGGCGCGGATCAGCATCGGCGCTTCTTTGGTCGTGCCGATCTGCTGCATCTTTGTGAGCGTCTCGGGCGGCACGGGCGCGAGCGCGCGGTGGGAAAGACCGCTTTCCTGGCAGGCGGATAGCGACAGGCCGGCAAAAGCGACGAGGGCCGCAAGCGGCTTCGACACCTGATATTTCATGCGCTCAGCTCCCTCTGCGCCCCGGCGCCCGCGCATCCCTGGGCCACAAGCCGACGGGCTCGCGATAAATAATTACGCGCCTGAAGGTCGTGGCTTTCCTTTACAAGCTAACTGGTAGAATCGGACGAGAAAGTGTCCGAATTCTCGCCATTGGCGGCGCAATTGCCGCAATTTGGCTCGTTTACCTTAACTTTTCGCTTCGATTTTCCGGCCCATGTTAAGGAATTTCTCCGTGCGCGCCGTGCGCAGCTGCTCGCGCGAAAGATTTCTCAGGCGGGAAAGCTCCGACGACACGGCCTCGCCCACGGCGGCGATGGCGGCGGCCGGATCGCGATGCGCGCCGCCGGCCGGCTCGGAGACGATCACGTCGATAATGCCGAATTTGAGCAAGTCCTGCGCAGTGATCTTCATGCTGGTCGCCGCATCCTGCGCCTTGCCGGAGTCGCGCCACAGAATGGAGGCCGAGGCCTCCGGCGAGGCGACCGTGTAGACGGCGTGCTCGAGCATCAGCACTTTGTTGGCGGCGGCGATGGCGATGGCGCCCCCCGAACCGCCCTCGCCCACGACGACGGCCACATTGGGGACGCCGAGCGAAAGCGAAGCGTCGGTCGAGCGGGCGATGGCCTCGGCCTGACCGCGCTCTTCCGCGTCGATGCCAGGAAAAGCGCCCGCCGTGTCGACGAGCGAAATCACCGGCAGGCCGAAACGGTCGGCAAGCTCCATAAGCCGCACGGCCTTGCGATATCCTTCAGGGCGCGCCATGCCGAAATTATGCGCGAGCCGGCTCGCTGTGTCGGAGCCCTTCTCCTGGCCGATGATGCAGATGGGGTCGCCCTTGAAGCGGCCGAAGCCGCCCACAATCGCCGAGTCCTCGCCAAAAAGCCGGTCGCCCGCGAGCGGAGTGAATTCCGTGAGGAGCTGCTTCACATAGTCCGAAAAATGCGGCCGCTGGGGATGGCGGGCGACCTGAATTTTCTGCCAGGGCGTAAGCGTGGCGTAGAGATCGGCAAGCGCCTTGGCGGCCTTCGCCTCGAGCTTCGTCAGCTCTTCCGCGATCGAGACGCCTTCGCCGTTTCCCGCGAGCGCGCGCAGCTCCTCCACCTTGGTTTCAAGTTCGGCGACGGGCTTTTCAAAGTCGAGATAGGAGCGCATGGACGATTGTATTTCCTGCCAATGACAAGCGGCGCCCGGCGGCCTCTCGGGCGCGCGCAAACTCGCTGCAACGGGGCGGGAAGTCAAGAAAAGCAAACCGGCTCCAAAAGCCGCGTTTTGAGCGCCGCCCCCGACGCTGTAAAAAGCGTGCCGAAAGGAGCCTTCGCGTGCCGACCATGCCACCCAAGAGCCGTTTTGTCGCCGCCCGCGACGGCCTGCGCCTGCATTACCTCGACTACGCCTGCGCGCCGGCGACGCGCTTGCCGCTCGTCTGCCTGCCCGGCCTTGCGCGCACGGCGGACGATTTCTTCCTCGTTGCGCAAGCCGCTCAGCACTCGGGCCGGCGCGTGTTGGCGCTCGACTATCGCGGCCGGGGGCGCTCCGAGTGGGACACGGACTGGCGCCATTACGATCCGGATGTCGAAGAGAACGACATCTTCACGGTTCTCGCCGACGCGGGCGTCGAGCAAGCCGTCTTCTTCGGGACCTCGCGCGGCGGTCTCCACACGATGCGCATCGCGCGCGCCCGGCCCGGGCTCATTCGCGCGGCGATCCTGAACGACATCGGCCCCGTGATCGAGAAGGCCGGCCTCTTGCGCATCAAGACCTATGTCGGCAAATTGCCGCCGCTCCAGAGGATGAGCGACGCCGCGGCGCTGCTTCGCTTCACCGCAAGCGCGGCCTTTCCCGCGATCAAGCCGGAGCAATGGGAAATCTTTGCGCGCCAGACGTTCGAGGAGCGGGACGGCAAGGTCGCGCTGCGCTACGATCCCGAGCTTATCCACACGCTCGACGACGTCACGGCGGAAGCGGACGTCGAGGATTTCTGGGAGCCTTTTGCGGCGCTCGCCGACGTTCCGATTCTCGCCGTGCGCGGCGCGACCTCGGATATTCTCTCGGAAGAAATCTTCGAAGAGATGGCGCGCCGCGCGCCGAGGCTCGAGCGCTATACCGTGCCCGGACAAGGCCACGCGCCGCTGCTCCTGGATCAGCCGACGATCGAGCGGGTGATCGAGTTTTTGAACAGGCGAGACTGATATACCGGCGCGCGACGACCGGGTAATACGCCGAGTGTGACGCCTATCCCTCCTCTTACGGGGTGGCGCAGCGAAGCCGCGTCGGGTGGGGTTCCGCCCCATCGCCGCGGTCGCTGAGAGCGCCCCACCCGCGCTCGCTTCCCTTGCGCCAAGCGAGCAGAGGCCTTGCCTGTCGCAGCGCAATCGGATTAGTTTGAAAGTCGCGGCGTTTTTCTAAAAAATCTTATGCGAGCAACCGATGCTTTTCAATTTTCGCAACGGCTTTCATGCGTGCTTGGCGTTCTCAGTGGTCGCACTGGCGACATCGGGCTCCACATCGACTCCTGCCGCCAAGTCTCTTGCGCCGAAAACTCTTGCCGCCAAGCCGCGCCACGCGCCTGCTGCGGCGGCTCCAACCACATCTCCAGGCGCGCCGCTGTCGGCTGACGACGTTTCCTGGCTCTTCCCGCCGCCCAGAAAAGCCGCGGATCTCGCAAACACAATCGCAATTGCCGATCTGACCGCGCCCGATCCAAAGGACCCCTCTAAACGCGAAGCCATATGGCCCGCCGCCGCTTTCGCGCAATTTCTTGCCAACGCCGATGGCCCGACGACGCAGATCGGAAATCATCATCTGCAGTTGCCCAAGGAGGCGCATGACATCAAGGTGTGGCGAGTCGCGGGGTTGCGCATCGACCCCGGCGCGCCGGGTCTCACGAATGACTTCATCGCGCAGTTCGGACAGTCCCCGCAAATCCGTTTCATCCTTCAGCCTGTAACGACGCAGGCCAATGGCGCCGTGCAGGTTCACGACGTCACCGCCCATCTCGTGTACACCTTCGCCGCAGGAGTCGACGCGCCTGCCGAACAAGGCTGCCTGCCGCGCGTCAAGCCGGACATGGACGCGTTCAAAACAATCGCGCGCGACTTCGCGAGTCTGCGTGACGACTTAGCGAACGGCCGCTTTGGCGGCGTGAAGATCACGACGCAGGGCAAGCTGCTCAGCGTGCATCCGGGCCTCGCTGATCGCCACGCGGCCAAGCCGCTGCGCGACGCGCTTGTGGGCGTCCTCGAGCGCCATCTCACGGGCGCGAAGCTCAGCGCCATGGCGGTGATGGGGCTTGCCGACAATGGACCAGAGCCCTGGATTTTCCTGGCCATGAGTCCGGTTGGACCGGGCGTCGTTCCCTCGTTGCCCAACGGCGGCTTTATTCCGGTGCGCGGGCCGGCGCTCGACGGCAAGCAATTCGCCGAAGGCCTTGCAGTGTTGGATACGCCGCACCAGGTCATCCCGACGCCTGCGCCCAATAACCTCAATCCCATTACCTGCAAGAATGCCGCATTGCCGGCGGGCGAGGCGGCTCTGCCCGTGGCGCAGCGCAAGGGGCTGGCCACCGCCGAGCTCTTCGATCTCGGCGACTCAAAGGTCTCCGATCCCGCTAAAATCAAGAAAATTCAGGAAACCATCGATCTCGTCGCCGATCCTGCGCGCAGCCATTTCTTCAACACGGATTGCGTGAGCTGCCACACCGATACGCGCCGCGCGATGGACCTTCTGAAAAACGCCAAAATCCCCGGCGTCGATCCCGCCGTGCTGCCTCAGGAAAAATGGAACGTGCGCAATTTCGGCTGGTTCCCGTCCTTCCTGCGGCCCGGAAAGCTCGAAGCGACGGCGACACGCCGCGCGGCGTCGGAAACGGCGGCGGTTGTGGATTTCATCAACAGCAACGGATTGGCGAAGCCATAGAGAGAATGCCGCGAGAGTCGTCATCACGAGCAAAAAAGACAATGAAGCGGTGAAATCTCACGCTTGGCGCCCAAGTCGTTTCCGTCCGTTTACTAGAGGAAAGGCTTGTTGCGATGAGCGAACTGACCATCTGGACCTACGACTGGGTGCCTAAAGGCCCTCGTGGTTTTGTGCGTGATCTAAGGCTGAGATGGGCGTGTGAGGAAGCTGATCTCACCTACTCGGTCCGAACGATCCCGTTCGATGATCGCGAGACCAACCATCTCGAGCGCCAGCCATTTGGCCAAGTTCCCTTCCTGAACGACGGAGAGCTCGAGATATTCGAAAGCGGTGCGGGCCTGCTGCATCTGGGCCGGAAAAGCGACAAGCTGATGCCGCCTGATCCGGTCGGAGAAGCCGAAACATTGCAATGGACAATCGCCGCGCTCAACTCGATTGAGATGATCACCGTGCCGTGGTGGTTTTTGAAAATGTCCGGCGATGAGAACGATGAACTTACCGGATGGATGGGCAAGCGCCTCGGTCAGCTCGAAAAGATACTGGGCGAGCGAGAATGGCTGGCGGCCGACCGCTTCACCGTCGCAGACCTGCTGATGGCGGATGTGCTACGGGTTCCGGCGGTCCGCTCTTTCGGCGATCGGGCGGCGACCGAGGCCTATGTGACCCGTGCAACTGATCGCCCCTCATTCAAGAAGGCCCGCGCCGACCAGATTGGTCTTTTCGAGGCGGCCGACGAGAAGAGAACAGAAAAAGGGGCAGACTAACGGATTTAGCTAAGTTTATGAGAGTTCCCGCTGTCTACATTGTCGCAAGCAAACAGAACGGCACGCTCTACACCGGCGTGACGTCTAATCTGGCGCGGCGCGCTTGGGAGCACCGGGAGGGGCTTTTTGAAGGCTTCACCAAGCGGTACGGCTGCAAGCTGCTCGTTTGGTACGAATTCTACGAGACGATGCCGGATGCGATTGCTCGGGAGAAACAGATTAAGGGAGGGTCTCGAGTTAGGAAGCTCGCCTTGATAGAAACCATGAACCCGACTTGGCGCGACCTCTCCGCACATCTCCATTAAAAACCGTCCTTGCGAGGAGCGCAGCGACGAAGCAATCCAGAACAGCCGTGGGGCCCTCGATTGCTTCGTCGCTTCGCTCCTCGCAATGACGTCGCAATTGGGCTCGAATGGCGCGCGTTGCAGCTTGTCATTCCCGGCGCGCCGCAGGCCCGACGGGGAATCCCGAGCCATAAGAACGCTGGTTTTTTCTAAATTCCCGATCGCTTGCTGCGCGAGCACCGCGAATGACAATTGACCAATAACCGAAACTCACGGCGCATATCCTTGCGCTTGATTGAGCCGCGATATTGCCGCGCCGACGCTGACTGACGCGGCCGCCTGCGCCCTCTGCGCGTCGAGCTGCAATTGCCGTACGCGGTAAAGGTCGAAGGCGCTAATCTCGCCGAGCGCGAAGGACTTGCGCGAGAGATCGAATTGCTCGTTCGCGACGCCGAGCCGTTTATCTGCGAGGCTCGCGGCTTTGCGCGCGGCTGCGAGATTGGTTCGCGCCGCCTGAATTTCCGCGAGCACAACGCGCTTCGCGCGCTCATATTCGGCGCGGGCGCGCGTCATTTCAGCGAGCGCCTCGGCCTCACGCGGCGCCTGGCGGCCTTCGGTTGGGAGCGGGATGCGAATGCGCACGCCAACCGTCGTTGAATCGGTGCGCTGATCCGTCACCGGCTGTGAAGGATCCGTCGAATACTGGCGATTGTGCTCATACCGGCTGAAGACGCCAACGTCCGGACTGTCGATCGGAGTCGCCTCGACAAGCTGCATTTGCGTCTCGGCGCGGCGCAGCGCGGCGAGCGGCGTGCGCAAGGCGGGGTGATCTTCAATCTCGACGCCCGGCGCGGCAGATTCGAGGACGCCGTCCGGGCGTGCGCCGCCGGTCAGCGCCCCATAATTGATGCGGACGACTTTCTCCGCGCCCTCGGCCTGGGCGAGTTCAGTCTCCGCGGCAAGCAACTCGTTTTTCGCGAGCAGCGCATCGGCCTCCGCTGCTTCCCCGAGCTCCACGCGCCGGGTCATGTTGGCGCCGATCTCGCGGGCTGTGGCGACGCGGCTTCGCGCGACATCCGCCTCGCGTGCGGCGCGCTGGGCATTCCACCAGGCGTCGCGCAATAAGCCCGCGACTTCGAGACGGCGCAGCGCGATCCTTTCGTCGACCTCGGCGGCGCCGGCTGCAACGGTCGCCGCCATTGCGTCGCGCTGGCCCGGAAGCCACAGCGGTAGCCCCGCCTCGATCTCCGTTTCATCATAGTTGCGCAGATTGCCGGCGACGGCGTTGCGCTGCGTGCCGCCGACATAGGGCGAGCCTGGCGTGATCGAGCGCGTGGTGGCGTAGCGGGCCGATACGGCGCCGAACTGCGCCTCGAGCGCCTTGGTCTGGGCGTCGACAGCGACCGCCATGTCGAGATGGCGCGTCAGCTGATGGCCGAGCGGCGTCTTGGCGCGCTTCTCTGTCGCGCCGGCGCCGCCCTTCACCGTGACCGCGCCTTTGGGCTTCGGCGCGGCGGCGGAAGACGTCGCGAACGCCATCGTCAGACAGGCGAGGAGCGGCGCGCGCAGGATCATGCGCCGACCGAGGCGCGCGATGCGAGACGTTGGCGCTTGCCGCGCAGCCGCCAACCCATTGCTCGATCATAGAGGATCGGCAGCAACACGAGCGTCAGAACCGTCGCGGAAATCAGCCCGCCGATGACGACAATCGCAAGCGGACGCTGAATTTCGGCCCCCGGGCCCGTCGCAAAGAGAAAGGGAATGAGACCAAAGGCGGCTATGGTCGCCGTCAGCATCACCGGCCGCATGCGGCGGCGGGCCCCTTCCACGACCGCTTCGCGCGTCGTGCGCGTCCCTTCCGACATGAGCTTGTTGATATAGGAGATGAGCACGACGCCGTTCAGCACGGCGATGCCAATGAGCGCGATGAAGCCGACAGAAGCCGGCACTGACAGAAACTCGCCCGACAGCCAGAGGCCCAATATGCCGCCGATCGCCGCGAAAGGCACGTTGCAAAAGACGAGCGTTGCCTGCAACGCGGAGCTGAAGGTAAAATAAAGCAACAGAAAAATCAGCGCCAACGCGATCGGCACCACGACCGCGAGCCGCGCCGAGGCGCGCTGCTGGTTCTCGAACTGACCGCCCCAAGCATAGCTATAGCCCTTCGGGGTCTTTACCTGCTGCGCCACGGCCGCTTTGGCGTCTTCGACGAAGCCAACCAGATCACGCCCCTCGACATTCGCCAGAACGGTGGCGAAACGGCGACCTTCCTCGCGAATGACCTGGATAGGGCCGTTTTCCACCCGAACGTCCGCGAGCTGCGAAAGCTCGACGACCTTGCCGTCGCTGGAGACCATCGGCAAGCGCGCAAAATCGACCGAAGAGCGGCGCGAGATTTCCGAGCCGCGTATCATCAGAGGCGTTCGAATAGGCCCTTCGAGCACCAGGCCGACCTGCTGGCCGTCAACCCAGACGCGAAGCGCATCCTGAATTTCGCTGGCGTTGAGGCCGAAACGTCCGGCCGCCAGCCTGTCGATGCGCGCAGTCAGATAGCGCATGCCGTCGTTTTGCAGGCCGAAGACGTCGCGCGCGCCGGGGATCTTCTTCAGCGTCGCTGCGACCTCGCGGGTCAGGCGGTTCAGCTCGTTGATGTCGTCGCCGAAGATTTTCACGACGACGTCCCCGCGGGCGCCGATGATCATCTCTTGCACGCGCATGTCGATCGGCTGTGAGAAGGCGTAGGAGATCCCGGGGATCCCGTCGAGGACCTTGCGGATTTCTCCCATCAGCCCATCCAACCCATGCCCGCGCCATTCGCTTTTTGGCGCGAGCGTGAGGAAATTATCGGTCTCGTTGAGGCCGACCGGGTCGATGCCGAGCTCGTCGGCGCCGGCGCGAGCCATCATTCCCTTCACCTCGGGCACTTGCTCCATGATCTCGCGCTGGATGCGCCGGTCCGTTTCGGCAGCGACATTGACGCTGATCGTAGGATGCTTGCGTATGGTGATGACCGGCGTTCCCTCGTTCATGACCGGCATGAAGGTCTGGCCGATCTGCGAAAAAGCGACACCTGCGACGACAAGCCCCGCTAAGGCGACGCCGGCGACGATGAGCGGGCGGGCCAGGGCGAAGTTCAGCAGCGGCTCGTAGATTGCTGCGATTTTACGGACAAGCCACGGCTCGTCCGTCGCGCCGGGCCGCAGGATGGTCGCGCTCAAGGCCGGCACGACGGTGAGCGAGAGGATCAGCGCCGAACCCAAGGCGAAGGCGATTGTGAGCGCCACGGGCGCAAAAAGCCTGCCCTCGAGGCCTTCGAGAGACAAAAGCGGCAGGAACACTGTGACAATGATGATCACGCCGGACGCCAGGGGCGTCGCAACTTCGCTGGTCGCCTCCAGCGTCATGAACATGCGGTCGGCGAGCGGGGCGCCAGGCGCGTGGGCCAGTCGATGCTCCACATTCTCGACAACGACCACCGCGCAGTCGACGAGAAGGCCGATCGCGATGGCGAGGCCGCCGAGCGACATGATATTCGCCGAAAGCCCCCACATTTTCATGACGCCGAAAGTTGCGAGCGCCGCAAGCGGCAGAATGACCGAGACGACCAGCGCCGCGCGCAGATTGCCGAGAAACAGCGCCAACAGGATGACGACCAGCACGATGGCCTCGATCAGCACCTTCTGCACTGTCCAGACCGCTTTGCCGATCAGCTCGCTGCGATCGTAGAAAATCTCGATCTTGGCCCCCTTCGGCAGCTGCGGCTCGAGCTCGGCCAGCCGCGCCTTGACACCGCCGACGACCGTGCGGGCGTCGGCGCCGCGCAGGCCCAGCACGAGTCCCCAAACGGCTTCATCCTCGCCGTTGCGGCTGACCACTCCGTTGCGCGGCAGCGAACCAAAGCGGACCTCCGCCACGTCGCCCACGCGCACGATGCCGGTCTTGCGAGAGTCGATGACGACCGAGCGAATGTCGTCCAAAGACCGAAGACGCCCTTCGGCGCGCACTAGCAGCGCCTCCTCGCCATCGCGGACGCGCCCGGCGCCGTCGTTCTTGTTGTTGTTGGCGAGAGCGGATTGCAGCATCTCGACCGTGACGCCGCGCGCCGCCATGGCGGCGGGCGACGGCGCAACCTCGAAAGTGCGCACGAAGCCGCCAAGGACGTTGACGTCAGCGACGCCCGGCAAACCGCGGAGCGCAGGGCGAATGGTGAAGTCGAGGAGGCTTCTCTGCTCCATCGGCGTGAGATTGCCGCCAACGATCGTGAACATCAGCATCTCGCCGAGCGGCGTGACAATCGGAGCAAGGCCTCCGGAGACGCCCGACGGCAATTGATCTTGCGCCTGTGAAAGCCGCTCGTTGACCTGCGCGCGCGCCCAGTAGATGTCCGTGCCCTCGGCAAATTCGAAGGTGATCAAGGTGACCGAATAGCGCGTGGTCGACCGCATGTGCGCGAGGTTCGGAATGCCCTTGGCCGCGATCTCGATCGGCGCGGTCACGCGCGCCTCCAGCTCCTCGGGCGTCAGGCCCGGCGCGCGCATCGCGACGAGAACCTGGACCGGCGCGACGTCAGGGAAGGCGTCGATCGGCAATTTGGCATAGCTGACCGCGCCCCAAGCCGCGACGAAAAGCGCGCCCAGGAAAGTGAGCAGCCGCTGCCGAAGCGAAAATTGGGTCAGCCGTTCAAGCATCGAGGCAGATCGGATTGCTGACAAAGTGGCGTTGCCGCCCCTCGCGCTTCGAGACGCCTGCTGCGCAGGCTCCTCAGCATGAGGGGCTTCTGCAACCGCGTCGCGCATTTAGAGCGCGTCCCGCAAAATGCGATTTCCTGTCGCTCGCCGGATTCCTTGCGAGCGAAAAGCGCGCTAGGCCTCATCCTGAGGAGCGAGCGAAGCTCGCGTCTCGAAGGACGAGGCCGCCTCGGAGGTTTGCCAACGAACAGACACATCACCTGTTCTCCGCCTCCGCTAGCTCCGCGAGAAGCGTCAGAAGACCGCGCGTCGCGACTCGCTCGCCAAAAGCCAATTCGCCCTGCACGGAGGCGAATTGCGGCGTCTCGGACACCAGGATCACGGGAATGGCGCGAAAACCTTCCGGAGAGCGCACGAAGACCCAGCTGTGGTTGAGGTGGCTCACCACGGCGTCCGCCGGGACGCGCCAGTGTGACCCGCCGCCCGTCTTGACGCGCAAAATGGCCTGCAGCGCCTGCCCAGGCCGCAAAACGCTCCGGCCCGGCCGGAACTCCGCCACGGCCGTCACGGACTGGGTCGCGGTGTCGACGGTGTGCCCGATGCGAATGAGTTTCCCGTCGAGGTCGGCGGAGGGCAGATGCACCCGCTCGACTTGTTCGAGCGCCACGGCGCGGCCAAGCGGCACTTGCAGATTGACCCAGATCGGGTCGAGCCGCGCAATAGTGACCAGCGGCGCCGAGGCCTGCACGCGCTCGCCGGTGGTTCCATGCCGCTGCAGGATCGTGCCGCCGATCGGCGCGCGGACCAGGAGCGAGCTCGCGAGCTTGCGCTGCTTTCGCAAGGTCGCGACATCGGCGTCGCTCATGCCCGCCAGAGTGAGAATCTGCGAACGCTCGTCGAGCTTGGCGCGAGCCTGCGCGGCCTCAGCGCGAGTTACGATGAGCCTGCGCTCGGCGATGATGCGCTCCTTGAACAATTGCTCGTCGCGGCGCAGCTTCTCAGCCGCCAGATCGGCTTCCGACATTGCGAGTAAATAGGCCCGCTCCGCTTCGACCAGCTCGGAGGATCTCAGCGTGGCGATCGGGTCGCCCTCCTTCACGTCCTCGTCGGGCGCGACGAGCAAAGTCTCGACGAGACCGGCGGCGGGCGCGGCCACGATGCGCAACTGCTGCGGCGGGACGGTGACGACGCCAGGCACCACGATTTCGCCGGCCCCCGACTCTGCCTCGGCCGGCTGCGTCTCTATGCCCGCCGCGCGTATTTGCGCCTCCGTCAGGGGCAAGAGAATGTCGCGCGACGGTAATCCATTCTGCGGAGCGGCGAGGGTCCCGTGCGCGCATGCGGTAACAGACAAGACCAGGATGAGAGTTCGCCACATGTTGAGATGATGACCAAGTCGTGGCGCATCGCTCGAGCGAACGCGCCGATGTCGGCGACGGCGGCGCCTATGGCGGCCCCAGCTGATCTTGGACGCCCGCCGCCGACAGTTCAAGAAGTAAGCAGACTGTTAATGCGGCTTTCCCGGGAAAAATCGACCCTTCGCGCGAGCGCGGACACGGCCGGTCGCAAATCATTAGAAGCCGCCTATATTCGAGCAAGACTCCGATTCTCACGCCTCAACGAGGATTTTCATGCGCCACCCCGCCCATGTCGCCGTCCGGCTTGCCGACTACCGCCCTGCGGACTTTCTGATCGACGCCGTGGCGCTCGACATTTCGCTCGACCGGACAGCCACCAGGGTGATCGCGCGGCTCTCCCTGCGCCGCAACCCCAAGGGCGCGCCAGGCGCGCCACTCGCGCTCGACGGCGATGAGCTCACGCTTGTAGGCGTCAAGCTCGACGGCCGCCCGCTCGACCCTCAGAATTACACGGCGACGCCCGACCAGCTGCTTTTGCCTTCGGTTCCAGAGGCGCCTTTCACGCTGGAGATAGAGACGCGGGTCAACCCTGCGGCCAACACCCAGCTTTCCGGCCTCTATCGCTCGGGCTCAGCCTATTGCACCCAATGCGAAGCGGAAGGCTTCCGCCGCATCACCTACTTCCTGGACCGCCCGGATGTTCTCAGCGTCTATACGACGCGCATCGAGGCGGAAAAGAGCGAAGCGCCCATCTTGCTCTCGAACGGCAATCCTGGCGAGGCCGGCGATATTCCCGGCACGAACCGCCACTTCGCCGTCTGGCATGATCCCTTCCCTAAGCCTTCTTATCTCTTCGCTCTGGTCGGGGGCGATCTGGGCGTCGTGCGCGACAGTTTCAAGACCGTGTCGGGGCGCGAAGTCGCGCTCGCCATTTACGTCGAGCACGGCAAGGAGGCGCGCGCCGTATACGCCATGGACGCGTTGAAGCGCTCCATGCGTTGGGACGAGGAGAAATTCGGCCGCGAGTTTGATCTTGATGTTTTCAACATCGTCGCCGTCTCCGACTTCAATATGGGGGCGATGGAGAATAAGGGCCTCAACGTTTTCAACGACAAATATGTCCTTGCCTCGCCCGAAACCGCGACGGACAACGACTATGCCGGCATCGAGGCGGTCATCGCCCATGAGTATTTTCATAACTGGACGGGCAATCGCATCACCTGCCGCGACTGGTTCCAGCTTTGCCTCAAGGAAGGGCTGACCGTTTTCCGCGATCAGGAATTTTCCGCGGACATGCGCTCGCGCGCGGTCGAGCGCATCGGCGACGTTCGCGGACTGCGGCTCGCGCAATTCCCAGAGGACGCGGGGCCCCTCGCCCATCCGGTGCGGCCCGAAGTCTATCATGAGATCAACAACTTCTACACGGCGACGGTCTATGAGAAAGGAGCCGAGATCGTCCGCATGC
This sequence comes from Methylocystis sp., assembly GCA_024506175.1. GTDB lineage: Bacteria > Pseudomonadota > Alphaproteobacteria > Rhizobiales > Beijerinckiaceae > Methylocystis. The sequence continues at coordinate 17,552 of JAMBEQ010000010.1, forward strand.
TGCGCACGCTGATCGGCGACGAGACCTTCCGCCGCGGGATGGACATTTACTTCGAGCGTTTCGACGGCACGGCGGCGACCGTCGAGGACTTCCTTTCCTGCTTCGCCGAAGCTTCGGGTCGTGACCTGTCGCATTTTGCGCTCTGGTACAGCCAGGCGGGCACACCGGTCCTTTCGACCGAGGGCGTCTATGACGGGTCCGCCAAAACATTCACGCTGACGCTGCGCCAGCAGACTGCGCCGACGCCCGCTCAAGCGGAAAAGAAGCCGGTCGTTATCCCGGTGGCGCTCGCGCTTTTCGGCGAAAATGGCGAGAAACTCGATCTCGAAAGCCCAGACGCACAGCCGGAAGAACTGGCCCGCGGGCTCTTCGAGCTTTCCAAGTCGGCCCGAACCATCGCCTTCACGAATGTGCCCTCCCGGCCTCTCGTCTCGGCGCTGCGCGGCTTCTCCGCGCCAGTGCGGCTGGAGCCCGCGCCCGCGAGCGCGGATCTCGAAAAGCTTCTTGCCTGCGACGACGATCCCTTCAATCGCTGGCAGGCGGCCCAGAGTCTGGCGCTCAGGGCGATTTTCGCGCGCGTGGAGTCCGCCCGCGCGGGCGCCCCGGAGCCCCGCGCGCCAGGCTTCGCTGCAGCGCTGCGCATGATCCTCGCCGGCGCCGAGGCCGACCCGGCCTTCGCCGCCCAAGCGCTTTCCCTGCCTTCCGAGATCGACCTTGCGCGGGAAGCAGGCTCGAACGTCGACCCCGACGAACTCTTTGCCGCGCGCCTGGGATTGCGTGCGGAGATCGGGCGCGCGCTGCTCTCGAACGCCGAGGCGGCCTATGCGCGCCTTTCCGACGCCGGCCCCTACAGCCCCGATGCTGGGAGCGCCGGCCGCCGTGCGCTCAAAGGCGTAGCGCTCGATCTCGTCGCCGCCGGCGACCCCGAGAAAGGCTCGGCACTTGCCGTGCGCCAGTTCGCCGGCGCCGGCAATATGACGGACCGCCTCTCGGCCCTGGGGCTGCTCGCTTTTCTCGGCGGCGACGCGCGCGAAAACGCCTTCGCGGCCTTCTACGAGCAATTCGCCGGCGACCATCTCGTCATCGACAAGTGGTTCTCGCTGCAGGCCACGATCCCCGAGCCTGCGACGACACAGCGCGTCCTCCAGCTGATGTCGCACCCGGACTTTTCGCTCTCGAACCCCAATCGGGTGCGCTCGCTGATCGCAGCTTTCGCCAACGCCAATCTCACCCGTTTCCACGCGCTCGACGGCTCCGGCTACGACCTTCTCACCCGAGTCGTGCTGGAGGTGGACTCCAAAAACCCGCAGGTTGCCGCGCGGCTTCTTTCGGCGCTGCGCTCCTGGCGCACAATGGAGCCGAGACGGCGCGCTCTGATCGAGGCGAGACTGCGGCATATCGTCGAGCAAGAGGGCCTTTCCGCCGACACCAAGGATATCGCTACGCGCGCGCTCGCTTGAAACTGACCATGGGCGTTAACCTTTCATTAAGGCTCTGGACAATTAGCGCCTGAAAGATTCGAATGAGGGTGATTCGAGCGCCTCTCGGGGCACTTTTACGATCGCCAGAATTCGGAGACTTTTATGGCGCGCGTCACCGCAGCTCGTGCGATGAGTCACGCGGAAACGGTGTGGGGCGCCTCTCGTTTCGAAGGCAATGGCGGGAGGGCTCCGAAGGAGAGCCCGTGGCTGAAGCGGGCGGCTTTCGGCGTTTCCGCCATATGCCTCTTGTCGCTGGCGGCCTTCGCTGTGACGCTGACGAGCGCCATGCAGGATCAGCTCGTCGAAGAGGCGACAACGGACCTGGAAGTCTTCGCCCGCGCCGTGAGGCTCGACCTCTCTGAGAAGCTTCGGGCCGATGGAAGATCGCTGGCGCAGCCGCTGAATCAGATTTTACCCGGCGGCGCCACAGCCCGCGGACGACGTGTTTTAATCACGGATGACAGCGGTCACGTGGCCACAGCCTTTCCGCCGATCGACGCGAAGAACGCCACGCTCAACGATGTGCTCGGCGCCGAGCAGGCGCTGACCGAATTCGCCGACAAGGCCGGCGTCATGCGCATCACGCTCCCTGATGGCGCGCCGGCCCTCGCCACCGTGCAAAAGCTGCCGGCGCCTTACGGGCAAGTGGCGATGGTTTATCCGCTCGACAATGTGCTCAGCGAATGGCGCGCCATCACTGGGCAGTACGCCGTGCTCTTCGCCTTCACTACGCTGATGCTGCTCGCCGCCGTCTACGCCTATGTGAGGCAATCGCGTCAAAGGCAGGCGGCCGAGCAGGTGAACGTCTTTATCAGATGTCGCCTCGATGCGGCGCTCTCACGCGGCCACTGCGGGCTGTGGGACTGGGACATCGCCCGCGGACGAATTTATTGGTCGGTTTCCATGTATGAAATGCTCGGCCTGCAGGCCGAGCGGCGTTGCCTTTCATTTGGCGAGCTGGACGCGCTTTTGCATCCCGACGACGGCAATTTGTCATCGCTCGCCGAAATGGTTTCCGCTTCTCGCACGAATTGCATCGATCATGAATTCCGCGCCCGGCACGCCGACGGCCACTGGGTTTGGTTGCGGCTGCGGGCGCAGCTCATCGACGGCGCCGAGGACGCGGGCCATCATCTCGTCGGCATTGCCGTCGACGTATCGGAGCAAAAGGCGCTTGTCGAAAATACGGCGACCGCCGACATGCGGCTGCGCGACGCCATCAACGCGATTTCTGAAGCTTTCGTTCTTTGGGACGCGCAGAACCGCCTCGTGATCTGCAATTCGAAGTTTTTCGACCTCCACGGACTCGCTCCCGAAGCAGCGCCGCCGGGCACGAGCTACGCGAAAATCATGATGCGCGCGAATACGTCCATCGCCCACACGGAAAGCGCGGTCGGCTTGCGCTCGCCCGACGCCCGCACATATGAGGCGCGGCTCGCCGATGGCCGCTGGCTGCAAATCAACGAACGCCGAACGAGGGACGGCGGCTATGTCTCCGTCGGCGCCGACATCACGGCGCTGAAGCGAAATCAGGACAAGCTGATCGAGTCCGAGCGCCGCCTGACGACGAGCGTCGTCGATCTCACGCGCTCTCGCAAGACGCTTGAAATGCAGGCGCAGCAGCTCGCGACCCTCGCGGAAAAATACCATCAGCAGAAGGCCGAAGCCGAGGCCGCTTATCTCGCCAAGTCAGAATTTCTCGCCAATATGAGCCACGAGCTGAGGACGCCGCTCAACGCCATCATCGGCTTCTCGGACATGATGCTGGCCGAGCCCTTCGGCGCGCTGGGCTCGCCCAAATACGTCGAATATTGCGACGGCATCAAACAAGGCGGGCGCTACCTCAACGAAGTTTTATCCGACATTCTGGACATGTCGCGTCTCGAGGCGGGGCTCGTGCGTCTTGCAGAGCGTGAGGTGAACGTCGCCGAAGCGGCCCGCCGCGCGATCGAAGCCTGGCGCACCCGCGCCGAAGACAAGAAGCTGACGCTCGTCCTCGAGGCGGATGCACAGCTGAAATGCATCGGTGACGAGGGGGCTATCATCAAGACGCTCGACATTCTGCTGTCGAACAGCGTCAAATTCACAGCCCCCGGCGGAGTCATCCGCCTGCGGGCGCGCCATCACGGAGCCTCGGTCGCCTTCTTCGTCGAGGATACGGGACAGGGCATCGACCCCGCGGTGTTGCCGAAGCTCGGTCGACCGTTCGAGCAGAGCGCCGGCCTCATGGAAAACGGCATGAAGGGCTCGGGGCTTGGCATCGCGATCGCGCGCGCGCTGATCGACCTTCACGGCGGCGCGCTGCGATTCCGCTCGCGCCTCGGCGAGGGCACAGTGGCGATGGTGCGCCTTTCCTGCGCGCATTGCGCCGGCAAGAACATCATGCCGCTCAAGGCGCGCGCCGCCGAACGCCAGCAGCCAAGAAGCCCTCTCTATGCGCGCTCGCGAGAGACTGTGGTCCGGATCGCCGGCAGCGACAACACCACGCGCAGCCCCGGCGCATTGTCCTCTATGCGCAGGACGCCATGATGCAGCCGCGCGACGGCCGCGGCCATCGAGAGGCCGAGACCGGAGCCCGGACGAGAGCGTGAGTTTTCGAGTCGCACGAAGCGCCCCACCACTCTTTCGCGATCCGCGGACGCAATGCCCGGCCCACGATCGGCGACCGTAATCTCCACACAATCGCCGACGCGTTTGGCGCTGACGTCCACCTGACGCTTGTCGCCCGACGAACCGTATTTCAGCGCATTGTCGACAAGATTGACGACCGCTTGCCCCAGAAGCTCCCGGCTGCCGGCGACCACAAGACCGGGGTCTGTCGACGCCTCCAAACGAACGCCCTGCTCTTCGGCCACGGGCTCGTACATTTCGACAATGTCGCCGACGACTGCGCCGGCGTCATAGGCCGCCAGGTTGTCGCTGCAATAGCCGGCCTCGGCGCGCGCGATCATCAGCAGCGCGTCGAAGACGCGAATGAGCGCATCCGATTCTTCGATCACCTTGAGGAGCGCCTCGCGGTGCTCGCCATTATCGGACGCGCCGCGCAACGCCGCTTCGGCTCGGTTGCGCAGGCGCGTCAGCGGCGTCTTGAGATCATGGGCGATATTGTCCGAAACCTCGCGCAAGCCCTTCATCAGCTCCAGGATGCGATCCAGCATGGCGTTGAAATTCTCGGCCAGACGGTCGAGTTCGTCGCCGGCGCCGGTGACGGCGAGCCGTTCATTCAGATCGCCGGCCATGATGCGCCGGGCGGAAGCGGACATGACGTCGACGCGCTCCAACATCCGGTGCGCGACAAACAGGCCGCCAAGCGCGCCGACGAGCGCGAGCCAGAAAAGCGAGATGCCGAGCGCTTGGCGCAGTATGTCGCGCAAGACCTGATGGTCCTCGATGTCGTGGCCGATGAGCAGCCGGAAGCCGCCGGGAATGAGAAAGAGCCGCAGCAGCGCCGGATGCTCGACCCCCGGTTCGCCGCGCCTCTGGTAAGGAGTTTCGACAAGCTGAGACCCGCCGACCGGGATCGCCGTCGGCGGCTCGATATTGCCGACGATCACTTCGCCGGAATGCGTCGTGAGCAGGTAAAGCGAACTGCCCGGCGCGCGCACGCGGCGCTCGAGCGCGGCCGTGAGCTGGCGCAGCCCACCCTGCGCATATTGCTCGGAGAGCGCACGGATTTCGGCTTCGACCGTCTGCTCGATCTGCTCGTCGAGCACCTCCTTCACCCGCGCCCCGACGCGCGTCAGCACAAGGCCCGCGCCGACGGAGAAGAGTACGAGATAGGCGAGCGACAGCTTGAAGGCGGTCGTGCGAAAGAGCTTGCCGAGCTTTCCAGTGAACAATCGAGCTTCCTGCCAGCGCGTCACGGCCTGGGCCGGGTTTGCAAAGGATATGGGGATTAGCGCGCGATTTCTCTCGACGGCGCCGCTTGCCTTTCTCGGAACCAACCACGTGGTTCATTGGTTGTTGCCCGCAAGGGGGGGGCTAGACAAGGTCGAAAATGATGCGCAAGGGTTTAAGAACCGCGATCGTTGCATCGCTGTGCGGCGCTGCCGCAATCGGCGCAATCCCACCAGAAGCGCTTGCAGGCCCGATGGGCGTCGCCCCGCCGAGCGTGGTCAGCCTGACCCCGCCGACGGTCGATGTACATTGGCGGTGGGGATACTACCACCGCCATTACCGCTGGGGCTACCGCCCCTACTACCGGCACTGGGGTTACTACCGGCCCTATTACCGGCATTGGGGTTACTACCGCCCCTTCTACCGCAGGGTTGTTTACTACCGCCCCTACTACCGGACTTGGGGTTACTACCGCCCGTATTATCGGTGGGGGTATTATCGCCCCTATTATCGGCGTTACTGGGGCTGGGGTGGGTACCCCTATTACGGCTACTACAATCCCGGCGCCGCGGTGTTCGGCTCCGCGCTTGGGTTGATGGGAGCCGGCCTCGCAGCCGCGACAGCGCCCGCATGGGGATTGGGCTGGGGACCGGGCTGGGGCTGGGGCGGCTGGTGGTGATGGCCAGTTAGAGCGCATTCCGCAAAAATTGGAAGTTTTGCGATCAGAATGCGCTCCGCCTTTTGGTTTGCGCGACTCCTCATCGCTCGCATGATTTCATGCGAGTGGAAAGCGCCTTAGCGCACGCCATCCCTAATCATGTAGCCCGCTCCTCGTATCGTATGCAGGAGCGGGTTCTCGCGCCCTTTGTCGATCTTGGCGCGCAGCCTGGAGATATGTACGTCGATCACGTTGGTCTGCGGATCGAAGTGATAATCCCAGACGTTTTCCAGGAGCATGGTGCGGGTGACGACCTGCCCGGCATGCTTCATCAGATACTCGAGCAAGCGGAACTCTCGCGGCTGCAAGACAACCTCCTGCCCGGCCGCCGTCACCTTGTGTGACAAACGATCGAGCTCCAAATCGCCGACGCGATATTGCGTCTCCTCGCTACGCGGGCTGACGCGGCGGCGCGCCAGCGCCTCTACGCGCGCCAGCAGTTCGGAAAAGGCGTAGGGTTTGGGCAGATAATCGTCGCCTCCCGCGCGCAGGCCTTTGACGCGGTCGTCCACCTGACCGAGCGCCGAAAGGATCAACACCGGAGTCTCGACCTTCTGCTCGCGCAGGCTCGAGATCAGCGAGAGCCCGTCCATCTTGGGCAACATGCGGTCGACGATGAGAACGTCGTAGTCGCCCTCGCGGGCGGCCGCATAGCCCGCAAGCCCGTCCGCCTCGTGGTCTGCGACATGGCCCTGCTCGCGGAACGCTTTGACGAGATAATCGCTCGCCTCTTTGTCGTCTTCGATGATCAATATGCGCATCGCGCCCATGATAGCTGACCTTTCAAAAAACGGCAGGCCGGCGCTAGCATGCGCCGGCCCGCCACGACGGGAGCCAGGAGGGGACTGGCGACTACCCGTCGCTCTTCGTTGCGGAGGACCGCCCGCGGGCGGGTGCGGTTTCGCGGTCCGCGCCGCAAGAAGCTCGCTTAATCTCTGTCACCCTGCGCTTTCCTTCACCGGCACGGCGACGAATTTCACGCCGTCGGCCGACTTCACCCGCAGCAGCACCGCGCGGCGGCCTTCCCTGCGGGCGCCGTCGACGGCGTTCGCGAGATCGCTCCGCGAATTCACCGGCTGGCCGCCAGCCTCGATGATAATATCCCCCCTGCGCAGCCCCTTCTGGGCCGCCGAGCCGTCGGGGTCGATTCCAGTCACGAAGACCCCCTCGCCTCCGGCGCCAGGCACCTCGGCGGCGGGGGCCACCTCGATGCCGAGGCCCGAGAGCTGGGCCGGGCCGGGGCCGCCAAGGCCCTCATCCTCGGTGCGGGCCTCCTTCTCTTCCGGAAGCTTTCCGAGCGTCAGCTTTGCATTCTTCTCGGAGCCGTTGCGGATATAGGCGATCTCCACTGTCTTGCCGGGACCCATGGCCGCGATTCGCCGCGCAAGCTCGCGGGCGTTCTCTATCGGCTCGCCATTGACGGCGACGATCACGTCCCCGGACTTCAGACCGGCGGCCTCGGCCGGCGCACCCCTCTGCGGCTGCGCGATTAGCGCGCCCTTGGACGACTTCAGCCCCAAGCTTTCGGCGATCTCTGGCGTAACCGGCTGAATCTTCACGCCAATCCAACCGCGCGACACGACGCCTTTTTCCCTGAGCGCCGCCACCACATCCTTCGCGACTTCCGCCGGAATGGCGAAGCCGATGCCGATCGAGCCGCCGGAAGGCGAATAGATCGCCGTGTTGACGCCGACGACATTGCCCTGTGTGTCGAAGGCGGGGCCGCCCGAGTTGCCGCGGTTCACCGGCGCGTCGATCTGCAGGAAATCGTCGTACGCGCCGGCGCCGATGTCGCGGCCACGCGCCGAGACGATGCCCGCCGTCACGGACCCGCCGAGGCCGAAAGGATTGCCAACCGCAATCACCCAATCGCCGACCCGCGGCGGCGTGTTCGCCCAGGCGACATAGGGCAGCTTTCCGTCGTTGACCTTCAAAAGGGCGAGGTCGGTGCGCTTGTCCGTGCCGATGACCTTGGCCGGCAGCGTGCGGCCGTCATCGAGCGAGACCTCGACGTCGCTCGCATGTTCGACGACGTGGTTGTTGGTCACGACATAGCCATCCGGGCTGATGATGAACCCCGAGCCCTGCGACATCGTCATGCGCCGCTGCGGCGTTTCACCGAACCGCTTGAAGAAGCGATACATCGGGTCGTCGGGCGACATATCCTCGAAGGGGTTGTGCGATTCCTGCCAGGATTTAACCTTGATCGCCACCACGGCGCCCTTCACGCGCTGGACGATGTCGGCGAAGGACGACGGGCCCGCCGAAGGCGGAATGGTCTGGCCGAGCGGCGCCTCGGCGAAAGCCCTGGGAGCCGAAACGCCGGCCGCGCCGCCTAGCGCAAGCGCGGCTGCTGCGCAAAGCAGCGCCAGCCGCGAGCCTCGGCGACGAGGAGCGTTCGCCGGGCTGCGGGAGCTGCGCGCGAAAATCGGTTTATGCATTTCCAATACACTCCATTTCCGCGGCGATGGCCGGGAGGCTCCAACGCCGCCTGCAACAGGAAAATGGAGGCGCGCCGCTTGCCGTCCAATGGCGGCAGCATGAAACTTTCGTAACGGGAGCAGGGCTCGAAACGGGATAGCGTCCGCCTGCTGCGAGGGCGCTGTCGCCGGGGCACGGGGCTCGACCCGGTAAAAACACAACACGCAAGCGATTTTTTATTGAGTTTTCCAACGCTGACGCCGTCAATCGGATTGCCGCGCTTGGCGCGGCGTGCTTTGCTCTCCCTGAGAAAAGAGTCGCACGCGCTTAAGATTCGAAATGGCGGAAGAAAATCAACCTACGTCCAAGCCACTTAGCGACCAATCGCGGAGCTTTCAAAGGGTCCGCAAAAGGCTCCGTTTGGAATTCGGCGATGATCTTTACGCCAGATGGTTCAGCCGCCTCGAGCTCACGCGAGCGAGCGGCGGCGAAGCGCTGCTCATGGCGCCGACAAAATTTATGAAGCTTTGGATCGAAGCACATTACTTGCAGGGCCTGCGCGCCTGCTTGGCCGCCGAATTCAGCGAGATCGATTCCGTCTCGATTATCGTCTCTGAAAATCACGCGCCTCGCAGTCACCTGGAGGCGCCCACGGGCGGCTCGGCGGCAGCCGGAGATTGACGATGTCGGCGCTCGATCGGGAGGATCTTTCTGACGTTTGTCGGCAAATCTATAAGACGGCGGAAAATGATTTCGTGTTGCCGCCTTTGCTCCGGGACGCGAATGCTCTTGGACAAGGGCCCAAACACACATATTTCGGTTTGACGAAAAACGACTGTGTGAGATTTATCGTCGAGCTGGACGAAGCCTATCTCAATCGAAGTAGCTTCCCTCTCTCTCGCCTGCCGCTGAAATTCAGATGCGAGTTGTGCGATCTGGATTTCAAGGAAACGCCGGTCCAGTTGTCTCAGAGCGAAAGCCGGGAACTGATCCGCGCCTTTTTTCTCGGCGTGAAGACGCCGATCAACGCTGAGCTGAACCCTCTGACGAGAGGGATAAAGTTCAGCATCCAGCTCTCCTCGTCGTTCTTTGTCGAATTTGCGGAGCTGCCGGCGGAGAATCATAAGCTGGCGCCGGAAGCAATCTGCCGCTGGGTAAGCGGCTCTCTCTACGAAAAATCCCAGGAGTTCTTCGGCGGCGCGCAAGATGGCATGGCTGTCTGGACCGCGCGAACCACACAGGAGCTCTTTGGCGAGCCGAAGCCCTTACCGGACACCTACTGGCCTCACGAACCGCTGCGCGCGGCAGTGGCGATCGAGGCCGCCCCAATCATCGCCGTGAATCCGCCTGTTCCGACCTTCGCGGCGACGGATTGTCGAATTATCGCGCAGCGTCCTGCCGCTCCGATAAGCGTCATCGAGCGCCCTAGCCGTCTTCACGCCGCGTTTGCGGCGATGTTGGTCGCAATGGCTGGCGCAAGCTGCCTGCCTCTGGTCGCCCAGACGCCCCCCGCCGTCGCTCCAATGAAGACTGCGGAATCAGTCCCGGCGCCGAAGAAAGAAGCGCCCGTCTCCATTGCCCGACTGGATATCGAGACGCCCCCAACTCAAGTCTCGAGGCCGGAGCCGCTCCCGGAGCTGGCTCCCGCCGCCGCGCCGATTTCTTCGCCAATGCCTGAGTGCGTCTCGCCGGCCTTGTCGGGTGACGTGCAGCAGCTCGAGGCCGCGAAGCCATCTGGAGCAACGACGGTCAAACCCAAACCGCAGGCGCATAAGACCGTTCGCGCCAAGACCGCGCCCCGCCCCACTCAGCCGCAACAAGCCAATCCGCTCGTCGCCGTTGGACGCGCCGCTGGCAAAGCGGTGTCGACCGTGGTGACGAATTTGCAGCAATTGCCCAACCAGCTCTCTGCAATGATGCGCCCCCACCGCGACCAGAGCTTCTAGTCTCGACCCGCGGGCATCGCTTTAAAATAACCCTCCCCGCTCGCGAGCGTGAGACTCCCCGCCACTCCGAGCGAGAGCGAAGCAATTTTTTTGCGCGTCATTTCTGTTCGCAGACAGCTAAAAACACGAGAAAAAGTACAAACTTATGCAAAAATCCATAAATTTTTTCTTACATTTCCCCGCAACCGTTAATTTGATCGTCAGATCTGTCGATAAATATTTGTGCGAAACGCAAACCCACCGTTCGGCTGCCCTCCAGCAAGATTTCAACAATATGTTCGTCGAGCAATCTAGCCGACGGCAGGTTTCGTGCGTCGCAAAACCAACAGAAGAGGCCCGTCTTGACGCCGAAGTATTCCAGCCAAGTCTGCTCGAAGCTCGCGTATTCTTCCCTTCCCCTTGCATCTACTAGGAGAACTAACGCCCGCAGGCTCCTCGCTGGCGCTCTGTTGCTATGCGGCGCGGGCCTGCCCCATGCGGCGATCGCGGAAACCATTCAAACCGGCGCGAATTGGACGACCGCCGGCGGCACGCCTCAAGGGACGCGCTTCAGCGGGTTGGGGGACATCACGCCCTCGAATGTCTCGACTTTGGTCGAGGAGTTCTCTTACCCCACGGGCACGAAGGGCAGCCACCAAGGCAGCCCGCTCGTCGTCGGCTCCGTTATGTATGTCGTGACGCCGTTTCCCAATAAGCTGATCGCGCTCGATCTGAAAAACCCGGGCACGGCGCTTTGGACCTTCAACCCGCAGCCGGCCGGTTACGCGCGCGGACTCACCTGCTGCGATATCGTTAATCGCGGCGCCGCGTACGCCAACGGCCTCGTCGTTTATAACTTGCTCGACGGCAATGCCGTTGCGGTCAATGCGACGACCGGCCAACAGGTTTGGCGCACCAAGGTCGCAGATCCCTGGAAAGGCGAGACGCTCAACACCGCGCCCATCATCGTCAACAACAAGGTGATCTTCGGAAGCTCGGGTTCGGAGATGGGCGTCCGCGGCTCGGTTCGCGCGCTCGACCTCACGACCGGCAAGCTACTTTGGCAAGCCTATTCCACAGGTCCCGACGCCGACGTCAAAATCGACTCGAACTTCCACCCCTTCTATTCGAAAGATCAAGGGCCGGATCTCGGCACGAAGACCTGGCCCGGAACCATGTGGCAGGTCGGCGGCGCGAGTTCATGGACCTGGATCACTTACGATCCCGATCTTAATCTCATCTACTACGGCACATCGCAGCCCGGAACCTTCAACCCCGATTTGCGGCCGGGCGAGAATAAATGGGCCGCAACCATCTTCGCTCGCAACCCGGACACCGGCAAGGCGGTCTGGGCCTATCAGACCGTTCCACATGACAATTGGGACTACGACGCGACGAGCGAGAACACGGTAGTCGATCTGACCATAAACGGCGTTCCGCGAAAAGTGATCGCAAACTTCCACAAGAACGGTTTCAACTACATCCTCGACCGCGCCACCGGCGAGGTTATCAGCGCCAATCCCTTCAGCTTCGCCAATTGGGCGACGGGCATCAACACCAAGACGGGGTTGCCGAATATCGTCCCTGAGAAGCTGACGCACGAAGGCGCGGTGACGAACAACATCTGTCCGTCAGCCTTCGGCGCGAAGGACTGGGAGTATCAAGGCGCAAACTCTCACAGCCATTTGATATTACGCGTCTTTTTATTATCTTGACCGTGTAGCCCACAGAGCGTCAAAGCGTTGCTGTAAGCACCTCTGATCGGGGCTCAAAGGTACGGGCTCGATCCTTTTTTCCTAGGAAAACCGCCGCAGGCGCTCTCCGATCGCTGTTTTTGCTCTGCGCACCTACGTAGAGCGAATCGGCTTCTTCCCCTTTTATATCGCCGTTGCGGCTCGCTATCCCATATCGTGCCGTAGGAGAGATTGCGATAATGTCCAATGAAGTCGAGGAGCTGCGCGCTGCACTGGCCTTTGCGTTGGCCGAGCGCGACATGGCCCGTGACGAACTCGACCGTGCGATGAAGAGTTTGGGCGAAGCCCGCGAGCAAAGCCGACAGCTTGCTGCCGATTTGGATAAGCGGGGAGTTGGCATGGACGTTCGATGATAGAAGAGCACCTCGCGCTTGCCAAAGGCCACGCTGCTCGCGGTCAGCGGATCATCGAAGAGCAACACCGCCTTATTGCCTGGCTAGAGCAAGATGGCCACGATACCTCCCAAGCAAGGGCGCTGCTGCGGGAATTCGAGCAGATGCAAGCTCTGCATTTGGCGGATCGCGACCGCTTGGAGAAAGAGCTAGAGGCGGCGAAGAAGTAGCTTCGCTGAATGCGATCTAATGCCCGAAGACAAGCCCACATTCATCCCCGCCAAGCCAAACCTAGAAGGCTTGGTCGGCCTCGTCGAAGCTCTCACCGGCCGCAAATTGAACGAGGAAGAAATAGAGCAAATGCGCAAAGAGCTAGAGGGGGCTATTCCGCCGATTGATGTTCTATCGCGCAAAGATCGGCAATGATCTCCACCTGCTACACCGCCCCCGTCATCGACCTTGCGAACATGTGCGGAGCGCAAATCTAATGAGCGAGATAAAACAAATGCTCGTCATCGCAAGTCCGATAGTGGCGATTGTCGTTGCCCTTTTATCGTGGCAGCGGCGACGCTGATGTAATGCAATAGGCCGGCGGTAAGCCGTATGCAAACAAGGCTGGGAGAAAAGAAAAAAGGCGAACGGCAATGAACGAGGACACCGTGAAACAAGTGCTCACGATCGCCTACGCCATTGTCATCGCGGTTATCGCCATCACAGTTATGCTGTTCTTTTTCACCAATTCTCTTTTAGCAATAGCAATCCTCGCTAGCGCTTGGCTTCTGAGAGATGCGGTCGGCTATATCGATCGCATTTCGAAAAAGTTCGCAATCACGAAAGAAGACGTTCGGGTTCTAAAACTCACTGTTGAAACCCATGCCAACCGACAAACCCAAGCCAGTTTTCACGCTCGTCAACAATCCGACCTTTGAAGACTTGCTCCAAATGTTCGAAGCGCTCACAGGGCGAAAGCCGACTGACGAAGAGATGGAAGAAGCCCGTCGAGAGATGGAGGGGTGGAATCTCCCGGCTGACGATCAATTGCCCGAGGATAAGCGATGACGACCGATCGTTACTCGACCGAGCCCGCCATTTAGGCAGCATAACCTTCACGCGGCTTTTGGGCTCATCGCTGACGCAGGAGCAAGGCGCAGAAAACAAACGCCAGCCTCAGGGAAATCTTCGAGGAATTGCCGCAGCACCTGCAATAGGTCGCCAGCGTGTGCTTCCACCCCTAAATCAATGGCTGAGCAGAAGTCAGCAATGATCATGTCCCGCACAGCTTCAGGCCCTCGCCAGAGGTTGAGCAGGTAGGAAGAGAGCAGCACGCGATGTTTGGCTGACGGCGTTACGCCCAGGATTAACTCACCGGAGCGCAGACCCGAGGCGGCACTAAACTCTTGAACGCTTAGCATTTTTGCCCTCCCTTGGCGGTCTGGGTGACAGATTGTCGCGCTTTAGGGCCAGCTTTCAATTCGGTAAGTTTACGTATGCTGTGGAAAACTAAGCGTGCCGCTGCCTGTTCAACAGCTTGCCGCTCACCCATAAACTCACTATCTTGTGGTTTCATCGCTAGGCATTACAATTGCTGCGTAAGCACCCAGCGACTGAGAGCGGCATTGCGCTCCCGCTTACAGAGTAGAGGGCGCGATGTTGATTAAAATTCACGTCGAATATAAAGAAACATCTATTTTTCTGATGTATTCGATACTTCTAGCGAGAAAACATTCACGCAGTTTCGCGATGAATTCTACAACCGGTTTTCAATTAGATTCCCGAAAATCTTGCTTGATGATCCGCGCATACGAGAAACGTGGGTTCAGGTTCGCGCTGATGCCGCCGGCAGCGACGAAAACACGCGTCGCCCGAGCAATTCCGGAAGATCAATTTAGCCTCGGCTCCTTTAAGACACCGGAAGCGCATCTTCGGAAAAGCTCGGCAACGCAAGCTAACTTTCGCATCCCTGCTTGGTTGGAAGCAACGCGGCAAAAAGTCCCATCGATTGAACGACAGAGGTTCACGAGGAATGCACAAACAAATTCGTTCGCCGGTGGTGTAACTTTTGGTCAGGCTCAGGGTGGAACTGCGTAGATCATGAAAAGTTAGCCCCCCTGGCGCACCCGCACGCGGAGAAGCAAATGTGTTTCCTTGAGAGTGAAGAGGATGGACGCGCCCTGGCGCTAATCGCGGAGGAGCTAGGAGCCTCAATAGCGCTTTCTTTCGAGGCAGTGACGCGCGAGACACCCCCAAAGGAAATCGCGTTGCTTCTTCTTCGGCTGGCTATGGCGGAGGACGTAGCCAAAAGTGCCAACGGACGATGTGCATGACGCGGCGCTGAGTTTTTGCCTACGCATGCACACTCTTCCTTCGGGGTTTTGCGCTCTCCTCTGTCTCGCGCCGATTTATCCAGCTTTCGCACTCTACCATCCGGTTGTATGCGGCCTTCCTGCTCTCGCCGCCTGACGCCTGGCATACTCGATTCATCCAGTAAGAATGCTCCTCCTTTAGCTGCTCTATCGTCTGTCTTTCGAGCGGAACATTAGGAAGTTCACGCAATGTCTCCGGTAT
>JAMBEQ010000011.1 GCA_024506175.1 Methylocystis sp.
GAGCTTTGCTGATAAGAGGTAACGCCTGAAAAGCCGGCGTTGTGAACGCGCTTTCGGCCGGCCTTCCCTTGGCGCGCAGCTGTGCTTTACTATCTCCCAACGATAAAGAGGCGCCGCAAAGGCGCGCATGGAGATAGCAAGGGAAGGCCGCCCATGACCAAGCATGAAAGTTTCGCTGCCGCAAAGCCCCCCTTCAAGGCGCGCTATGGCAACTTCATCAACGGCGAATGGGCGGACGCCAGGTCCGGCCGCGTGTTCGACAATATCTCGCCGATCACCGGCCAGAAGGTCTGCGAGATCGCGCGATCCGACAAGGACGACATAGAGGCGGCTCTCGACGCCGCCCATGCCGCGAAGGACGCTTGGGGCAGGACCAGCGCGGCCGAACGCGCGCGCATCCTCTACAAGATCGCAGATTGCATGGAGGAGAACCTCGAACTCCTCGCGACCGCCGAGACATGGGACAATGGCAAACCGATCCGCGAGACCATGGCGGCCGACATTCCTCTCGCAATTGACCACTTCCGCTATTTCGCCGGCGCCGCGCGCGCGCAGGAAGGCAGCCTCTCGGAGATCGACCACGACACCGTCGCCTATCACTTCCATGAGCCGCTAGGGGTCGTCGGCCAGATCATCCCGTGGAACTTCCCGCTGCTGATGGCGGCCTGGAAGCTCGCGCCAGCGCTGGTCGCCGGCAATTGCGTCATCCTCAAGCCTGCTGAGCAGACGCCCGCGAGCATTCTCGTCTGGGCGGAGCTTATCGGCGACCTTCTGCCCAAGGGCGCGCTCAATATCGTCAACGGCTTTGGCCTGGAGGCCGGGAAGCCCCTCGCCTCCTCGAACCGCATCGCCAAGATCGCCTTTACCGGCGAAACGACGACTGGCCGGCTCATCATGCAATACGCCAGCCAGACGCTGATCCCGGTAACGCTGGAGCTCGGCGGCAAGTCGCCCAACATTTTCTTCGACGATGTGGCGCGCGAGGATGACGACTTCTTCGACAAGGCTGTCGAAGGTTTCGTGATGTTCGCGCTCAATCAGGGGGAGGTCTGCACCTGCCCAAGCCGCGCGCTGGTTCAAGAGAAGATATACGACCGTTTCATGGAGCGGGCGCTGGCGCGCGTCGGCGCCATCAAGCAAGGCCATCCGCTCGACCCGGAAACCATGATCGGCGCGCAAGCCTCTTCCGAGCAGCTGGAAAAAATCCTGAGCTACATCGACATCGGCAAGCAGGAGGGCGCCAAGGTGCTCGCCGGCGGCGAGCGAAACATGCTCGAGGGCGAGCTTGCGGGAGGCTTCTATGTGAAGCCGACGGTGCTGGAGGGCCACAACCGCATGCGCGTCTTCCAGGAGGAGATCTTCGGCCCCGTCGTGTCGGTGACCACCTTCAAGGACGACGACGAAGCGTTGCATATCGCCAACGACACGCTCTACGGGCTCGGCGCCGGCGTATGGAGCCGCGACGTCAATCGCTGCTATCGCTTCGGCCGCGCGATCCAGGCCGGCCGCGTCTGGACCAATTGCTACCACGCCTATCCGGCCCATGCGGCCTTCGGCGGCTACAAGCAATCGGGCATCGGACGGGAAACGCATCAGATGATGCTCGACCACTACCAGCAGACGAAGAACATGCTGGTGAGCTACAGCCCGAAGAAGCTGGGGTTCTTTTAAAGCCCTCCTCGGCCATAGGGCGTCTGAAAAGACGCCCGTCTCTTGACGGGCTATGGCGGGAGAGGGAGCAGGTCGTGGCCTTCATCGACACAATGTCGATCGCGAGCGTCCCCTCTCCCGCGAAAGCGAGGGAGGGACAAGGAGGGGGTCTTGAACACAGCGAACCAGCCTCAGAGAGTCACCGCCACGCCCGCCGCGCTCGACCTCATCGCGCGGCTCGGGCGCGAGCATGGCCCCATCCTCTTCCACCAATCCGGCGGCTGTTGCGACGGCTCGGCGCCGATGTGCTATCCTCGGGGCGAGTTTCTCGCCGGCGATAATGACGTGAAGCTCGGCGAGATCGGGGGCGCGCCTTTCTACATTGGCGCGGCGCAGTTCGAGTATTGGAAGCACACGCAACTCATCATCGACGTCGTGCCGGGCCAGGGCGGCATGTTCTCGCTCGACAATGGCACGGGGTTGCGATTTTTAATGCGCTCACGACTCTTTTCGGATGAGGAGCTCGTTGCGCCTGATCCCGCGAGCCCTCGATAGAAAAAGGCCAGCGCCGCCTGCGAGCTCCGATGATGAAAAAGCATACGTTCCGTGAAAAGCCCCCGGCCGTCCCGATACGCGCCGGAGAGACGATCCATTATTCGCTGAGAAGATGCAGCCTCGGCCTGGCGCTGATCGCGGTAAGCGACAAAGGCGTCTGCGCCATACTGCTCGGAGACGACGCTGAGGCGTTGCGGGAAGACCTTCGCAGGCGTTTCAAGAAGGCCTTACTTATCGGGGATGCGGATGGCGGGCCTTTCGTGGACTCCGTGTTGACGAAGATCGAAACGCCCGATGTCCCCATCGCCTTTCCCATTGACGCGCGGGGCACCGACTTCCAGCAGCGCGTTTGGGCGGCGTTGCGCGCGATTCCCCCGGGCAGCACGACGAGCTACGCCGAAATCGCGCGTCGCATTGGCGCGCCGAAAGCGACTCGCGCCGTCGGCGGCGCCATCGCGGCCAATCCTGTGGCGGTCGCCGTTCCCTGCCATCGCGTGCTGCGCAGCGACGGCACCCTGTCCGGTTACCATTGGGGAACCGGCCGAAAGCGCGCCCTGCTGGCGCGGGAGAATGTTCGCTTGGATTAGAGCCCTATGCGGCCGCGCCGCAGCACTTCTTATATTTCTTGCCGGAGCCGCAGGGGCACGGGTCGTTGCGGCCGGGCTGCTTGCCCTTTACGACCGGCTCGTTCTTGCGATTGGCCTCTTCCTGGAAATACCAGCGGCCGTCGATCTTCTTGAAGAGCGAGCGCTCGCGATGATCGAGGCGGTTGCCCTCGTTGATAAAGCTCGCGACGAATTCGACATAGCCCGCGTCGTCCGTCTCGCCGCCCGCTTCTGTCGAACGGATCTCCAGGCCAAGCCACTGCGACTGGCTCGCCCAATGGGTAATCGCCTTGCGGTCGAAATCCTCACGCGTGCCCGGCGCGAGCGTGTCGTGCAAATAATCGATGTCGCCCTTCACGAAGGCAGTGTAACGCGAGCGCATCAGCGCCTCGGCCGTGGGCGGCGCCTTGCCTCCTTCGAGATAAGGCTGGCAGCAATCCGCATAGGCGCGCTTGTCGGCGTCGGTTACGCGGCAGGGGCAGATTGCGTCGGTCATGCTAAGCTCGTTCGATGCAGGCGTTCTTGCGGGCAGAAGGCCTAGCGCGCTTTCCGCTCGCATGGAATATGCGAGCGACAAGAAATCGCGATCAAGTCAGTTATCTGGAGCGCATTCTTATCGCAAAAGTCTGTCAACTTTTGCGGAATGCGCTCTAGGGGACGACGCCACACAAGTCCAATAGTTTCGGCAACGAAAAGAGCGGCCCGGCATGCCGGCGCCGCTTCTGATTCCATCTAGCGGCCGGGGCTTTATGCCGCGCCTTTGGCCCTCTCGGCCTGGAGAATCTTGATCGCTTCGATCGCGATCGGATCGAGGCCCGCGCCGCCATGGCTCACATGTTCGGAGATCGCTTCGCGCATATGGGGAGCCCAAAACTTGCGCAAATGCTCGGCCATGCCGGCTGCGGCGCCGATTTTCTGCACCCCGAAGAAGGCGCCGATCTGATTGGCCATTTTGACGAGCTTCTCGACTGAATCATGCGACATGTGTGGAAACCTGTTCGACGATGCGTCCTGGGTGGGTGAAGATTTCAAAATCGCGGCCCCGCATCACGGCCACGAGGGTCATACCGCATTTTTCGGCGCTGCGAACCGCCAGGGCGGTTGGCGCCGACACCGCCGCGATGATGGGCGCGCCGATGCGGGCGGCCTTTTGAACGAGTTCGACCGAGACGCGGCTCGTCATCAGCACCACGCCCTGCGACGCGGCGAGCCCCTGCCGCGCCAGCGCGCCAGCAAGCTTGTCGAGCGCATTGTGCCGACCGACGTCCTCACGCACGATCAGCGTGCTCGACGCGGGATTCCAGAAAGCGGCGGCGTGAACCGCGCGCGTGTCCTGATTAATCTTTTGCAAGCCGGGAAGCCGATCCATCGCCTCGATCAAACTCTCGGCGGCCACGGCGAGCGTATTGTCGAGCGCCGGCAAATAGCGCGTCGCCGCCTCCAAACTCTCGATCCCGCAAAGCCCGCAACCTGTCGGCCCCGCCATGGAGCGCTTGCGCGCGGCATAGGCCTCCTGCCGGCCGCCGGCAAGCCATGTCCGTAATTCGATCCCCGCTTCCGATGGAACGACTTCCACTTGGCCGGCGTCTTCCGGGGAGTCGACGAGACCCTCGGTGATCGCGAAGCCGACCGCGAAATCTTCGAGGTCGGACGGCGTCGCCATCATCACCGCATGGGTAGAGCCGCCATAGGTGAAGGCGACCGGCGTCTCCTCGGGGATCACGCGTGAAGAACGCGCCGTCACATCGTGACGGCGCGCCAGGCATTCAACCCGAAGAGTGGCCGGCGGAACTTTCGTCATTCCGCCGCGTCGATCGTGCTCGCGACCCGCCGCGCCCGCTCGGACAGCTCGCGATACTTTTCCTGGAACTCGGTGGGGCCGTTGCTCTTGGAGATCTGAACGGCCGTCACTTTGTACTCAGGGCAGTTCGTCGCCCAGTCCGAATTGTCGGTGGTCACGACATTGGTGTTGCAGAGCGGGTGGTGGAAGGTGGTGTAGACCACGCCCGGAGCCACGCGGTCCGTGATTTGAACCCGCAGGGTGGTTTCACCCGCGCGGCTCGCAACCTTCACCCAGTCCCCCTCAATGAGGCCGCGATCCTCCGCATCATGCGGATGGATTTCGAGAACGTCCTCAGGATGCCACTGGCTGTTCTCGGTGCGGCGGGTCTGCGCGCCGACGTTGTATTGCGACAGGATGCGGCCGGTGGTCAGCAGCAGCGGGAAGCGCGGCCCCACCTTCTCGTCGGTCGGGACATATTCGGTGATGACGAATTTGCCCTTGCCGCGCGCGAAGCCGCTGATGTGCATGATCGGCATGCCGTCCGGCGATGCGTCGTTGCACGGCCACTGCACGGAGCCGATGTCGTCCAGCATCGCATAGGAGACATTGCGGAAGGAGGGCGTAAGGCGCGCGATCTCGTCCATGATCTCGGACGGATGCGTATAGCTCCAACCCATACCGAGCTTGTTGGCGAGCTTCTGGGTGATCTCCCAATCGCCGAAGCCGTTCTTCGGGCTCATCACCTTGCGGATGCGCTGGATGCGGCGCTCGGCGTTGGTGAAGGTGCCGTCCTTCTCGAGGAAGGAGCAGCCCGGCAGGAAGACATGGGCGTAGTGGGCGGATTCGACCAGGAACAGGTCCTGCACGATCACGATTTCCATGTTGGCGAGAGCCGCCGAAACATGGCGCGTGTCCGGATCGGATTGCAGAATGTCCTCGCCCTGGAGATAGAGGCCCTTGAACCGGCCCTCGACCGCCGCGTCGAACATATTGGGGATGCGCAGGCCGGGCTCGGGGTCGAGCTTGACGCCCCAGTCCGCCTCGAAAGCGGCGCGCGCCGCCTCGCCGGAGATGTGCTGGTAGCCCGGCAGCTCATGCGGGAACGAGCCCATGTCGCAGGAGCCCTGGACATTGTTCTGGCCGCGCAGCGGGTTCACGCCGACGCCTCGACGGCCAAGATTGCCGGTCGCCATGGCGAGATTGGCGATGCCCATGACGGTGGTGGAGCCCTGCGAATGCTCCGTCACGCCGAGGCCGTAGTAGATCGCGCCGTTGCCGCCGGTGGCGTAAAGACGCGCCGCGCCGCGGATGTCCTCAGCCTTGACGCCGATGACCGACTCCAGCGCCTCGGGGCTGTTCCGGTCGAGCGAGACGAAATCGGCCCAGGCCTGGAATTCGTCCCAGTCGCAGCGCTCGCGCACGAAGGCTTCGTTCACGAGGCCTTCCTTCACGATGACATGGGCGAGCGCCGTAACCATCGCGACATTGGTGCCGGGCTTGAGCGGGAGATGATAATCCGCCTTGATGTGGGGCGAACGCACGAGGTCGATGCGGCGCGGATCGATGACGATCAGCTTGGCGCCCTCGCGCAGGCGCTTCTTCATGCGCGAGCCGAAGACCGGATGCGCATCCGTCGGATTGGCGCCGATGACGAGAACGACGTCGGCGTCGTCGACCGAATCGAAATCCTGCGTGCCGGCAGAGGTTCCGAAAGCCTGGTTGAGGCCATAGCCGGTCGGAGAGTGGCAGACGCGGGCGCAGGTATCGACGTTGTTGTTGCCGAAGCCGGCGCGCACGAGCTTCTGGACGAGATAGGTCTCTTCGTTCGAGCAACGCGAAGAGGTGATAGCGCCGACCGAGCCCTTCCCATATTTGGCTTGAACCGCATTCAGGCGATCGGCGGCGAAGGTCAGAGCCTCGTCCCAAGAGACGACTCGCCAGGGCTGGTCGATCGACTCGCGGATCATCGGGTCGAGAACGCGGTCGCCGTGATGGGCGTAGCCATAGGCGAAACGGCCTTTGATGCAACTATGGCCGTGGTTGGCCTTGCCGTCCTTCCAGGGAACCATGCGCACGAGTTCTTCGCCGCGCATCTCGGCCTTGAAGGTGCAGCCCACACCGCAGTAGGCGCAAGTGGTGACCGCGGAATGCTCGGGCTGACCGATCTCGATAACGGACTTCTCAGTCAGAGTCGCGGTCGGGCAGGCTTGGACGCAGGCGCCGCAGGAGACGCATTCCGACTCCATGAAGGCTTCGTCCATGCCGGGCGACACGCGGGAATCGAAGCCGCGGCCGGAGATCGTCAGCGCGAAAGTGCCCTGCACTTCCTCGCAGGCGCGCACGCAGCGGTTACAGACGATGCACTTCGACGGGTCGTAGGTGAAATAAGGGTTCGACTCGTCCTTCGGCTTCCAGTTGAAGTTGGCTTCGCCTTCGTTGCGGGCGAAGACATGGTTCGCGCCGTCATAGCCGTAACGCACGTCGCGCAATCCCACGGCGCCGGCCATGTCCTGCAGCTCACAGTCGCCATTGGCCGCGCAGGTCAGGCAATCGAGCGGATGGTCAGAGATGTAGAGCTCCATCACGCCGCGGCGGATGGCGGCGAGCCGCGGGGTCTGGGTCTTGACGGAAATGCCCGGCGCGACCGGCGTGGTGCAGGAGGCAGGCGTGCCGTTACGGCCCTCGACCTCGATCACGCAGAGGCGGCAGGAGCCGAAGGCCTTGATGCTGTCCGTGGCGCAGAGCTTCGGGATCTCGGTCCCGGCTTCCATCGCTGCGCGCATGATGGAGGTTCCCTCAGGAACCGTGACGCTCTTGCCGTCAATGGTCAGCGTGACCATGTTGGCGGATGCGGACTCAGGCGTCCCGTAATCTGTCTCTTTGATAAGCGTCATGGCGGCTACCTCACTCAGCGGCTTCAAGGGCCGGCTTGCGGAAGTCCTCGGGAAAATGGCGTAGAGCGCTCTCGACGGGATACGGCGCAAAGCCGCCCAATGCACACAATGAGCCAAACTTCATAGTGTGGCAGAGGTCCTTGAGAAGCTCGATATTCTTCTCGACATCCTGACCGTTTCGAATTTTGTCGATCGTTTCGACGCCGCGGGTAGAGCCGATGCGGCAAGGCGTGCACTTTCCGCAGCTTTCGATCGCGCAAAACTCCATGCCGAAGCGCGCCATCCACGCCATGTCGACGGTGTCGTCGAACACGACGAGGCCGCCATGGCCGATCAGGCTGTCTTTCGCCGCAAAAGCTTCATAGTCGAAGGGTAGATCGAAAAGCGACTCGGGCACATAGGCGCCAAGCGGACCGCCGACCTGAACAGCTTTTACCGGACGGCCGGTGCGCGTTCCACCGGCAATGTCGTTGACAATCGTGCCGAGAGGGATGCCAAAGTCGGTCTCGAACAGGCCGCCATATTTGACATTTCCGGCGATCTGCAGCGGCATGGTGCCGCGGGAGCGGCCGACGCCGAGATCGGCGTAATGCTGCGCGCCCTTTTCCAGAATCATCGGCACGGTGGCCATGGAAAGGACGTTGTTGACGACCGTCGGCCTGCCGAAGAGGCCGACATGGGCCGGCAGCGGCGGCTTGGCGCGCACGATGCCGCGCTTGCCCTCGAGGCTCTCGAGCAGCGACGTCTCCTCGCCGCAGACATAGGCGCCGGCGCCGATGCGCAGCTCGACGTCGAAGTCGAAGCCGGAGCCCTTGATGCTTTGGCCAAGCCAGCCGGCTTCGCGCGCCTTCTCGATTGCGGCCTGGAAAACCTTGGCGACAATCGGGTATTCCGAGCGCAGATAGACATAGCCCTTGGAAGCGCCGATCGCGTATCCGCAAATGATCATGCC
>JAMBEQ010000012.1 GCA_024506175.1 Methylocystis sp.
GCGAAGGAATGGCGCAGCGCATGGGGGGTCGCGCTGTCGGGAAGCCCAAGCGCGCCGCGCAGGCGCTGGACCGCGAGCTGCACGATGCGCGGCGAGAGCGGGCCGCCCTTGGCGCCCACGAAAAGCGGGCCGCCCGAGAGATCATAGGGGCAAATCGCAAGATAGGCCTCGATCGCCCGCCGCACGGGCTCGATCACGGGAAGCGTGCGCGTCTTCGCCCCTTTGCCGGTGATCGTCACCCGGTCGATGCGACCAATTGGCGCATCTTTATGCGCGATGGAAAGCGCCTCGGAAATGCGCAGGCCCGCGCCATAGAGCAAAGCGAGCACGGCGGCGTCCCGCGCGAGCACCCAGGGCGCGCGCGCCTCGCCCGCGCGCTGCTCCGGGTCGATGAGATCGCGGGCGTCGGTAACGGTCAACGCTTTCGGCAGGCTGTGCGGCTTCTTGGGGGCGCGCACGGCGGCGAAGAGGTCGGTCTTGGCGAGGCCTTTTTTCTCGAGAAATCTAAGGAAATTACGGAGGGCGGCGAGCGCCCGCAGGAGTGACCGGCTCTCCAGCCCCTCGTTGCGACGCTTGGCCAGATAGGCGCGCAAGTCCGCTGGCTCGAGCGCGAGGAGCGCTCCCCGATCGGGCTTGGCGCCGAGATGCTCCGTAAGAAAAGCGAGAAATCCGGCGACGTCGCGCGCATAGCCGTCGATCGTATGGCGCGACGCCCGCTTCTCGCCCGCCAGCGATTGCAGCCAAAGGACAGCCTCCCGGGCGATGGGCGGGGCGGCGCAAAAACGCGCCGCGTCCGGAAGGGGCTTCGCGGCCGGGCGGGCTTTTCTAATCGACATTTTGCGCATCAGCGCAGCTTGACGCGAAAAGCTTAAAAGAAAGCCGCCTGGCTAATCTGGCAGTGTGGTGGCGGGGGGAGCCCTCGCTCTGGCGGCCGCCTAAGGGGAGCCATCCGGGGCCGGGATGCTGCCGGCCCCCGCGGCCTCTCTGGCCTTACTCGCCCGCCCGGATCTCCGCCTTGGCCTTGGCGAGCATCTCATCCATCGTGCGACGGATCTGGTGCTCGGACTGGTCGACTTCGGCGGCCTCGAAATCCTTCTTCACGGTCGCGACGACGCGCTCGTCGGCGTTCGCGGAGACTTCCGCCGCGACCAAAGCGTCCGCGTAAGCTTCCGCGTCGGCGCCGGTCTTGCCGAGCTTTTCAGCGGCCCAGAGGCCGACGAGCTTATTGCGGCGCGCCTCCGCGCGGAAACGCAGCTCCTCATCATGGACGTAGCGTTTCTCGAAGGATTCTTCGCGCTGATCGAAAGTGCTCATGCCCATTCCTCGGGGTTTGTCTCTTTGCTCGCAACCGGCGGCGAATCCGCCGCGCGCCGCATCTTGAATGCGCCGCACGCATATAGGCGAAAACCGGGCCCGGCGCCAATGCCAAGCCGTTCCGGGGCAAGCAAAGGCAAAAACAGCTGAAACGCCGCCAAAAGAGAACGTTGTATCGGATTTCCGTTTCGTGTAACGTGAGGCGTCGCCTCTACAAGGCGCCCACTGGCTTGTCACTGGCCCCCAAAGACTGTTACGACCACGCGTCGTTGCGGTCGGTCACCTTAACCCCCGTCTCTGGATACGCCGGATGCG
Organism: Methylocystis sp.; assembly: GCA_024506175.1. Classification (GTDB taxonomy): domain Bacteria; phylum Pseudomonadota; class Alphaproteobacteria; order Rhizobiales; family Beijerinckiaceae; genus Methylocystis. The sequence goes on from JAMBEQ010000012.1 coordinate 1,630, forward strand.
GGGACCATATAGGAGGAGCCGCGGCCGACCCCATGGACTTTCTCAAGCCCCGGTTGATCCCAATGAACCGCCGTCGCCGTATCTACGAAGGCAAGGCCAAGGTCCTTTATGAGGGCCCTGAGCCGGGCACGTTGATTCAGCATTTCAAGGACGACGCCACCGCCTTCAACGCCAAAAAGCACGAAGTGATCGATGGCAAGGGCGTCCTGAACAACCGCATCTCGGAATACATCTTCCAGAATCTCAACGCCATCGGGGTGCCGACGCATTTCATCCGCCGGCTGAACATGCGCGAGCAGCTCATCCGCGAGGTGGAGATCGTTCCGCTGGAAGTCGTGGTGCGCAACGTCGCCGCGGGCTCGCTCGCCAAGCGTCTCGGAATCGAGGAGGGCACGCAGCTGCCGCGCTCGATCATCGAGTTCTATTACAAGAATGACGCGCTCGACGACCCAATGGTCTCGGAAGAGCATATCACCGCCTTTGGCTGGGCGACGCCTCAGGAAATCGACGACATCATGGCCCTCGCCATTCGCGTTAACGATTTCCTGTCCGGCTTGTTCCTCGGCGTCGGCATTCGACTCGTCGACTTCAAGATGGAGTGCGGGCGCTTGTGGGAAGGCGACATGATGCGGATTGTCGTCGCCGACGAAATCTCGCCCGACAGCTGCCGTCTGTGGGACATCAAGTCTAACGACAAGCTGGACAAGGACCGTTTCCGCCGCGATCTCGGCGGGCTGGTGGAGGCCTATACGGAGGTCGCTCGCCGGCTCGGCATCATGCAGGAAGGCGAGACCGTCCGCGTCGGCGCGCCCAAACTGGTGCAGTAACCGGTAAAGCGGAGGCCATGGGCGTCCCTTTTCTTGACCCTCGACCGATGAATGCGAAGGAATTCTTCGCATTCACGGCC
>JAMBEQ010000013.1 GCA_024506175.1 Methylocystis sp.
CGCGCCTGCGTCAGCGCCACGGGGTCGTCCCGATTCGCCGCAAGGCGCAAGCCGTCGAGCGCCGGCGCGAGGTTCTCCGCAGCGAGCAAGAACAGGAGGGCCACGAGGGCGAAGGCGCCGAGGCGAGCAATGGTCATAGCAGAGATGTGGTCATGGAAACGCCGCGGCGGAGGCGCCAAAGGTCACCGGTCGTCGAAAAGATCGCGCCTCAATCCTGCGCGGCATGAAAAACGGCGCGGTTTAGATGCCCTCATCGTCCTCGGTGTAGAAGATATTGTGGGATTGGAAACGAAACCGGCGGGCGCCGGGCAGTAGCTCCTCTGCGGACGCGCCCATCTTCGGAAAATCGATAAGCAGGCCGAAAGTTCGCTCGAGCCCCGCGTGGTAGGCTTCCGCCTGATAGAGCCCGAACCGTCGGGCAGTGAAAACGCCGATGTCCCGGATTTGCCGCCTCGCCTGCAAGGACAGGCGATACTTAGCCATCGGATCGCAAGTCGGCTAACGATTTGGTCCCAAACCTCCCCCATCGTCGTATCGCAGGAGGTCGAGGCATCGGCTGAAGACAGAGCCTGACGCATCCGTCGCAGCTCCTCGTTACGCGAAAGCTCCCGCCAAGCCGCGACCTCGGCCTCGCTTGGAGTGCTAACGGCGGTGACCATCTGCAGAATATATCGCGAACCGGGCTTAAAGCCATAAGGAGAGCCGGCGCCGCTTTCGGTTTGCAGGCCACCTTACACTGCGCGTCGATTCTGCTGACCAAGCGCCAGTTTGACTTTCTCTCCTCTCCAAGATGCGTCATCGGACTGCCATACCGATAAGCGCCTCGAAGCCGGTTAAGCCATTGTTCACATGGATTTGGCGAAACGCTTCCGCCGCGTTCGCACCGAATTCCCTTGCATTTCACGTGGTCAAGCGTGGTAAGAAGCGCCCCTGCCCGTTTCCACAGGGAAATCCTATGCCCGAAGTCATCTTCACCGGTCCCGCCGGTAGGCTCGAAGGCCGCTTTCATCAGTCCGCCACGCGCGGCGCGCCGATCGCCATCGTGCTGCATCCGCATCCGCAATTCGGCGGGACGATGAATAATCAGATCGTTTACCACCTGTATTACGCTTTCGCCGAACGCGGCTTTTCCGTGCTCCGCTTCAATTTCCGTGGCGTCGGGCGCTCGCAGGGATCCTTTGATCACGGCTCGGGCGAGCTCTCCGACGCGGCGGCCGCGCTGGACTGGGCGCAGTCGGTGAACCCCGAGGCGCGCGCCTGCTGGATTGCAGGCGTCTCCTTCGGCTCCTGGATCGGCATGCAGCTGCTCATGCGCCGGCCAGAGATAGAAGGCTTTATTTCCGTCGCGCCGCCTGCCAATCGCTTCGACTTCTCCTTCCTGGCGCCCTGCCCCTCCTCCGGCCTCTTCATCCACGGGGATCAGGACCGCGTCGCGCCGCTGAAGGAGGTGACCGGCCTCATTGAGAAGCTCAAGACGCAGAAGGGCATACTCATCGAGCACGCGGTGGTCGAGGGCGCGAACCACTTTTTCGAAAACAGGGTCGAGCCGCTGATCGCCCATGTCGACGCCTATCTGGACAAGCGCCTGGGCAATCCCCCGCGCATCGCAATTCCTGCGCGCGGCGACTGATCTTCGTTATTGCGAGCGGAGCGAAGCAATCAAGAGCCCCGCTGCGGCCCGGGATTGTTTCGTCGCTTTGCTCCTCGCAATGACAGAGCGCATTTTGCAAAAGTTGGCAGACTTTTGCGACTAAGAATGCGCTTCAAATTTTTGGCTAAGGCGCCTTCGCCTTCAGCCTCGGCGCGACTTCCTTTTCGATGACCTCTTCGTCGAGCCCTTCATAAGTCGACCACTCGACGACCGGCCCCGGCCCGATGACGAAGCTCCCCGGAACGCCCTTTGCGCCGAGCGCGCGCTGGAGATAGGTGTGCTCGTCCGCGCCCACGGCGACGAAGGGATTGCCGTACCTGGCGAGAAAATACTTCGCGCGCGCTGGCGGATCCTTGGCGTCGACGCCATAGATCGGCGCAAGATTGCGCTTCGCCAAAGCGACGATGTGCTTATGCTCCTCCCGGCAGGTCGGGCACCAGGATGCCCAGACCACGAGCAGCGAGCGCTTCCCGGCGAGATCGGCGCTTGAAAATCCCGGGACCGGCTTCCCGGCGGCGTCGAGCAGGCCCGGCACTGGCGGCAGGTCGAAATTCTTGATCGAGAACGGATTGAAGAAGCGCGCGGTCATATCCTTGCGCTTCCAGACATGCTCCACGACGGCGGCGCCCGCGCCAAACCCGATGCAGCCGACGGCTCCGAGAATGATGCCGCGCCTGCTGGCGAACGATGCGGCGCTTTCGGGCGACGTGTCCGCTTGCATGCTCACCGCCTTTTCTCCCGCGCGAAATAGCAGCGCTGCGCTCGACCCATTTTGCGCCTGAGAAAGTAAATGAATTACTGGCTCGCGCGCGCGAGGCGCCCGCCCGGCAAGGGTTCGGGCGCGCCGGTCGTGGTCGGGAAGGTTATCGGCAGCCCCTCGAGAAGGCGCGCGGCCAGATAGGCGAAGGCCTGCGCCTCCATGGAATCGGCTGACCAGCCGACGGCGTCGGCGGTCGTCACCTTGCATGGCAGCCGCATGACGAGCTCCCGCACCAGGATCGGATTGCGCGCCCCACCCCCGCAAACGATGAGCAGTTGCGGCTGGTTGGGAAGATGCGGGAAGAGCCGTAGCACCGACGCCGCCGTGAAAGCGGTGAGCGTCGCCGCCGCATCTTCGGTCGAGAGCTTGGCGATCGGCTCCAGTGCGAAGGCGTTGCGGTCGAGCGATTTCGGCGGCGGCTGATCGAAGAACGGATGGGCGAGCATGCGCAGCAACGCAGCCTCGTTCACGCGCCCGCGCGCCGCCATGTGGCCGTGGCGGTCGATCGGCGCGCCGGTGCGCTGAAGCATGAGATCGTCGATGAGCGCGTTGCCAGGGCCGGTGTCGCAGGCGATCGGGTGCTCGTCGTCGGCGACGTAAGTGACATTGGCGACGCCGCCGATATTCAAGAGCGCCACCTCGCCCTTCATGCCGCCGACCTTGACCAGCGCGCGATGAAACACCGGCACGATCGGCGCCCCCTCGCCGCCGGCCGCAATGTCGGCGGCGCGGAAGTCATAGGCGACATCGACGCCGAGGCGGCTCGCGAGCGCCTGCCCGTCGCCGATCTGGATGGTGAGCTTTTGCTTGGGCCGATGCAGCACCGTCTGGCCGTGGAAGCCAACGATTTGGACGCTTGCGGCGTCGATGGCGTTGTCACGCAGGAAGCCTTCGACCGCCTCGGCGTGGCGATCCGTCACCATGCGCTCGGCGAAAGCCAGGACGCCCGGCCGCGCGTCGCGGTCTTCCATGGTCGCGGCTTCGGCCAGCGCATTGCGCAACAACGTCCGATCGGCGTCGGTATAGGGCCAAAATCCCGTCGGCCCGAAGGAGACCGCCGCGTCGCCGTCCGTCTCGACAAGCGCGACGTCGACGCCGTCCATTGAGGTGCCGGACATGAGGCCGATGGCGCGATGGAGGGGCAAGGGCGAATCTCCTCAGAGCTGGACGGAGATTACGCGATTTATCGCCCAGGCTGAAACTGGGCGGTCCACCGTTCGCCCGATAAACGCCCGCGTCGCTTAACCCACCAAACGCCGACATGGCCGAGCTTACCAAAAGCGTGGCTGGACCATGTCAGGTAGCGCCGTCTCCCGCCTTCACCAGCTGCGTGAAGTCTGACCATTGCTCGACCCGAA
>JAMBEQ010000014.1 GCA_024506175.1 Methylocystis sp.
TGCGCCGCAAATATCCGGGCGTGCCGATCGTCGCCTATGTCAACACGTCGGCTGAGGTAAAGGCCGAGGTGGACATTTGCTGCACCTCGTCCAACGCCGTGAAAGTGGTCGAGAGCTTGGGCGTCGATCGCGTCATCATGGTCCCGGACCGCTTCCTCGCCCAGAACGTCGCCGCGCAGACGAAGGTGAAGGTCATCGCCTGGAACGGGGCTTGCGAGGTTCACGAGCGCTTCACGGCCACCGAGATCATGGGCTTTAAGGCGGACCATCCCGGCCTGAAGGTCGTCGCGCACCCCGAATGCCCGCGTGAAGTGATCGAGGTTTCGGATTTCTCTGGCTCTACCGCGGCGATGATCGATTATGTGCGTACGAAAAAACCGGCGCGCGTGCTGCTTGTCACCGAATGCTCCATGGCCGACAATATCGCTGCGGAGACCGAAGGGACTCAATTCATACGGCCCTGCAATTTCTGCCCGCATATGAAGCGCATCACCCTGCCCAAAATCCTTGACGCGCTTCTGGACATCCGCGAGGAGGTCGTCGTCGAGCCGGCCATCGCCGCTCGCGCGCGGCAGAGCGTGCAGCGGATGATCGATCTGGGGTGACGCGGGCGCGCGCCCTCCCCACCCTCGCCCGCAAGCGGGTGAGGGAGTAGACCGTGGCCTTCATTGACAACGCCGATCGCGAGCGTCCCCTCTCCCGCGATAGTGGGGGAGGGACAGGGAGGGGGTAATCCCTCTGGAGCCAAGCATGCCCTCTCTCGACGCGGCCCTCGCCGCCATTGACGCCGCCAACGCCGAAGACCCGCGCAAAGTCGATGGCCGCGCCTTCGAGACCCTCTATGCCGAACGCATGAGCGCGCGCCTCGCCGCGCTCTACCCCGACGCTTCAGAACTTTTGAAGATCGCCGCCCGTGCGCAGCATCTCCGGCGCTGGGAAATTCCGCGCGGCGACTACCCGGAAGGGCGCAAGGGCTACAACGACTGGCGGCGCGCCTGCCGCGCCCATCACGCCGATCTTGCCGAAAATATCATGCGCGCCAATGGCTATGACAAAGCGGCGATGGCCCATGTCGGCGCGCTGATCCGCAAGGAGCAGCTGAAGAAAAACCCGGAGTCGCAAGCGCTGGAGAACGTGGCGGCAATCGTCTTCCTCGAACATTATTTCGAGGACTTCCTCGCCAAATACGAGGGCTATGAAGACGCAAAGCTCGTCGATATCCTCGGCAAGACGCTGTGCAAAATGTCGCCGAAGGGCCATGGCGCGGCGCTTGCCCTCCCCTTGCCTGAACGCGCCCGCGCGCTCGTCGCCGCCGCTGTGGCGAAGGAGGCCCCGGCGCTCGAACGGCTCGCCGCCTTTTCGCTCGACTAGCGCATGCCAAAGAATCTCCCACCCATCATTATAGTAGGCGGCGGCCTCGCCGGCGTCTTTTGCGCGCTGAAGCTTGCGCCTCGCCCGGTGGCCATACTGGCGCCGACGCCGCTCGGCTCCAGCGGGTCCTCCTATTGGGCGCAAGGCGGCATTGCCGCGGCGGTCGAGGAAGGCGATACGCCGGAACGCCATGCCGATGATACGGTGGCGGCGGGGGCCGGCATCGTCGATCGCCAAATGGCGCTCGGCATGGCGCGCGAAGCCTGTGAGCGGGTCGCCGACCTCGCCGCCATGGGCGCCCCTTTCGATCGCAAGGACGGCGGCGCCTTTTCTCCCTCTCGGGAGGCCGCTCATTCGTGCCGCCGCGTCGTGCGCGTCATGGGCGACGGCGCCGGCCGCGCCATTATGGAGACGCTGGAGCGCGAAGTCGCCCGAACGCCGTCCATCACCGTCGTGGATGGCTTTTCCGCGCAGGAGATCATCACCCGCGACCGCCGCGTCGTCGGCGTGCGCGCGCGCCATGCCTCGGGCCGCATCTGTGACATCCCCTGCGCCGCGCTGGCGCTCGCGACCGGCGGCGTCGGCCACCTTTACCGGCTCACGACCAATCCGGTCGAATCGCGCGGCGTCGGCGTCGCCATGGCGGCGCGAGCCGGCGCCCTCGTCGCCGACGCCGAATTCGTGCAGTTCCACCCCACCGCGATCGACATAAATGCGGACCCCGCCCCGCTCGCCACGGAAGCCCTGCGCGGCGAAGGCGCGATCATCGTCGACCGCAATGGGCGGCGCTTTCTGCTCGACGTCGATCCCGCGGGCGAGCTTGGCCCGCGTGACATCGTCGCGCGCGGCGTGTTCGCGAGCATCAAGGCCGGGCGCGGCGCTTTTCTCGACGCTCGCGCCGCCGTGGGGTCGGAGTTTCCACAACGTTTTCCGACGGTCTATGGGAGCTGCAAGGCGGCCGGCATCGACCCGGTGTGGGAGCCTGTCCCCATTGCGCCGGCGGCCCATTATCACATGGGCGGCGTCTGGACAGACGCACGCGGCCGCGCCAGCGTTCCCGGTTTGTGGGCGCTCGGAGAGGTCGCCTCCACAGGCGTGCATGGCGCGAACCGCCTGGCGTCGAATTCGCTGCTGGAAGCGGTGGTCTTTGGCGCGCGCGTGGCGGCCGACATCGCCGCGACGCCCCTGCCCGAGGTTGACTTACGCGTCGAGGGGGAGCGCTCCGAGGCGTCCGCGCGCGAGCGCGATCTCGCTGTTGTGGAAGAGCTGCGAGACCTCATGTCCGCCAATGTCGGCGTCATCCGCGACGCCGCGGGGCTTTCCGGCGCGCTGAAGGCGATTCGGCGACTCTCGGGCAAGACCCGCGATATCGAGGTCTCCAACATGCTGACGACGGCGCTGTTGATTTGCGCCTCCGCGCTGGCGCGGCGAGAGAGCCGCGGCGCCCATTTTCGCTCGGATTATCCGCAGGCGGAGGAAGCCTTCGCCCGGCGCTCGCAGATAACGCTGGCTGACGCCTTGCGTATCGCCGACGAGGCAGGGGCGTGAGTAGCCAAGCGAGGAGCCGGCTATGAGTTTCGATCTTTCTCTCATCCTCATTGAGGACGCCGTCCGCGCGGCTCTGGCTGAAGACCTCGGCCGCGCGGGCGATATCACCACTCAGGCCATAATTCCGGCGACTGCCAACGCCCGCGCCGTCAGCGCGGCGCGGGAAGCGGGCGTCGTCGCCGGCCTGCCCCTCGCGCGCGCGGCCTTCCAACTGATGGAGCCGCGCATTGGTTTCGAGGCTTGGCTGGAAGACGGCGCCAGGGTCGAGCCGGGCCAGATTGTTGCGCGCATCGAAGGGCTGGCGCGCGGCATTCTCTCGGCCGAGCGCGTGGCGCTGAATTACCTGGGGCGGCTCTCGGGAATCGCGTCGCTGACAGCCGAATACGCCGCGCGCATTGCTCATACCAGGGCGAAGGTCTGCGACACGCGCAAAACCACGCCCCTCCTGCGCGCCTTCGAGAAATATGCCGTGCGCTGCGGCGGCGGCGCCAATCACCGATTTGGCCTCGACGACGCCGTGCTCATCAAGGACAATCACATTGCCGTGGCAGGCGGCGTCGCCCCTGCGCTGCGCGCCGCCAAGGCGTTTGTCGGCCATCTGACGAAGATCGAGATCGAAGTCGATACGCTCGAGCAGCTGCAGGAGGCTCTGGCCGAGGGCGCTGACGCCGTGTTGTTGGACAACATGCGGCCCGAGGTTCTGCGTAAGGCCGTCGAGATGGTCGCCGGCCGCATGATTTGCGAAGCCTCGGGCGGCGTGACGCTCGACACTGTGGCAGCAATCGCGGCAACCGGCGTCGATCTCATCTCAATAGGCGCGCTGACGCACTCGGCGAAGGTGTTGGACCTGGGGCTTGATATAAAGATCGCTTGAAGGCGCTGCCGCCATCCCCGACGCGCCAAGCGCGATCGGGGCCGCCATCAAGATCACGCCAGAGCCGCGCTCAGCCGGCCGAGCTTCAACCCGCGCTTCTCCAACATCTCCGGCAGGCGCGGCGTCAACAGAAAGGCGAGCTCCTGCTCGCGCGTGGTCGTCACGGGATCGAGCGCCCTTAGCTCCTCGTCGACATGGCCGGGATGGCACATGATGAGATGGGTCCGCCCGGGCGCGCGGAGATAAGTCTCGAAGGCCGAGGCGTAATCTTTTCCCGGGTCGAAATCGGAAAAGCCTGAGAAGCCGTCATTCACCTCGAAACCCCGCCGTTTCGCAGCGCGCCGCAGGCCGGAGGTGAGTGTTCGCACGGAAAGGGCTTTGCCCATATGGGCCCGACGCAGCGCGATGCGATGCGCCCGGTCGGCCGCGTCGCGCACCCAGGCGCGCCCGGCGAGCCTGCGCGCGAGCATGGCGTCGAGCAGCGCCTCGCGAATGCCTGGAAGCCCATGCACATGCTGATGCCCGTCCACGAAATCCGGCCGGCGCTCCATCACCGCCTCGAAACGGTCCAGCTGCCGGTCGATCTCGGCGCGAATTTCCTCCGTTGGAAGCTTGCCGCGCATCGCGAGACCGATAACCTCGCGGACGCCCGGAAAAGTCCCTGTCGGCGCGAAGGTCGGCATGGGCGCGAGCGGGCGCCCCAGGGTGAGGTTGAAATGCAGACCGACGTCGGCGTTCTCGCAGTGGCGCAGCAATTCGCGCCCCATGGCCGGCCAGCGCGGGCCGTTGACCAGCGCCGAGACCGCCGTCAGCCTTCCGGCGTCGAGCGCCTCGAGAATGCCGGCCGAAACGCCGTGCGAGAGGCCGTAATCGTCGGCGCAAAGCGCGACGATCCGTTCCTTTGCCTTGGACATCGCGCCCCCATCTATGCCGCGCCGCAAATTTCTGATTGAAGCTTCCGCCATGAGCGACAGCGTCGAGACACCCGATATATCGATCGTCATCCCCGTGTTCAACGAGCGCGCCAATCTGCGTCCGCTGGTCGCGAGGCTGGCGCCCGCCCTTACGCGAGCCGGGGTCAGCTTCGAGGCGATCTTCGTCGACGACGGCTCGCACGACGACAGCCTCGAGGAGTTGCGCGCGCTCTGCGCCGAGGAGCCGCGCTTTCGCGCTCTCTCCTTCTCGCGCAACTTCGGCAAGGAAGTCGCAATCGCCGCCGGCCTGGACGATGCACGCGGCCGGGCCGTGGTCATCATGGACTCCGATCTTCAGCATCCGCCGGAGGTCATCCCTCAATTCATCGAGAGATGGCGCGAGGGTTACAAGAACGTCTTCGGCCAGCGCGCCGACCGCGCGACCGATCCGAAGATGCGCAGCTTCCTCACCGAGATTTTCTATCGCCTTCTCGAGAAGTTCGGCGACGTGTCGCTCCCGCCCGGCGCGGGCGACTTCCGTCTGCTCGACAGGCAGGCGGTCGACGCTTTGCTTTCGATGCGCGAACGCGCCCGCTTCAACAAGGGCCTCTACGCCTGGATCGGCTTCAAGTCGGTCGGGGTGCCTTTTGAAGTCGACGCGCGCGCGAGCGGCGAATCGAAATTCAACTTCACCCGCCTCGTCCGCTTCGCGCTGGACGGGCTTATGTCCTTCTCGTCGATCCCGCTCAAGGTTTGGACCTATGTTGGGCTCGTAATCTCGTGCCTGGCGCTGGGCATGGCCGTCTATTTCTGGGCCCGAACCATGCTCTTTGGGGTCGATACGCCCGGTTTCCCAACGCTTGTCGTCTCCATCGCCTTCTTCTCGGGCGTGCAGCTCATATCGCTGGGAGTTCTGGGAGAATATGTCGCTCGTATCTTCAACGAAGTGAAGGGACGCCCGCTCTATCTCGTGGCCGAGCGGGTGGAGGCGAATAAACGGGACGAGCGCTCGTTAAAATGACGTTCGGCTCGCCGCCAGCATCTGAAAAAGATTAAGATGCCAGCAAGCCGGCTCCCCCTCATTGAAACACGAGATAGGGTCGCCAAATGACCGCCGCATCGCGCTCGGTAAGCTCCCGCCCTGCCCTCATCCTTGGTCTCGCCGCCCTGCTCCTGCTCGCTTTCGCCTTCGGGCTTCGCATCGCCTGGTTCGTGGCCGAAGCCCCCTTGCCGGAGCTTCTGCAGGGCCTGCCCGATTCGAAGAGCGAGGCCGACCAGCAGATATTTCTCGCTCGGCTGAAAAAGACTTTTCCGGCCGGCGCCGCCGAGACCGAGGTTTCGGCCGCCCTTGCGGCGCAAGGCTTCAAGCTCGCCGCCCCTTCCGAGCGCGTCGCAACCTACGATCGGGGCGCTGGCCTCGCAGATAAATGCCGACGCAGCGGCAACGTCCGCTGGAGCGCCGGACCGGAAGGGCGCGTCGCGGAGGTCGCGGGTGGCTACTACCAACATTGCCCGCCGCATTGATGCGCCTGTAGAGCAAAGCGCTTTTTCCTTGTTTAAGCTTTCGGCAAGGCCGCGCGTGTACTTTGGTTAAGTCCCTGCTCCGCTCCCAAATCAGGACACGGACGCCGGCGTATTGGGATTCTAGCCCCATGCGTCGGCCCCTACTTCATTCCAGCATTGATTGAGTCGAATGCGCTCGAGATCGACCATCCCATTGCTCTTCGCTTTCGCGGTGATCTTCTGCGCAGCATTTTTCGCAGGGATGACCGCGAAAAACGCCGGCGTCGGCGGGCCCGACCTTTCGAGCCTGTGGTCCTGGTCGGCCCAGGCCTGGACAAGTGAAATCATAGACGCCGACGGGAAGACCGTGCAGGTCATTCACGAACCATTCGCTCTGGTTCGAAATCTCGCCCTGATTGCGCTGGCTCTGATCGGCGTGGTGATTTTCTTCCTCGAAAAATCGAGCGACAGAGAAGCAACGGCGGGGAAGCTGGAATCCGTGAGAGGCCGTCTGGACGACGAAATGCTCGCAATCATGGACCTGCTGCAGGGATATGGCGACACCAACGAGAAATACGCGGCTTCGGTTTTGAGAGGGAATGACGAGATCGAGAAAGCAGGAAATCCTGAGCGCCTGCGAACGGCGATAGAATTTCTGATCTCCGAAAACAAGAAAATGGCCAGGGAGTCCGAGTCCTATCAGGCGAGCCTGCGAAAATCGCGCGAACAAATCTCCAAGCTTCGCTTCGAGCTTGCCGAAAAGCAGGCCGAGACCCAGAAGGACACGCTGACCTCGGCGTATAATCGCCGCTACTTCGACCGAAGGCTTTCCAATATACTCACGGACGCCAGCAAGCGCGCCGTGTCGGTAAGCCTCATTTTAGCCGACCTCGACCGCTTCAAGGCGATCAACGACGAACATGGGCATCTCGTCGGAGACGAGGTGCTGAAGATGTTTGCCGACCAGCTGCAAAAGCATGTACGCGCGGAGGACATCGTCGCCCGTTTCGGAGGAGAGGAATTCGCAGTGATCCTTCCCGATACGCGCATGGAGATGGCCATCGCAATCGCCGAAAAAATGCGAGTATGGCTCAACGGAAACAATTGGAAGATCGCCGGGAAGCCGCAGTCGCAGAAGATCACCGCGTCGTTCGGGGTTGCCCAATCGCGTCCGAGCGACTCGGCGGCTGAGTTGATAAGCCGCGCCGACTCCTGCCTTTACGCCTCGAAGTCCTCCGGTCGAAACCGCGTCACCCCCAGCGTCGCATGAAACCGCGTCGGCTACCGCCCATAGCCGAGCGTTCCGATGCTGATGAGCCCGCCGTTTTCAAAAATCAGCATAGACATGAACTGCGTCGGGCCGAAATTGTATATCCATTCCTCGACCGGCGCCTCGCGCGACACGGGGAAGGGATAGGTCAGATAGTAAGAGTCGAGCGGCCTCGGCGTGACGAAATTGGGCGCGCCGAGCGCGTACTGGGTGAACCCATCCACGAAGGAGGGCGCGCCGCAACGCAGGAGCACATCGAATTTCGTCTGTCCCTCGACGACGAGGTCAGTGCCGCAGCGTAGCGCCTTCGCAGGAAGGGCGCTCACAGCCAGCATCGTAACGGCAAGGAGTACGCGCGTTTTCATGGCTTCTCGCCCGGTTGGCGGCCGCCCCCTTTTGGCGTTCGCAGCAGCCCACACGGAAAAGTAGGCCCCTGCCGGCCTCGCGCCAGCGGGGCTGGAAAATCGGATTTTGGCGAGCGTTCTGCTAGAAGGCGCCGATGATTCGCAGTCTCCTCTCGGTTGGCGGCTTCACCCTGCTCTCGCGGGTGACCGGCTTTTTGTCGCTTGCGATGCAATCGGCAATCATGGGCGCGGGCGTGGTCTCCGACGCCTTCTTTATCGCCCAGCGCCTGCCCAACAGCTTCCGCGCCATTTTTGGCGAAGGCGCCTTCAACGCGGCTTACATTCCCTGCTACGCGAAGTCGCTGGAGCAGGAGGGCGCCGAACAAGCGGAGGAATTCGCCGGCGAGGTCTATACGCTGCTGCTCGCCTCGCAGATTGCGCTGCTTCTGCTCGTCTGGCTTTTTGCGCCGCAATTCGTCGGGCTTTTGGCGCCGGGGCTCGGCGACCGGCCGGAGAAGTTCGCGCTCGCCGTGAACCTGACGCGCATCACCTTCCCCTACCTCCTCTTCATGACGCTGTTCGCGCTGCACATGGGCACGCTCAACGCCCACGGCCGCTTCGCGTTGCCGGCTTTTGCGCCGAATCTCATGAACCTCACCGTGATGGCGGCGCTTGCAGTCGCTTTCCTGTTTCCGAACGCAGGTTATGCGGCCAGCTGGGGCGTGACCCTGTCGGGCGCGCTCGAACTGGGCCTGCTCATGTGGGGCGCGCGGCGCATCGGCGTGCTGCGCGGCCTCCGCAAGCCGCATTGGCCGCGCGTCCGGGCGTTCTTCATCAATCTCGGTCCTGCGGTGGTCGGTTCGGCCAGCCCGCAGATCGCCGTCTTCGCGGATACGATCCTCTCCTCCATGCTTCCCGACGGCGGCGTGTCGGCGATCTCCTACGGCGAGCGGCTCTATCAGCTTCCGGTGGGCGTCATCGGCATTGCGGCGGGCACCGTGCTGTTGCCTGAGATGAGCCGGCGCCTCGCCGCGGCCGACGTCGAAGGCGCACACCGGGCGCAAAGCCGGACAATGGCGCTGACGGTCGCGCTCGCCGCGCCCTTCTTCGTCGCCTTCGACACCATCCCAGAGCTGATTGTCGCCGGCCTCTTCATGCGCGGGAAGTTCACCGCCGCCGACGCCGTCGCCGCGGGAGACGTCCTGGCCGCCTACGGGGCGGGGCTGATGGCGCTGGTGCTGATCGCCTCGGCGCGGGCGAGCTTTCAGGCGCGCGGCGACACGGCGACGCCGATGAAGATCGCGCTTGCCGCGCTCGCCGCGAACGTCGCTCTCAAGGTCGCCCTCTTTCAGCCGCTCGGCGCTGTCGGCCTCGCGACGGCGACATCGGTGGGCCTCTGGATCAATCTCGGCGCGCTCATAGCGATCGCCCTCGAGTCGGATTTTATCGAATTTGATGCGGTCTTCGCCAGGACCTTGGGAGCGACTTTTATCGCCTGCGCGCTTCTGACCATGGTCGCCGCTTTCGGCCGCGGGCCGGCGCTGGCCTTGGGGGCGCATTTCGGATCGCAAGCGAATCTCGTCGCGCTGACCGTGCTGGGCGCGGCGGGGGCGCTCGTCTATGCCGCGGCGCTCGTCGGCGTTTTGCACGTCATGGGGATTAGGATCGGGAGCCTGAGACGCGGGAAGCAGGTCCCCTCCTCCGCTACCTCAAGCTAAGAGCGTGGGAAATTAGGCGCCATTCTCACCCCCACCCTTAATCCCTCCCCGCAAAGGGGAGCGAAAGTGGCTCGC
>JAMBEQ010000015.1 GCA_024506175.1 Methylocystis sp.
CTGGTCCGCAACTTGCGTGGCTGCGGTCAGACCTGCCTTTCAGAGAGCGACGCAATGACGTTTACCCCAATTTGTCCGGCCAGCGCCGTGAGCGAAGGCGGCATGGGCCTCTTTCACGCCGGCAAAAGAGCGTGCTCCTGGTTTGGCCGATGGGCGGCGCGCTCAAGGCCTATCGCGGGCGTTGTCCGCATGCCGTTGACCGAGGCGGCGTTCAACGGAAAGGCCGTCACCTGCCCGCACCACCAATGGGGCTTCGACGCCGGCAACGGCAAATGCGTGACGCATGTCGTGCGCAATGCGTTGCACCCGTATGAGCTGCGCGTGGAGGGGGGTGAGATCCTGGTTGATGTAGGGCCGGCGAGGGCTGGGCGGGCGGTGGGGTGAGGCTAAGGGCGCAGCGGCCCATCGTCTGGCGCATCCAGGCGGCTGGGTTGCTGCGACTTGTCATGGTAGCAAGGTTTAGCGCTACTCTGCGATGCAGGAGCCCCCATGCCCCACCCGCCCCCCGGCTACTTCACCCACGGCCTCGAAGCCGACCCCGAGCTCGAAGCCGCCATCAATGGCGAACTGGCCCGGCAGCGCGACGGGATCGAGCTCATCGCTTCCGAAAACATCGTCTCGCGCCTCGTGCTCGCGGCGCAGGGCTCGGTGCTCACCAATAAGACCGTCGAGGGCGCCGCCTACGCCCGCTACTATGGCGGCGCGGCGTTCGCCGACGCCATCGAGGCGCTCGCCATCGAGCGCGCGAAGAAGCTGTTTAAGTGCCGCTTCGCCAATGTGCAGCCGCATTCGGGCTCCAACGCCAACGCCGGCGTGTTTCTCGGCCTGCTGAAACTTGGCGACGCGATCCTTTCCATGGTTGTCGCGGCGGGCGGACATATCAGCCATGGCCACAAGGCGACGCTCACCGGGCGCGACTACAAGATCGCGCATTATGGCGTGAATCACGAAAGCGAGCTGATCGACCTCGACCAAGTGCGCGACCTTGCCCGCGCCTCGCATCCGAAGATGATTGTCGCAGGCGGCTCGGCCTATCCGCGTGCTATCGACTTCGCCACGCTGCGCGCCATTGCGGATGAGGTCGGCGCCTTACTTCTCGTCGATATGGCGCATTTCGCCGGGCTCGTGGCGACCGGGCTTTATCCGCACCCCTTCCCCCACGCCCATGTCGTGACGACGACGACCTATAAATCCCTGCGCGGGGCGCGTGGCGGCATGGTTTTGTGGAATGATGAGAGCCTCTCGAGGCGCATCGACGCCGGCGTCTTTCCCGGCGTGCAGGGCTCGGTGATGCTGCATGCGGTCGCCGGCAAGGCGGCGTGCCTCGGTGAGGCGCTGCGGCCCGAGTTTTGCGCCTATAACGAAGCCGTGCTCGCCAACGCCCGCGCACTAGCAGCGACGCTCGCGAATAACGGCCTGCGCATCGTGACGGGCGGGACCGATATGGGTCTCATGCTCGTCGATCTCACCGCGACGGGCATCACGGGCGACGTCGCCGCCAAGGCGCTCGAGAAGGCGGGGCTTGCGGTCAACAAGAATATGATCCCCTTCGATCCGCGCCCGCCGGAGGCGCCCTCGGGCCTGCGGCTTTCCAGCAACGCCGGAACGACGCGCGGTTTCGGCGCTTGCGAGTTCGAGAGGATCGGCGGATGGATCGCACGCATCGTGCGCAACCCTTCCGATCTTCGCGGCATTAAGGACATGCGCGAAGAAGTGCTGGCGCTGTGCGGGGCTTTTCCTATTTATTAGGAGCCAAACCAACTGCGGCGGTCATGGCTTCCAGATTCACGGCGCGCTTCGTTCAGTCGCTCGAAAAGGTGGAGGCCGCCGCATGGGACGCCTGCGCCAATCCGCCGACTTTGGCGCAAGATTGCGGCGAGCGCTTCAATCCTTTCATCACCCACGCGTTCCTTTCTGCGCTTGAGCGCTCGGGCTCCGTTGGTCGACGCTCGGGCTGGTCGCCCGTTCATGCGCTCGTCGAAGACGCGAGCGGCCGCCTCGTCGCCTGCGCGCCCGCCTATCTCAAAACGCATAGTCTCGGCGAATATGTCTTCGACCAGAGCTGGGCTGAGGCCTATGAGCAGGCCGGCGGGCAATATTATCCCAAGCTGCAGATCGCCGCACCTTTCACGCCGGCGACGGGGCGCCGGCTCTTGGTGCGCGGCGACGCGCCGGCGGGCGCGCGCGAGGCCCTGATCGGCGCGCTGCGCGGCCTGCGCCAGGCGATCAGGGCCTCCTCCATCCATGTTACCTTTCCCACCGAGGGCGACGCGAATGCGTTGCGCGACGCGGGTTTTGTCCTGCGCGCGGGCGAGCAATTTCATTTCGTCAACGAGGGCTATTCGAATTTCGAGGATTTTCTCGACGCTCTATCCTCGCGCAAACGAAAGAGCATCAAGCGCGAAAGGCGCGAGGCGCTGGGCGACGATCTTTCGATCGAGCTTCTCAGAGGCGCGGAAATAAAGGCTGAGCATTGGGAGGCCTTCTTCGCCTTTTACATGGATACGGGCGCGCGCAAATGGGGACGGCCTTATCTCACGCGCGCCTTCTTCGGTTCCGTCGGCGCCGCCATGTCCGACCGCATCCTGCTCGTCATGGCGAAACAGGGCGCGCAAAATGTCGCGGGCGCCATCAATTTCCTGGGCGACGACGCCATCTACGGCCGCAACTGGGGCGCGCTGATCGATCGGCCCTTCCTGCATTTCGAAGTCTGCTACTATCAGGCGATCGACTACGCCATCGCCCATGGCTACAAGCGCGTGGAAGCGGGCGCTCAGGGCGAGCACAAGCTCGCGCGCGGCTATCGTCCGGTCGTCACATGGTCGGCGCATGATTTCGCCGACGCTGGCTTTCGTGCGGCGATTGCGGATTACTGCATTCGCGAGCGCAAGACCCTCGACGAGATCGTCGCGGCGCAGGAAGACGAATTGCCTTTCCGTAAGGATATGACGTGACCGATCGTCAAGAAGAGATCATCGCCTTTCTTTCCGGGCTCCTGGGCGCGCCGCAGGTCGTCACGACGCATATTTCGACTGTGCTGCTCGGGCGTGATCGCGTCTATAAGCTGAAGCGGCCCGTTCGCTTGCCCTATCTCGATTTTTCGACGCCAGCGCTGCGCCTGAAGATGTGCGAACGCGAGGTCGCGCTCAACCGGGCTTTTTCACCCGCGCTTTATCTGGGCGTGAGAAGCATCACGCGCGAGCGCGATGGGAGCCTTGCCCTCGACGGGGCGGGCGTCTTTCTCGACGCCGTCGTTGAAATGCGACGCTTCCCCGACGACGCGCTGTTCGATTTCATGGCGCACGAAAGGCGGCTTACCAAAGAGTTGATCGAGAAGCTCGCGCGGCGCATCGCCAAAGCGCATGACGCCGCAGAGACGAATTTTTCACGCGGCGGCGCAGGCTCGATGCGCCAGATTATCGAGAGCATGGATGCGAGCCTGCGCGCGGCGGCGCCCGCGCCCATGCCGGAGATCGAATCGCATCTCGACAATTTGAGGCGCACGCTCGAAGAGAAGGCGGCGCAAATCGACGCGAGACGCGCGCAAGGCAAGGTGCGGCCCTGCCATGGCGATCTCAATTTGCGCAACATCTGCCTCTTCGAGGGCGAGCCGACGCCGTTCGATTGCGTGGAGTTCTCCGATGATATCTCCACGATCGACGTTTTGTACGATCTCGCCTTTCTCCTGATGGATCTCTGGCGCGTCGGGCTTGAGGACTTCGCCAATATCGCGCTCAACCGCTATCTCGACGCGCGCGCGACGCCGGAAGAAGAAGGCCTCTCGTTGCTTCCCTTTTTCATGTCCTTGCGCGCGACGATCCGCGCGCATGTCGAGGCGTCGCAGGGGCACGTCGAGACATCGCGCGCCTTTTTCGATCTCTCGCGCGCGCTGTTGCAGCCGGCGCATGGCGCGATTGTCGCGATCGGCGGCTTCAGCGGCTCGGGCAAGTCGAGCGTCGCGGCGGCGCTGGCGCCGAGACTTGCTCCAGCGCCCGGCGCGCGGATTTTCAACAGCGATCGGCTGCGCAAGCGGCTACTTGGCGCCGAAGCGACGGACCGGCTGCCGCCGGAAGCCTATAGGAGCGAGGTTTCGGCGCAGGTTTATGCTCTGATGTTCGCCTCGGCGGAGCGGGTCGCAAAGATCGGCTGGCCGGTCGTCGTCGACGCCGTTTTCGATCGGCCGCAAGACCGCGCGGCGATCGAAGGCGCGGCGCGCGAGAGTGGGACTCCGTTTCTCGGCGTGTGGCTCGACGTCGATCTCGCGCAGCGAGTGGCGCGCGTCGACAACCGTGTGAATGACGTATCCGACGCGACGCGCGAGGTGCTGCAGGCGCAGATGGCGAAGGAGACCGGCGAGATCGCTTGGTTGCGCAACGATGCGGGGCGCGATGTGCAGGCCATCGCGGAGGAGGTTGTCGCTGCGGCGCGGCAGAAAACCTCCGAGGCGGCCTCGTCCTTCGAGACGGGAGCTTCGCTCGCTCCTCAGCGAGGAAGCCTTAGTGTTTGACGCAGACGCGGAAAGCCCCCCTCAGGCTGAGGAGCCTGCGCAGCAGGCGTCTCGAAGCACGAGGGGGGGCGGCGCCAGTTTTTGTCGCCTGTTGGGAGGCGACAGCGCACGTCGAGACGCGCCTGCGGCTCTCCTCAAGGGATCAATACCGCCGCCCCCTGCAATCGTCCCTCGCGCAAATCGCTCAAGGCTTCATTCGCCTGCGCCAGCGGATACGGGACGGCGTGCATCTTCAGCGGCAGCGTCGGCGCGAGGGAGAGAAACTCCCGCGCATCCTCGCGGGTGAGGTTGGCGACCGAGACGATGCGCCGCTCGCCCCAGAGCAGCGAATAGGGAAAGCTCGGGATGTCGCTCATATGGATGCCGCCGCAGACCACCGCGCCGCCTTTCTTCACGGCAGCCAGCGCGTGCGGAACCAGCGCGCCGACGGGCGCGAAGATCAGAGCGGCGTCGAGCTTCTCGGGCGCTTGGGCGTCGGAATCCTGCGCGCTCGCGGCGCCGAGCGAGAGGGCGAATTTGGCCGCCGCCTGGTCGCCGGGCCGAACGAAGGCGTGCACGCGCTTGCCCTGGTGGATCGCGACCTGCGCCACGATGTGGGCGGCGGCGCCGAAGCCGTAGATGCCGATGGTTTCTACGGGACCCGCCATTTTCAGCGTGCGCCAGCCGATGAGGCCCGCGCAGAGAAGCGGCGCAAGCGCGCTCGCCTCGCCGGCTTCCGGTAGAGCGAAACTGAAGGAGGCGTCGGCGATGGCGTGGGTCGCGTAGCCGCCGTCGCGCGTATAGCCGGTGAATAGCGGATCGTCGCAAAGATTTTCGCGCGCGCTCGCGCAATAGGGGCAGTGGCCGCAGGCGTGTCCAAGCCAGGGAACGCCCACGCGCTCGCCGATCGTAAAGGCGGCGACGCCTGCGCCGATCGCCTCGACCCGGCCGACGATCTCATGACCGGGAATGATGGGAAGCTTTGGCTGCGTCAGCTCCCCATCGACAACATGGAGATCGGTCCGGCAGACCCCGCAGGCCTCGATCCGCAGGCGAAGCTCACCCGGGCCTGGCGCGGGGATCGGGCGCTCTTCCATCACAAGCGGCGTATTCGGCCGCCGCAACACCATGGCTTTCATCGTTTGGGTCATGCCGTCCCTAGCGCGCTTTCCGCTCCCATTGAAATTATGCGAGCGACAGGAAATCGCGCTAGCGCACGCAGTTGTTTTGCTGAATCGCATAGAGCCAGCGGGCGCACTCGGCCTGCTTGGCCTGAGAGCGGCCCTGGGCGCGCTGCCGGCGATAATACTCGTACTCGGGATCCCAGCCGTCGTCTCCCCAGCCCGGGCCATAACCGCCGCCCCACTCCCCGCCGTAACCGCCACCCCACCGGTTTTGACGCGCCGCTTCATTCATGCAGTTGTTGTATCCGTTGGAAAGGTAGACGCAGGCCCCGACATTGGGGCCGGCTTTGGCCGCTGGCGCGGCGGTCAGCGCGCTGGCGGCGGCAAGGAGGAGGAGCGGGTGTTTGAGGAGCCGCATGGCTTTAGTCCTTATCTGGGGCTCGATTTTGCCTACGGTTGTACGACGCGCCCGCTGAAGCAGAGCTGAACGCCCTACCAGCCGGCGACGCGGCGGCAGGAAGCGGAGCCGTTGTCGAATTCGTAATGGTCCCCGCAGGCAAAGGCGACTGGAGGCTCGCCCGATTTCTCGAAGATATCGTAGCCTTCCTTGAGGTTTTTCCAGAATCCGGCCCATTGCTGATAACTGCCGCCGCCGCTGACGAAGGACAGCCAACCGCCGCTGCCTGTTTCACGCGCGATATTTGCTTCGGTCAGACGGAAGGGGAAGATGTGGACCGGAATCTCCTTCTGCCCGGCGCGCAGAGCGGCGTCGACGAAGCCGTAGATCTCCTCGATTCCCCGGTCGGTCATGGCGAAGCAGCCGACCGATTTGCAGGCGCCGTGCACCATCACCAGCCCGCCGGTGCGGCCATTCTGGCGATCGAAGGCGTTGGGATAGCCGACGTTGAAAGCGCGGTAATAGTTCGACCGCGGATTGAGCTGCTTTGCTGAGACGCTGTAAAAGCCCTCAGGCGATTGGTAATCCGCCTCTTTGAGCTTCGGCCCGAGGCGGCCCGACCATTTGCAGATTGGAAAGGTCTTGTAGAGCGAATAGCGGCCGCTCTTCTTCAGCCATAATTCGAGCTGGCCTTCCTGCTTGAAGATACGCACAAAAACCGGATCGCCCATGCCGAACTTCGGCGGCGGCGCCTGGAAGGCGTCCTCGGGCGCTGGCTTTAGCGCGGGCTCCTCAAGGCGCGCGGTCTGCTGCGGAGCGGTGGGCTGCGCGCCCTCCCTAGCGGGTGCAGCAGTGGATGCGGCAGGCGCCTCCTTGCCGGGTGCGAGCGCCGCGACCCTGTCGAGGTCGGCCGGGCGCGTCGGCGGCAGCGGGGCGTCGACGAGATTCGGCGCTGGCGACGAAGCGGCCGGCTGCGCTTCAACCGCGTGCTGCGACGCTGCCTGTGACCAAAAGAGCCAAGACGACGCGGGAGACTGTTGCGTCGCCGCAGCCTGTGGCGGGGCGATCGGCGCCTGAGCCGGGGCGCCAGCCTGTTCGGGCGGCGGCTGCAACGCTGCAAGATCGTTCGGCCGTGCAGGCGGGAGGGGCGCGCCGGTCTCGCCGGTTTGCAAATCGGCGGGGCGCGCCGGCGGCTGCGGAGCCATGGGCGGCAGCGACGGAGCCATGGGCGGCAGCGAGACGACGCCTTCGACGCCAGCCGCTTGCTGCTCGCCCGTTGTGAGCTGCGTCTGAGTCGCTTCCGGCGGCCTCGGGGCGGGCGCCGATTCCGGCGGCGACTCGCGAGCGAGCGTCGGCGGTGCGACTGGCGTGGCCGGCTCCGCCGGGGGAGGGGCGGGCGGCTCGGCCTTGGGCGCAGGCTCCTGCAGCGGCGCCGCGCGTCTGAGGCCGGCAAGGAGGGGGCCGCCGGCAGGGTGGGTGGCGACGTCTTGCGTCTTCTTGGGCCTGCCCGCGCCCTGTCCGCCGTTTGGCATGACGTAAAGAACGCCGACCCCTACGGCGACGGAGGCGAGGGCGACGAAAGCCAAGAGTAAATGTGTCGAACGCGGCTTCATAGGCTTGGCGGTTCGATCCTAATCGACGCGGTTCGCGCTAGGCAATCCCGCGTCAATGCCCCTCGAAGGCGACGAGCGTTCGAACCGGCACACCCAGCGCCTCGATCCTTTTCGCGCCGCCGAGATCCGGCAAATCAATGACGAAGCAGGCCGCCACGACCTCGGCGCCCATTTTTTGGAGAAGCCGGACCGCCCCTTCCGCCGTGCCGCCGGTCGCAATCAGATCGTCGACGAGAATGATCCGCTCGCCCGGCGCGATGGCGTCGATATGCATCTCCATCTCATCGGTTCCGTATTCCAAGGCATAGGACACGGAGATCGTTTGGTGCGGCAGCTTGCCCTTTTTGCGAATCGGAATGAAACCCGCCGAAAGCTGATGG
Organism: Methylocystis sp.; assembly: GCA_024506175.1. GTDB lineage: Bacteria > Pseudomonadota > Alphaproteobacteria > Rhizobiales > Beijerinckiaceae > Methylocystis. Next base: position 8,001 of record JAMBEQ010000015.1, read on the forward strand.
GCGACGGCGCCGCCGAGGATGAAACCCCGCGCCTCCATGCCGGCGACCTTGTCCATCTTGGTCCCCGCCCAGGGTTGCACGAGCTCGTCGACAGCCCTGCGAAAGGCTCTGGCGTCGCCAAGCAGCGTCGTGATGTCGCGGAAGAGAATGCCCTTTTTCGGATAATCCGGAATGGTGCGGATGGCGGCGCGTAGCGTCATGAGTGCCCCTCGTGGCGATTTAAAAATTATTCAACCATAGGCTGACTTGGCGCTGGCGCGCGCAGCCAAGCTCCATACACTCAACTTGGGCTCTCTCCAAGGATTCCGCTCGATGAACGCCGCTCTGCGCATTTTCCTCGCGTTCGCGCCGCTTTTTGCCGTCAGCGCTCAGGCGCAAAATTTCGGCCCGCCTCGGGCGCAAGGGGGGCAAATCATGCCCGCGCCGCCGCCCATTGGGCCGGGGGGCGCCGGCGGCTTGCCGCCCCAAGCCTATCCGCTGGGCGGCCATCTCGGCCGCGGCGCTTTCGTGCGGCCGCTGGGCTCCGGCTACGCAGGCTACGGCGGTTACGGGGGGTATGGAGGCTACGGGCCCCCCGGCGCAGGCTACGGTGGCGGTTATAACTACGGCGGCGGCGCGGGGGGCGGCCAGGGCGGCGGCGCGGGCGGCGGCCAGGGCGGCGGCATCGGCGGCGGTTATGGCAATGGCGGCTGCATGGGGTGCAGCTATATCGGCGATTACAACGCCAATAATGGCGCGCCGTCGAAACCAGCGATAGCGCCGATAAAGCGCATTCAAGGTCAGTGGCGCAACGGCCTGTGGTCTTACTGAGGGCGTCTGGGGATCGCGTGGAAAGCCCTCGCCGATAAACGGCTCGTTAGGCGTGACCCCCAGTCTCTCTCCTGTTTCCGCTACCTTAAGATTCTAGCAATCAACGCGAGCGGTAATGGGTTTATGAACAGATTCCTTCTCTCCTTCTTTCGCCTGATGGCCTTCGTCCTCTTCCTGTCTTCGGCTTTCGGAGTCGAGGAGTCGCCTTCCGCTTTCGCGGCGGAGCGGGTGACGAAAATCCTTTCAGAAGCGAAATAGCCGCTGCGGCGTCGAATGGAACGCGGGCGCCGAGGTTCGCGCGCGCTCACGCGTTCTTCAGTAGGCGCGACATGACCGCGTCGAGCTTTTTCAGCAATTCAGGGTCGCGCGCCCCCGGCGCCGTAAGAATGGCGTTGTCGAGCGCGCGATCGGAGCCGATAGGGCAGGGCTCGTGCGCCGCAGGAAAATCGCGCAGGACACGCGCGACGAGCCGCGCGGCGGCGGCGGAATTGTTGCGCACGATCTCGATCACCGAGGCGACGTCAACATGGTCGTGCTCGGGATGCCAGCAGTCGAAGTCCGTCACCATCGCGATGGTGGCGTAGGATATCTCAGCCTCGCGCGCGAGCTTGGCTTCCGGCATGGCCGTCATGCCGATGAGATCAAAGCCGGCGGCCTTGTAAGAGAGCGACTCCGCATAGGTCGAAAACTGCGGCCCTTCCATGCAGACGTAAGTCCCGCCGACGGCGATCTCTATGCCTTCGTCGCGCGCCGCCTTGGCGATGCGCGCGGAAAGCCTCGGCGCAATGGGATGCGCCATGGAGACATGCGCCACGCAGCCGTCGCCAAAGAAGGAGGACTGCCGCGAGAATGTGCGGTCGACAAATTGATCGACCAACACGAACAGTCCCGGAAAAAACTGCGATTTGAACGAGCCGCAGGCCGACACCGAAATAATGTCGGTTACGCCGACGCGCTTCATCGCGTCGATATTGGCGCGATAGTTGATCGTCGAAGGCGAAAGCCTGTGCCCGCGCCCATGGCGGGGAAGGAAGACAGCTTGCGTGCCGCCAATTTCGCCGAAGACGAGCTCGTCCGAGGGCTCGCCCCAGGGCGTTGCGACGCGTTCGCGCCGAACATTCTCGGCTCCCGGCAATTCATAAACGCCCGATCCGCCAATGATGCCGACGATTGCCCGGGTCATGCCCCCTCCGCCTTCGAAAACCGCTTGGCCAGCGGCTCTGCAACCTATCTTTGCCGGGGCTGGAACGCAAAGCCCCGCCCGCCATTTTATGGGGGGACTGTCGCCTCTGCTTGGCGCTCGGCCAAAATGCCGCAAGGCCGGGATTTTGCGCGATTGAACGCCTGTGTTCGCTGTTCTTGATCCAGGCGCACGAAATCTCGGCGCCCGACAGGGTTGCGCCGCAATATTCACTGTGTTAGGGACCCATCGCCTCGGGACTGGGGCGTTGCCGCTCCTAGTTCCTTGCCCCTGCAGCATCCGTCGCTTCGAAGCTGACCGCCGATGGCGCAACGTATTTTGCGTCTGGGCCGGCCTCCGAACGATGCGAATTTGACGAGCGATCCAAGTGGCTCAAGACGGAGTTTCGCTTTCCGGCGTCGCAGGACGTTACGCCTCCGCCCTTTACGAACTGGCGTCAGAAAAGAGCGCCACGGACGAGGTCGCAGCGGCGCTCGCCGCTTTTCAGCGCCTCCTCGATGAAAGTTCCGATCTGAAGCGCCTGGTGAGAAGCCCGGTCTTCACCGCGCAGGAACAGATCAAGGCGCTCAACGCCGTTCTTGAGAAAGCTGGCGTTTCCGGCATCGCGGCGAACTTCATCCGCCTCGTTGCCGCGAAGCGGCGCCTTTTCGTGCTTCCCGACATGATCGCCGCCTATCAGAGCCTTCATGACAAGGCTAAAGGTCTGGTGCGCGCCAATGTGACCGTCGCCACTCCGCTGAAGCCCGATCATGAGTCGGCGCTACGGCAGGCGCTCGGCACGGTCAGCGGCGGCAAGTCGGTTAGCCTCGACGTCAGGATCGATCCGTCGATTATCGGCGGCCTCGTCGTCAAACTCGGTTCGCGCATGGTCGACGCTTCCGTTCGCACCAAGCTCAACTCAATCCGCACACGCATGAAAGAGGTCGGCTGATGGATATCCGCGCCGCAGAAATTTCCGCGATCCTGAAGAACGAGATCGCCAACTTCGGCACCGAGGCTGAAGTCACCGAGGTCGGCCAGGTTCTGTCGGTCGGCGACGGCATCGCCCGCGTCTATGGCCTCGACAATGTCCAGGCCGGCGAGATGGTCGAGTTCGAGAACGGCGTGCGCGGCATGGCCCTCAACCTCGAAAGCGACAACGTCGGCATCGTCATCTTCGGCTCGGACCGCGACATCAAGGAAGGCCAGACGGTCAAGCGCACGGGCGCCATCGTCGACGTTCCGGTGGGCAAGGGGCTGCTCGGCCGCGTCGTTGACGCGCTCGGCAATCCGATCGACGGCAAGGGGCCGATCTCCTACGAGACGCGCGCGCGCGTCGACGTGAAGGCGCCCGGCATCATTCCGCGCAAGTCGGTGCATGAGCCCATGGCGACCGGCCTCAAGGCCATCGACGCCCTCATCCCGATCGGCCGCGGTCAGCGCGAGCTGATCATCGGCGACCGTCAGACCGGCAAGACCGCCATCGCGCTCGACACCATTCTCAATCAGAAGCCGCTCAACGACGGCGACGACGAGAAGGCGAAGCTCTATTGCGTCTACGTCGCCATCGGCCAGAAGCGCTCGACCGTCGCGCAATTCGTGAAGGTGCTTGAAGAGCGTGGCGCGCTGGAATATTCGATCGTTGTCGCGGCCACCGCTTCGGACCCGGCCCCGATGCAGTTCCTGGCGCCCTTCGCCGGCTGCGCCATGGGCGAGTATTTCCGCGACAATGGCATGCACGCCGTCATTATCTACGACGACTTGTCCAAGCAGGCGGTCGCCTATCGTCAGATGTCGCTGCTGCTCCGCCGCCCGCCGGGCCGCGAAGCCTATCCGGGCGACGTGTTCTATCTGCACTCGCGCCTCCTCGAGCGCGCCGCCAAGCTCAACGACGATCGCGGCGCTGGTTCGCTGACGGCTCTGCCGGTCATCGAGACGCAGGCCAACGACGTGTCGGCCTATATTCCGACCAACGTGATCTCGATCACCGACGGTCAGATCTTCCTCGAGACTGACCTCTTCTACCAGGGCATCCGCCCGGCGGTGAACGTCGGCCTCTCCGTGTCGCGCGTCGGCTCCTCGGCGCAGACCAAGGCGACCAAGAAGGTGGCCGGCAAGATCAAGGGCGAGCTCGCCCAATATCGCGAAATGGCCGCCTTCGCGCAGTTCGGCTCCGACCTCGACGCGGTGACGCAGCGCCTGCTGAACCGCGGCGCCCGCCTCACCGAGCTCCTGAAACAGCCGCAGTTCTCGCCGCTGAAGATGGAAGAGCAGACCTGCGTGATCTACGCCGGCGTCAACGGCTATCTCGATCCGCTGCCGGTCAACCGCGTGCGCGCCTTCGAAGACGGCCTGCTCGCCGTGCTCCGCTCGCAGCACGCCGACCTTCTCGACGCCATCCGGTCGTCGAAGGACCTCTCGGACGACTCCGCGGCGAAGCTCAAGAGCGTCGTCGAGACTTTCGCGAAGTCCTTCGCCTGAGTCGACAATGACGGATCGCGCGCCCTGTAGCGGGCGCGCGGCGACCTCGAGACAAGAAGCACGCTCATGCCCTCGTTGAAGGATCTTCGAAACCGGATTTCTTCCGTCAAGGCGACGCAGAAGATCACCAAGGCCATGCAGATGGTCGCGGCGGCCAAGCTGCGCCGCGCGCAGACGGCGGCTGAGGCCGCGCGTCCCTACGCCGAGCGCATGGAATCCGTGCTCGCCAATCTCGCCGCGGGCGTGACGACCGGCGGCCCGCAACTTCTCGCCGGCAATGGCAAGGACGGCGTGCACCTCCTCGTCGTCGCGACCGCCGAGCGCGGCCTTTGCGGCGCGTTCAACTCCTCGATCGTGCGACTGGCGCGCGAGCATATTCTGCGCCTGCAGGGACAGGGCAAGACGGTCAAGATTCTCTGCGTCGGCAAGAAGGGCTACGACCAGCTTCGCCGTCAGTTCGAGAAGGACATCGTCGAGCTCATCGAGCTGCGTGGCCTGAAGCAGATCGGCTTCGAAAACGCGGACGAGATCGGCAAGAAGATCATCGCCATGTTCGAGGCGGGCGAATTCGACGTCGCCACCCTGTTCTTCTCGAAGTTCAAGTCGGTGATCGCGCAGATTCCGACGGCCCAGCAGCTCATTCCGGCGCAGATCGCCGCGAACGAAAACGCCCCCGCCGTCGAGGGTCCGCAGCCCTCCTACGAATATGAGCCCGGCCAGGACGAGATCCTCTCCGAACTCCTGCCGCGCAACATCTCGGTCCAGGTGTTCCGCGCGCTGCTCGAAAACGCCGCGTCCGAACAGGGCGCGCGCATGAGCGCGATGGACAACGCCACGCGCAACGCCGGCGACATGATCAAAAAGCAGACGACCCTCTACAACCGGTCGCGCCAGGCGATGATCACCAAGGAACTCATCGAAATCATCTCGGGCGCCGAAGCGCTCTGATCGCTAAAATAGACGAGGACGTAAAATGGCCGCCAACAAGCCCACGGGCCGCATCACCCAAGTCATCGGCGCCGTCGTCGACGTGAAGTTCGACGGCCACCTGCCCGAGATTCTCAACGCGCTCGAGACCTCCAACCAGGGCCAGCGCCTCGTTCTCGAAGTCGCGCAGCACCTCGGCGAGAATTCCGTGCGCACCATCGCCATGGACACCTCCGAGGGCCTGACCCGCGGTCAGGAAGTCACCGACACCGGCGCGCCCATCACGGTGCCTGTCGGCGAAGAGCTGCTCGGCCGCATCATCAACGTCATCGGCGAGCCGGTCGATGAGGCTGGCCCGGTGAAATCCAGCGGAATGCGCGCCATTCATCAGCCCGCCCCGTCCTACTCGGAGCAGGCGACCGAGGCGCAGATCCTCGAGACGGGCATCAAAGTCGTCGACCTTCTTGCTCCTTACGCCAAGGGCGGCAAGATCGGCCTGTTCGGCGGCGCGGGCGTCGGCAAGACCGTGCTCATCATGGAACTCATCAACAACGTCGCCAAGGCCCACGGCGGTTATTCGGTGTTCGCCGGCGTTGGCGAGCGCACCCGCGAAGGCAACGACCTCTATCACGAAATGATCGAGGGCAACGTCAACAAGAAGCCTGTCAACGGCTCCACTGCCGGCTCCAAATGCGCGCTGGTCTACGGCCAGATGAATGAGCCGCCGGGTGCCCGCGCCCGCGTCGCTCTGACCGGCCTCACCGTCGCCGAAGATTTCCGCGACAAGGGCCAGGATGTGCTGTTCTTCGTCGACAACATCTTCCGCTTCACCCAGGCGGGCTCGGAAGTGTCCGCGCTTCTCGGCCGCATCCCGTCCGCGGTGGGCTATCAGCCGACCCTCGCGACCGACATGGGCGCGCTGCAGGAGCGCATCACCACCACCACCAAGGGCTCGATTACCTCGGTGCAGGCCATTTACGTGCCGGCCGACGACTTGACCGATCCGGCTCCGGCCACCTCCTTCGCCCACTTGGACGCGACGACCGTTCTGTCGCGCTCGATCGCGGAGAAGGGCATCTATCCGGCCGTCGACCCGCTCGATTCGACCTCGCGCATGCTCTCCCCGGCGATCGTCGGCGAGGAGCATTACGACGTCGCCCGTAAGGTTCAGTCGACGCTGCAGCGCTACAAGTCGCTGCAGGACATCATCGCGATCCTGGGCATGGACGAGCTCTCGGAAGAGGACAAGCTCGTCGTCGCCCGCGCCCGCAAGATCGAGCGCTTCCTGTCTCAGCCCTTCCATGTCGCCGAAGTCTTCACGGGCTCGCCCGGAAAGCTCGTCGCTCTCGCGGACACGATCAAGGGCTTCAAGGGGCTCGTCGAAGGCGAATACGACCACCTCCCGGAGGCCGCCTTCTATATGGTCGGCTCCATCGAGGAAGCCATCGAAAAGGCCGCCAGGCTCGCCAAGGAAGCGGCCTGATCATGTTGGACCGCGGGCCTTCGGGCCCGCAGTCATGAGGCGAGTCGGCAGACTCGAATTGCAGACAAGCGAGCCTGAGGGCTCGCGGTCCAAACATCGGGGACATGAATGGCCGCTTTCCACTTCGAACTCGTTTCTCCCGAGAAGCTCCTGTTTTCGGGCGACGTCGAAAGCGTGGTTGCGCCGGGCTCAGAGGGTCAGTTCACGGTCCTCAAGGATCACGCGCCGGTGATGACGACGCTTAAACCCGGCGTCGTGGCGGTTGCGACCGGCGACGGCAAGGTCGAGAAGCTTTTCGTGCGCGGGGGGTTCGCCGACGTGAACGCTGGCGGCTTCACCATTCTCGCCGAAGTTGCGGCGCCGCTTGGCGAGATCGACATCGCCAAGCTCGACAGCGACATCAAGAACGCTAAGGAAGATTTGGGGGACGCCAAGAGCGACGAAGCGCGTCGGGCGGCGAGCGAGAAGCTCGCTCAGCTCGAGGAGATGCGGGCCGCCGTCGGAGCGTAAAAGTCAATCCGCAAACGTCGACAGACTTTTGCGATAAGAATGCGCGCCCCTAAGGCGCGAGATTTTTAGGCCACGGGCTCCTGCGGCGGCTCCGGCTCTTGCAACTCCGCTTCGATCATGTCGCCGTGCTGCTTTTCAGGCGCCAGGTCTGAACGACTCGCGGCGACTTCTCGTATGGCTTCGCCCATTCGAGGGTTTCTGACGATCAGCATTTGCAGATCGTAGGCGTCCAGTATCAGGAGCTTTGTCGGCTGCGCCGCTCGCACATTGGCCGTGCGCGGCGTCTGATGCAGAATCGCCATCTCGCCGAAGAACTGACCTACTCCGAGCCGCACCGACCCGGCTGGCAGCTCGATTTCCACTTCCCCCTCGGCAATGAAATACATCGATTGGGCGATATCGCCGCGGCGGACGATCAGGGCGCCGGCCGGCAGGGACTGGGCGCTGAGGTAGCGCATGATCTCGGCGATCGCCGGCGCGTCGAGCGTGCGAAAGAGTGGAACGCTCGCCACCATGCCCCACGTTACGACAAATTCACGCCGGTGAATTTCCTCGGCAAAGGCCGTGGCGACAATGCCGACGGGAAGGCCGAGCATGACATAGCCGGTAATCATCGTGATCGAGGCGATGACGCGCCCGGCGAGAGTGACGGGCGTCACATCCCCATAGCCGACGGTCGTTATCGTGACGACCGCCCACCACATAGCGGCGGGAATAGACCCGAATTGCTCTGGTTGGGCGTCGTGCTCGGCGAGATGTATCGCCGAGGCGGAGAATAAGACCGCGCCGAAAAGCAGGATGCCCGTCGCGAGAAGCGCCTTGCGCTCGGCTTCCATCACCGCGACGAGGGTGCGAATGCCGGCGGAATAGCGCGCAAGCTTGAAGAAACGTAGCAGGCGCAGCAACAGCAGGACTCGGAGGTCGGCGGCGAAGAAGTAAAAGAGGTAGAAGGGCAGCACCGTCGCCAGATCGATCAAGGCGGAGCCCGATGCGATGAAGGCGAGCCTCGCGCCCAGTGGGCTGCGGTCCGAATAGGGCGTGTGGTCCGGGGCCGACCAGAGCCGTAAAGCATATTCTAGAGTGAAAACCGCGACGGCGAGCGACTCGATCGAAAGGAACAGCCCGCTGAAACGCCGATCATATTCGGGCACTGACTCCAGAACGACCGAGAGAACCGACAATGCGACGAGACCGATCAGCACGCGATGCACGATGCGCGTCATTCGGTCCTGGGCGCCCCCATCGAGAATAATGTGAACGCGCCGTCTGAGCCGGTGGTATCGATCGAGCCCCGCGCCTGCGATCATTGCGCCGCCTTGCTGCGGAGCGCCTCTTCGACGCAAGCGAGCGCATTTTCGATGGCGCCGGGGTTGGGGCCGCCGGCCTGGGCGAGGTCGGGACGCCCGCCGCCTCCCTTGCCGCCGAGCGCGGCGCTGGCGGCGCGGACGAATTCCACCGCATTGTATTTCTGCGTGAGGTCGTCCGTGACGCCGACGACGATGCCAGCTTTGCCGTCGGCCGACGCGCTCGCTATGGCGACCACGCCGGAGCCGATGCTCTTCTTGGCCTCGTCCACGAGGGATTTGAGATCTTTGGGGTCTATGCCCTCGACGGCGCGCGTAATGAGTTTGACGCCGCCGATCTCCCGAGCTTCCGGGCCGGCGCCATTGCCGGCGCCCCCGCCCATGGCGAGCTTGCGCTTGGCGTCGGCGAGTTCGCGTTCGAGTCGTTTGCGCTCTTC
>JAMBEQ010000016.1 GCA_024506175.1 Methylocystis sp.
CCAGGCCATCATCGATGGGCTAAGGCGTCTTGAGGGCGGGAGTTACCGCCGCCCAATCGCGGCCTGCCAGGCAGCCGAGTTCGGGCTCATTGCCCGGGCGGTCAACGATCTCGCGGAACGCCTCGCGCATACGGCCGCCGAGCGCATGGCGCTGACGAAGCGCTTGTTCGAGGTTCAGGAGGAGGAGCGGCGCGCTCTGGCCCGGGACCTTCACGATGAATTCGGTCAATGCCTGACGGCTACGCTGGCTTTCGCTGCGTCCATAGAGTCGGGCGCCCAGGACCGGCCGGATCTTGCCGAGGACGCGCGTTCGATATCCAATACGGCCAGAAGAATGATGACGACGCTTCGGGAAGCGCTCGCGCGCCTGCGCTCACAGGATCTGGAAGAATTGGGGCTCGAGGCGTGCCTCGCCCAACTTGTCGCCGGATGGAACGCGCGGCTGGGCTCCAGCGCAATTGTGCATCTCGATCTCACGGGGAACCTCGCGCCTCTGCCCCGCGCGGTCTCGACCGCCGTCTACCGCGTCGCGCAGGAATGTCTCACCAACGCTATGCGCCATGGCCGCCCGAGCGAAGTTCGCCTACGCATCGAACGCGGGCTTCTAAGCGACAGCGACATCGCGGTGACGATCGAGGACAATGGCGGCGGCGATCCAGAGAGTGTGAGCGCGTCCGCCGGTCACGGCATATTGGGGATGCGCGAGCGCATCGCCGCCTTGGGGGGTAGCCTCTTCATCGGCCGCGCGGCCGATGGTCTTCGCGTCGCCGCCAGGATTCCGCTCGCTGAGCCGAGCGGATTGGGGCCAACAATACTTGCAACGTCATGACCGCTGTCGCCATCCTTCTTGTCGACGACCACCCGATCGTGCGCGAAGGTTACCGCCGGCTGTTGGAGCGGCAGGCGGGTTTTCGAATCGTCGGCGAAGCGGACAATGCGGCGGCAGCCTACCAAGCCTATCGTGACGCGTCGCCCGACGTCGTGATCATGGATCTTTCCCTACCCGGCGCCGGCGGGCTGGAGGCGATCCGCCATATCCGGCAATGGGACAAGAACGCCCGAATTCTCGTTTTCACCATGCATAGCGGATCGGCCTTTGCGCTGAAGGCGTTTGAGGCGGGCGCCGCGGGCTATGTCACCAAAAGCAGCGACGCGGGCGACCTGGTCAAGGCCGTCGCGACCGTCGATCGCGGCGGCCGCGCGCTCAGTGACGACATCGCGCGCGAGATTGCGGCCGAGCGTCTTGGAGACGGGCAGTCGATCATCGAGAGCATCGGACCGCGCGAGGCCGAAATTCTGCGATTGATCGCATCGGGCAAAACGACGGAGGAAATCGCAGCCTTCCTCAATCTCAGCACCAAGACCATCCAGAACTACCACTACCAGATCAAGACCAAGATCGGCGCGCGGACAGACGCCCATCTTGTCTGGCTGGCTATCGGCGCGGGACTGGTCGCAATGGAAACTGAAAGCTGACAAGTTCGCAATTCGCCGGGCGATCTGCCCAGGCCTTATCGGGAGCTGCGCCCAAGCCGACTGGAGCCGATCCATCTCATATTGCTGTCGCCTGTCCCATGGACGAAACGAGAGACACGAGATGGACTTCCTTTCCTCGCTTAGAAGACTTTTTGGGGCGCTCGCGGCCTGCGCCCTGCTCGCGCTGATGTCGTTTCCAGCGCCGGCGACGGCGAGCGAGGCGACGCGAAAGATCAAGCTTGCCGTTTTCGATCTCGAACTTGACGATTTTAGCGCCGGAGGCCCTCTCGCGGGAGAAAGCGCCGTCGAGACAGCGCGCCTTCAGCGTATGACCAAGCTCGCCCGCGAATTGCTTTCGCGATCGGGCTTATTCGAGATTGTCGACGTGAAGGCGTCCGCAAACCCCATGGTCGCCGAACATTGGCTTCGCAAATGCAACGGCTGTGATGCAGACGCGGCCCGAGACCTCGCGCCGAAATGTCCTTCGTCGGCTTTTTCCGAAAGATAAGCGTCATGGAACAATGTTTGGAGCTCCGAATCCGCGACGCGCGAACCGGTCAGCTCGTCCACGTCTCGCAGACCGATTTGCGCGGCGAGACGGACGAGTCTTGGAGCCGAGCCCTGAAATTTCTGATCAGATACGAGCTTGCCGAGCCGGAGCTAAATCGTCGCAATCATTTGGGGAGCGGTCTGGGACAGTAGGCGCGGGCCGCCGGTTTTCCCATCGCCAGACCCGAAGCTCGCCGAGCCATCCCAGGGGCCTGGTCGTGATTATAGTTTGGGCGCCGGCGCGCCTTGAACGCGCGCCGGCCCATGCGCACATGACCCGTCGATGACAACAAAAGGAGGACAGCATGGCGCTGTTCGAAGATCTCTTGGAAGAAGCATTGGGACCTGTAGCGATCGGCGTCGGAGCGCTGCTCGTGGTTCCGGCCCTGTTCCCCTCGGTCGGCCGCGCACTTAGACCGGTCGCAAAGCAGGCGATCAAGGCCGGCGTCTCGGTCTACGATTGGACTGTTACGACGGTGACGGAAGCCACCGGAGATCTCGTCGCTGAGGCGCGCGCCGAGCTGCAAAGCGAGTCACGCCGCGTCGAGGCGCCGAAAGGGCACGCTCACGCTTCTTGATAATAAAGAGTAATCGCCGCCGAGGGCGCTCCAACGCGCTCTCGCCGGGGGGCGGGGGCTCACATTCGCGCGACGACGACCAGCTGGCGCACTTCGCCGCGCTTATAGGCCTTGAGGAAGGCGTTGTAGTCTCGGAAAGAGACGCAGCCGTTCGAGTCCCCGTTGGGGCCCAGCATATAGGTATGCGCGAGCAACCCCGCGCGGCCGAAAATACCATTCCCGCCGATGGGCGTCAGCCGTAGCGCCTCAACTCCATGGAACAGCGCTTCGCGCGGCGAGAGGGCGTAGACGCTCGGCGGCGTCGGGCCTTTCATGCGGACATGCACGAAGCGGGGATCGTCGAGATGCGGGCCGAGGCCGGAGTGCGCCTCGAGCCGGGTCCCATCCGGCATGTAAACCGTATGGGCGGAGATGTCGTAGACCGCCGTGCCGGGGCCAGGCCGCGCGGCGGGCCCTGTCGCGGTCGATTGCGCGGGCGCGGCGGCCGCAAGCGGATTTGTCAGGCCGCCAAAGAGGCCCCCGGTCGTCTCTTGGGGGGCGTAGGCCAAAGCTTGTTGCGCGGGCGCCGGTTGCTGACGGCGCCCGTTGCGTTCCGCGGGGGCGCCCTGAGGCTGCGCGGCCTTCTGCTGTTGCTCGGCGTCGGCGCCGCTGAAAACCTTCTCGAAGAAGCTGCGGTTGTCCGCCGGCGCGGGCGCCGGCTCGGACGGCAGCGCCGCCTGCCGCATGGGCTCGGGCTGCGCCGCGCGGCTCAGGGAATTTTTCAGCTCCGCCGGCCTACGCGGCGGCAGCGGAACCCCCGCCGTCGGATCGGCCGGCTCCTCGGCTGTGGCGTCCGCCGGCTTTTGCTCGGCGCTGGGCGGCGTCGCGGTCTCGACGCGGGCTTCGAGGGCGGCGGTCTGCTGGGGCGCCGGCGCGGCGCCCGTGGCGGCTGCGGTGCGCGCCCAGGGGCCTAGTCCCACGACCATTGGGCCATAAGGATGAGTGGCGGCCGCGGGCTGCGGGGCCTCGGCAAGCACAGGCGCGGGAGGCGTTCGTGGATGAAGACCGTGCCATGCGGCGAGCATGCCAAAGGACAACGCGCCTGCGCCGAGCACCATATAGGCGAACGGCCTGCCGCGATCGCGAGACAAGAAGCCATGTAGCGTGTGGGTGTTCTTCACCATTCGTCCGAATGACCCCTGGAGCGCGCCATTCGTTTCGCGAAAGGACCCGATTCGAGCGAATCAGGCTCCCATCAGCGGCAGCTGGCGCGCGCTATAGCGCCGCAGCAACAATTTGAAAAAGCATCGCGGCGTTGCTTGGGCTCAATTCGGGCGAATTCTTGGCTGTAAACTGGCGCTACGGCGAACGGCGCCGGATACCCGAAAAAATCCTATCTAGTCAACAACTTACAGATGGGAGACTACGGCGAGGCGCCGAATTTCGCCTCTCTTGTAGGCGCTGAGGAAGGCCTCGTAGTCGCGGAAGGAGACGCAACCGTTGGAATCGCCGTCGGGGCCGAGCATGTAGGTATGGGCGAGCAGCCCGGCGCGGTGGTAGATCGCCGCGCCGCCGCCGCCGACCGGATTGAGCCGCAACGCCTCGACGCCGTGGAACAGCGCTTCACGCGGAGAGAGATCATAGAGATGCGGCGGCGTCGGGCCGCGCATGCGCAGATGCACGTAGCGCGGATCGTCGAGATGCTCGCGCAAGCCCGAATGCGCCTCGAGCCGCTGGCCGTTCGGCAAATAAACAATGCGGGCGGAAATGTCGTAGACGGCGGTATAGCGGTCGTAGCGCGCGGAGGGGTTCGCGGGCGCGACGGCGCTGTGCAGCCCGCCAAAGAGCCCGCCCGTATCGGAGGGAGCGGCGTAGGCCATGGCCTCGCGGCGAGTGGCGGCCTGCGGCGCAGCAGCCTGCGGCGCGCCGCCAAAGAGCCGCTCTAAGAAGCTGCGATTGTCGGCGGGCGCCGCCGGCACGACGGTTGTGCGGGCGATCTGGCGCGGGGCCGGCGCGGGGGCAGGGGCCGAGGGGATGGGCTCGGACGGGACGGGGGCCGTCGCCACGGCCTCGCGGCGCTGCTCCTTGGGCTGCTCGGGCTTGAGCGCGATAGTGAGTTCCGCGGGCCGGTGCGGCGGCGTCGGGACGTTTGCAAACGTGTGGCGGGGTTCGACCACGATTGCGGCGACGGGGGCCTGCAGCTCGGCCGGGCGCGCGGGCGGCGTCGGAAGCTCGGGCTTCTTGGCCGCGGGCGGCGTCGCCGCCGACGCCTCGGCTATGAAGCGATAATGCGCCGCCGCATGCGCCTGGCGCGAAACGAAGGCGCCCGCCGCGTGAGGCCCGATATCGGCGATCAAGGCGCCACGCAGCTTGAGATCATTCAAGGGGGCGGCTTGCGCAGCCTTCGGCGCCAGGTCGAGGGGTAAGTCGAGGGTCAAGCCGAGCGTCAAGTCGATCGGCCGCTCCGGCAGGAGCAAAATGCCCGCCGACAGGCAGAGGCTAAGCGCGCCGAGGGCCGGGATGATCCGGCGAAGCTCCCGGGACGAAAAGACGCGAGGATACTGAACCATGTTACGCATGGCTCGACGCTAACGCGGGGGACTTTAGGAATGGTTGCCAAGCGCTTTCCGCGCAAAGACGTGTTTGGCTCGAATTGGAACGATCTCCGGCGCGACGGCGCCATTGACCCGGCGGCGCGGCGACCGTAACTGCTTCGCCGAAGGGCCCGCTCGTTGAGAGAGCGGGGAGCGCCAGAGGTTTCCTATATGAGCGTCGATCACAGCAAGGAAGCGGCCGCCGCCAGCATGTCTCCTCGTGAGCGGGGAGCGACGGACTATCTTGCCCCCACGCGCTCCTTCCAGGGCCTCATCCTCACCCTGCAAAACTACTGGGCGGCGCAGGGCTGCGTCATTTTGCAGCCCTATGACATGGAGATGGGCGCGGGCACCTTTCACCCGGCGACGACGCTGCGCGCGCTCGG
>JAMBEQ010000017.1 GCA_024506175.1 Methylocystis sp.
GCGGCCCGCTTTTCGTGGGCGCCAAGGGCGGCCCGCTCTCGCCGCGGATCGTGCAGCTCGCGGTCCAGCGCCTGCGCGGCGCGCTCGGGCTTCCCGACAGCGCGACGCCCCATGCGCTGCGCCATTCCTTCGCGACGCATCTTCTGGGGCGCGGCGGCGATCTGCGCACCATACAGGAGTTGCTCGGCCACGCTTCGCTGTCGACGACGCAGATTTACACGGCCGTCGACAAGACGCGGCTCCTCGACGCCTACAAATCGGCGCATCCTCGGGCGGATTGATCGCTTTTCTTCCTCGCCCGAGGGAAGTGACTACTCCACCGGCTCCACCGCCGTGATCTCGATCCCGAAGCCCGAAAGCCCGACAAAGGCCCGCGGCTTCCCCGAAGACGAGCGTAGCCGGATCGACGACACGCCGAGGTCCTTCAATATTTGCGCGCCGAGACCGACGTCGAGCCATTGTCGCTTGCGGGTCTCTTCGGCGTTTTCCTCTCCACGACCCACGACATTTGCCGGCACGCCGGCGGCGCCGTCGCGTAGATAGACCAGCACGCCATGCCCCTCGCGGGCGAAGCGGGCGAGCGTCTTTTTGATCGTCGGCGCCCCGCCCATCACGTCCGAGAGAATATCGGCGCGATGGAGCCGCGCCGGCACGTCGCGCCCGTCGCCGATCGAGCCGAGAACGAAGGCGAAGTGCTGCACGGTGTCGAAAGGGGTCACATAGGCGTGGCCGATAAAATCCCCGTGTTCGGTATGCACCGGGAAGGTGGCGACGCGCTCAACGAGTTTTTCGCGCGCCTGACGGTAGGCGATGAGATCGGCGACCGAGACGAGCTTGAGGTCATGCGTTCGGGCGAACTCGACGATCTGCTGCCCGGTCATCACCGTGCCGTCGTCATTGGCCAGCTCGCAGATGACGCCGACCGGCGGCACGCCGGCCAGGCGGCACAGGTCGACGGCGGCCTCCGTATGGCCGGAGCGCATCAGCACGCCGCCATCCCTTGCGACGAGCGGAAAGACGTGGCCCGGCCGCACGAAATCGCCGGCGCCCATATTGCCGTTGGCGAGCGCCCGCACCGTGTTGCAGCGCTGCTCGGCGGAAATTCCGGTCGTGAGGCCATGGCGCGCGTCGACCGAAACCGTGAAGGCCGTGCCGAGCGGCGCGTCGTTCTGCGCCACCATCGGCGCGAGATGCAGGCGCCTCGCCTCCTCGAGCGTCAAGGGCGCGCAGACGATGCCGCAGCAATTGCGGATGATGAAGGCCATTTTCTCGGGCGTGCAGAGCGACGCCGCCATGACGAGGTCGCCTTCGTTCTCGCGGTCGTCGTCGTCGGTGACGATTACGATCTCGCCGCGACCGATGGCCTCGATGGCCTCTGTTATGGAATGGGACAAGCAGGTCTCCGCAGGGGAACCGGCGAATGCCGAGCGCCCGTTCGGCTTAATATCCAGGATCGACGCGACTTTCCAGGCTTTGCGTCGGGTAAGGACCATAGGCATGCTTCCGAGAGTCGGCCAAGCGCTCGATTTTCGGGCCGTCACCATTCTCTTCAACTAAGCGCTCCAGGGGAGCCGGGCGCAGCGCGGATGATGATACGCGCATTGTCGCCCCTGATTATGGATCGCCAGTGTTCTAGCCTAATAAGGCGCCGTCGGCGTGCAGGCGGGCGTCTCGCATCGGGGCTTGTAGGCATAGGGAATCATTGCGCCGACGAAAAACACGACTCCCAAGACGATGATTGCGATTCTGTAGTTCATGGCTGAGCCCTCTCTCGATCCGCTTGATTTTGAGCGTCTCCAGCTGCTTGCGCGCAGCGGTGGCCGGGTCGGTTTCGCCTTGAATCTCACGTATCGAGAGGGGAGTCTGTGACTTTATTACAGAGAGCTGACGCCTCTTGCCGGCTCGTAATGGCCGGGACAGGCCACCGTTGCGGTTGGCTTAAACCTTGCGGCACTCGTCCGCGCATTTCTGGCAGGCGTCGCCACAGGCTTTGCATGCGGCGATCCTCGGAAACTTGTCACACTCCTTCTTGCAATCATCGCAGACGCTCGCGACCGTCTTTGCAAGCGAAGGCGCATGCGGGGAGTTGACGGCGGCAAGCGCCGCGAGGGCGTTGCAGGCCGCGACGAGCTGGAACCCTGCATTGGCGCAATCGGCCATGCTCGTATCCTTCATGGCGAACATGCTGAAACAGTGCCTCAAGCAATCGTTTCCGGTTGCGACGCAGTCGATGCTGGATTTCTCCAGGGCCTTGTAGCGAGGGGGATGCATTTCCTCCATCCCTCCGCCTTCGCCGGCGGCCTGGGCGAGGGCGCGAGAGGTTGAAGCAGCGGCGGCGACGCCCCCCATGGCGACAATGAACTCACGGCGTTCCATTGCTGTTCTCCCGAGAAAATTGCACTCGGCCAGCCGAACGCCTTTCAGCTGCTTTGTGTTCCTATCATGGGGGCGCCTTTTCGGCCGAGGGTTAAGCCCGTTGGAGCCTGTCCGGCGCCCGGACGCGGAAAACGATTGCCGCCAAAATGAAACGGGCGCCTCACTGGGCGCCCGCTTTCTCCAGGCTTTCGGGAGAGCCTCAGCTCGCCAGGCTCTTGGCGAGCTCATCCGTATGGGCGTGCATGTGTCGGGCCATCTGGTCGATCTCGCGAACCATGGCGACCATGGCCTCGACGCCTGCGCCGGTCTGGGCCATGGCGTTCGCCACGTGATCGGCATGGGTGGACATGGTCTCCGCGCTCGTGGCCGCCGAGCGCACGCTGCGGGCGATGTCCTTGGTGGCTGCGTCCTGTTCGTGAACGGCGTCGGTGATGATCGCGGAAATGTGCTGCACCTCCTCGATCTTCGCCTTGATCTTGTCGATCGAAGTCACCGACAGATTGGTCGCGGCCTGGATCTCGGCGATCTGATCGGCGATGTCCTGCGTCGCTTTGCCGGTCTGGGTGGCAAGGCTTTTGACTTCCTGGGCCACGACGGCGAAGCCGCGGCCGGCTTCGCCCGCGCGGGCGGCCTCGATTGTGGCGTTCAGCGCCAGAAGGTTGGTCTGCGAAGCGATTTTCGAGATCAGGTTGACCACGTCGCCGACTCGGCTGGCGGCCGCCGTGAGGCGCAACATTTCGGCGGCGGAGCCGTTGGTCTCGGCCACCGCCTGGCGCACCACGGCGGTCGATTCCACGGCTTGCTTGCTGATTTCGCCGATGGCCGCGAGAAGCTGCTCTGAGGCGGTGGCGACCGAGGCCACGTCGATGGCGGCCTGGGTGGACGCGGTGCGGGCAAAATCACTGTCGGCGCGGGCGCGGCGTTCGTGCACGATCATTTCCTCGGAAGAGGCGGCCATGCGTCTTGTCATGTCGCCAAGTTTTGCGGTGGTGGCGGAAAGCTCGGCCGAATAATGCTCGACCTTTTCGCGGATCGCGGCCTCGCGACGCAGCCGCTCCTCGCGGTCGTCCCTCGCCTTTATCTCAGTGGCCATCTCGTTATTGGCCTTAACCGCGTCTCGCAGAACCAGCAGGGCGCGGGAAATGTCCCCGATCTCGTCGACGCGGTCCGTGTCGCGGACCTCGATGCTCGTGTCGCCCGCGGCGAGGTCGGTCATCTGCAGGGCGACCGTCTTGATCGGGACGGCAACGGTGCGGTGCATGGTCGGGACGGAGACGCCGATTATCAGCAAGGCGGCGATCGTCGTCCCGATGAGAAGCTGGATCGACAGGGCGCCGGCGGTTTCGTGGGCGGCTTTGGCGAGGACCGCCATATGTGCGTAATCGGGAGCAGCGGCGGCGGCGCCGGTGAGGTCGCGCAAGTTGACTGTGCCGAAATAGGCGGCGGCGCCCATAAAGAGCAGTAGCGCGAGGAAAAGGAATTGGCGAAAGACGAGGCCGGCGCCGATGGAAAGATTGCGCATGTGCTCGATAGTCCTGCTAATGGTCAGCGGCAGGCTAATCAACAGTCTTTCATGGTTGGTTAATGGTGGCGGTTGAGCGCGCAAAAAAGGCTGGCGGGAGCGTAGGAATGCTGGAAATCGCGGTGCAGATGGACCCTCTCGAGCGGATCAATTTCGCCGGGGATTCGACCTTCGCCCTCATGTTGGAGGCCAAGCGGCGAGGGCATCGGCTGTGGTTCTACACCCCTGACCAGCTGGCGCTGGAAGGCGGCGCGCTGACCGCGCTTGCCCGTCCCATCGACGTTTTCGACGACCCATCCCGGTATTATGAGCTCGGCGAGGCGAGGGAACTCGATCTCATCGAGATGGACGTCGTGCTGCTGCGGCAGGACCCGCCCTTCGATCTCGCCTATATCACCTCGACCCATTTCCTCGAACGCATCCAATCGCGCGTGCTGGTCGTCAACGACCCCGGCCATGTCCGCAATGCGCCCGAGAAAGTCTTCGTGATGGAGTTCGCGGAGCTGATGCCGCCGACGCTGATCACTCGCGATCGCGCGGCCATCGAGCGCTTCCGGGCGAGGCACGGCGACATCGTCATGAAGCCACTCTATGGGCACGGCGGTGCGGCGGTCTTCAAGATCGGGCCGCGCGACCCCAACTTCGGGTCGCTGTTCGACATGTTCAGCGTGACCTTCCGTGAGCCGTGGGTCGTGCAGCAGTTCCTGCCCGAGGTGGCGAAGGGCGATAAGCGCATCATCCTCATCGACGGCGAAGCCATGGGCGCCATCAACCGTGTGCCGGCGCAAGACGACATCCGCTCCAATATGGTGCGCGGCGGCGCGGCGGGGGCGACCGAGCTCTCCCCGCGCGAGCAGGAGATTTGCGCGCGGCTGGGGCCGGAGCTGAAGAAGCGCGGGCTCGTTTTCGTCGGCATAGACGTGATCGACGGGCGGCTGACCGAAATAAACGTCACCTCGCCGACCGGGCTGCGCGCATTGAAACGGGTCGGCGGCCCCGATCTTGCCATCCCCCTTTTCGACGCCATCGAGACGCGGCTCGCGCAACTGCGCGCCGTGAAATGAGCGCAATGGACCAAATTTTGACCGAAAGCATCTTTGACCAACTCGACCCGGATGCGGGTTTTTGCGGCCTGCGCGCAGCGCTCGCGGCGCCGATTGCACAAATATGCAAAGCCGAGAAGGGCCATTCGCGGCGCACTGCGGTGGTGGAACTTTTTCGCTCGACGCTCGCCGAGGGGCGCGAACGCGCCCGGGCGCGATTGGAAGCGCGAGGCTCTGGCCTCGCTTGCGCGCAGCTGATTTCCGAGCTGCAGGACGAGCTGATCGGCGCGATCTACGATTACGTGGTGAGCTACGTTTACCCCGCGGACAACCCGACCTTCGCCGAAAGGCTGACCATCATCGCCGTCGGCGGCTATGGGCGCGGCATGCTGGCGCCCGGCTCGGACATCGATCTCCTTTTCTTGCTGCCCTACAAGCAGACGCCTTGGGGCGAAAGCGTCGTCGAAGCGATCCTCTACGTGCTGTGGGATTTGCGTCAGAAGGTCGGCCACGCGACGCGCTCGGTCGCGGAATGCATGCGCCAGGCGCGGGCCGATATGACAATCCGCACGACGCTGCTCGAGGCGCGTTTCATACTCGGCAGCGCCGAGCTCTTCATAGAGTTGCAGGAAGCTTTCGACCGAGAGGTGGCGCGTTCGGACGCGCGTGAGTTCGTGGCGGCGAAACTCGCCGAACGCGACGCCCGCGTGCGTCGCGCCGGCGCCTCGCGCTATCTCGTCGAGCCAAATGTCAAGGAAGGCAAGGGGGGCTTACGCGATCTCAACACGCTTTTCTGGATTTCGAAATATGTTTACCGCGTGCGCAGTGTGGAGGAGCTCGTCGCCGCGGGACTTTTCACCTCCGCCGAGCTCACGCTCTTCGAGCGCTGCGAAGAATTTCTGTGGCGCGTGCGTTGTCATCTGCATTTCGCGACGGGGCGGGCGGAGGAGCGGCTTTCCTTCGATATTCAGCCCGTCATGGCTCAGCGCCTGCACTACAACGATCGCGCGGGCCTCTCGCGCGTCGAGCGCTTCATGAAGCATTACTTCCTCGTCGCCAAGGAGGTGGGCGATCTCACGGCGATCGTCTGCGCGGCGCTGGAAGAAAAACAGGCGAAACCGCGCGCGATCTTCGAGCGTTTCATGCAGCCTTTCCGGCGCCGGCGCGCCAAGGCGCTGCATGGCGATTTCATTATCGCCCACGACCGCATCAGCGTCGCAGACGAGAATGTGTTCCACAGCGACCCGGTAAACATCTTACGGCTTTTCTGGATGGCCGATCATCATGGCCTGCCGCTGCATCCGGACGCATTGCGCGCCGTCACCCTATCGCTGCGGGAGATCGACGCGGATCTGCGGGCCGACAAGGAGGCGAACCGGCTTTTCCTCGAAATCCTGCTGTCGCGGAACATGACCGAGATTATCCTGCGCCGGATGAACGAGACGGGCGTGCTCGGCCGCTTCATTCCAGACTTCGGGCGCGTCGTCGCGATGATGCAGTTCAACATGTATCATCACTATACGGTCGACGAGCATTTGCTGCGCGCGGTCGGCGGGCTCTGCGATCTCGAAGCCGCGCGCCTGCCGGAGCATCAGCAGCTCGTGTGTGAAATTCTGCCCACGATCGTCAATCGCAAGGTGCTCTATCTCGGGCTTTTCCTGCACGACATCGCCAAAGGTCGCAAAGACGATCACTCCA
Organism: Methylocystis sp.; assembly: GCA_024506175.1. Taxonomy (GTDB): domain Bacteria; phylum Pseudomonadota; class Alphaproteobacteria; order Rhizobiales; family Beijerinckiaceae; genus Methylocystis. Next base: position 6,640 of record JAMBEQ010000017.1, read on the forward strand.
TCGCCGGAATGGAGGTGGCGCGCGCGCTCGGCCCGCGTCTCGGATTCACCCCCGGCGAAACGGAGACTGTCGCCTGGCTCGTCGAGCATCACCTGACCATGCCCAGCTATGCGCAAAGCCGCGACCTATCGGACCGCGTGACGATCGAGAATTTCGCCGCCATCGTGCAGACGGTCGAGCGGCTCAAGATGCTCTTCGTGCTGACGGTCTGCGACATCAATGCGGTCGGCCCCGGCGTGCTCGACGCCTGGAAGTCGCAGCTTTTACGTGTTCTTTATTGGGAGACGGAAGTGGTGCTCGGCGGCGGACATTCCTCCGTCGATCGGAAGAGCCGCGTCGCCGCCGCCGCCGTTGAGCTGCGCGCAGCGCTTCCCGAGTGGAGCGACGAGCAATTCGACGCTTACGCAAAGCGGCACTATCCGGCCTATTGGCTCAAGGTCGATGTGGCGCGGAAGGTCCGGCATGCTCATATGCTGGAGAAGCTCACCGGCGCGATGACGCCCCTCGCCACCGCCGTCGAGCTCGACTATTCGCGCGGCGCCGTGGAGTTGACGGTCGTCGCGCCTGATCATCGCCGGCTTCTGTCGATCGTCGCCGGCGGATGCGCGGCGAGCGGCGCCAATATCGTCGACGCGCATATTTTCACCACCGCGGACGGACTCGCCCTCGACACGATCTTCTTTTCGCGGGCCTTCGATTTCGACGAGGACGAGCTGCGTCGCGCGCGCCGCATCGCCGAATTCATCACCAAGGCGCTGCAGGGCGAGGTTATCGTCTCCGACGCAGTGAAGGCGCGCGCCAAGCAAAATCAGCCGCTCGCAGCCTTCAACGTCGCGCCGGAAGTGGTGGTGGATAACAGTCTCTCAAATGTCTATACGGTGATCGAGGTCTCGGGCCTCGACCGGGAAGGCCTGCTTTTCGAGCTCACCAACGCCATCTCCAAGCTCAATCTCAATATCGCCTCGGCCCATATCGTCACCTTCGGCGAGCGGGCGGTGGACACTTTCTACGTCACCGACCTCACGGGCGCGAAAATAGTGGCGCCGCAGCGCCACGCGGTCATCAAGCGGGCGCTGCTCGAGGTTTTCGAGCCGACAATGGAGAAGCGGCCGGCGAAGGCGCAGAGCGCCATCTAGCGCCGGCGCTTAGGTTGGCTTTACGCCGCGTCCTGCATCAGCTCGGCTTCGAAGGCGGCGAGGTCGATGATCGGGGCGGGGCCGACGCCAGAGAAAACGGCGGGCGCGGCAAGCTCTGGGGCTTTCGCCCCAGCGGCGATGCGGGCGGCCTCAATTCGCGCCTCCTCGAGCGCGGCCTCCATCTCGAAGCGCCGCAGCAGCGCCATCAGCCTGTCGAGCTCGCCGCCGTTGATCTCCTCGCAAGCCGTGAGCACGCGTTCGATCATTACCAGCGACAGGCGCGCTTCGCCGTCGATGAGATCGGCGTATTCGCGCTGCGCCTCGAGCGCGGCGCGAAAGGCGGGCAGGAATTTCTCGGGCAGTCCGGCGCGGCTGAAGAGCGCCGCGAATCCGGCGCCGCGGAAGTCGCGAACAAGGCCGGCGACCTTATCCTCGCGCAGGGCGGAGAGCTCGACGAGCGCCGCTTCGAAAAGGTCACGATCGCCCGAGAGCAGGGCCCTGAGCACAAGGCCCGTGGTGAGCTGCTGCGAGGCGCGCAGATGCGAAACGAGCGCGCGCACGCCGTGACGGCCGTCCTGCTCCGCTATTTCGGCGACGATGGTGACGTTGGCCTTGTCGCGTTCTTCCCGGCAAAGACGCTCGGCGCGTTCGTTGGCCAACCATCCACGCTCGACGACAAATGCGGAGAGCGCTGCCGCCGCGGCGTTGACGAGATCGTTTTTCACGGTCGCGGGCAACCAGGGTCGGGAGAGCAGAGCCTCGCGCATTTCGCTGTCGTCGCCAAAGCGTTCGATCATGCGGCGCATCGAGAATTCCGGCAGATCGGCCCCCGGATTGACGGCGAGCGATATTGCGGCCTCGCGTCCGCCGACTTCCGCCAGCGCAGCGCAGACGCTCGCGGGCACACGCGCGCGCAACGCGATGGCGCTCTGGGCGAAGGCGTCGCCGATCGCAGCGCAGTCTATGAGCTCGGCTTCGGTGAGGAGCGGCGAGCGGGACAGG
>JAMBEQ010000018.1 GCA_024506175.1 Methylocystis sp.
TTCGACGAGGCGCGTGCGCTTGACCTCTTCATAAAAGACGCTGCGGGAAGCCCAAGCTTCACGCAATTTTGGGGCGATCTCGGCGTCTATCTCGATTTCACCAATCCGGACACCGCCCACTGGTGGCAGGTGAAAATAGCGGAAGCGCTGCTCCATTACGGCGTAGAGGCGATTTGGAACGACAATAACGAATTCGAGATTCTGAGCCCCACCGCATTCGCGCAAAATTTCGGAGAGCCACGTCCGGCGCGCGAATTGAAGCCTCTGCAAGGCCTTTTGATGATGCGCGCCTCGCGTGATGCGCTGAAGCGCCACGCGCCTGATCTGCGGCCGTTCCTCGTCTCACGCTCAGGCGGCGTCGGCATGCACCGCTATGTTCAGACATGGTCTGGGGACAACGCCACCTCTTGGGAGACATTGAAATAGAACTTGAAAATGGGCTTGAGCCTCTCGCTGTCAGGCGTCTCGAATAGCGGACACGACATCGGCGGCTTTTCAGGCCCCGCTCCCGACCCCGAACTTTTTGTCCGCTTCGTGCAGTTTGGAGTGTTCCTGCCGCGCTTCTCCATCCATTCTTGGAATGACGACGGGACGGTCAATGAGCCGTGGATGCATCCTGAGGCGACGCCCGACGTCCGTAACCTCATCAAGCTGCGTTATCGACTGATCCCTTACCTCTATGATCTGCTATGGCGCTACCACTGCGACTATGAACCGATGCTTCGTCCGGTTTTCTTCGACTTTCCCGACGATCCGCGCTGCTGGAAGGAGAATGACGAAATAATGGTCGGCCGCGCGCTGCTCGCGGCGCCGGTGGTCGAGCCCGGCTGCGCCGAGCGGGAAGTTTATCTCCCCGCCGGGACGCAGTGGTATGATTATTGGACCGGCGAGATATTTGCCGGCGGGCAGACCGTAACCCGCCCGGCGCCGTGGGCGCGGCCCGTCCTGTTCGCACGAGAAGGCTCGGCGATCGCGATTAACGCCGCCGAGCAAAGCTTTACCAAGCGCGCCGATCGCCGCGGCTTCCTGATCTTTCCGGCCAACGGCTCGGGGGCCTTCGCCGTAGAGAATTTTGAGGATGACGGAGAGAGTGAGGGCTACCGTAGCGGCGGCCACGGCGGCTGGCGAATTGAAGTCGACGCGGATGCAAGCTGCATCTCGGCGCGCGCGCGACATTTCGGTGCCTTCGGCGCGCGGGACGAAAAACCGCTGCTGATTTTCCCGCCTACGGAAAGGCGCGAAGTCTCAATTTGGGGATAGCCGGTGAGTTCAGGTGGTGCCACGAGCGACCTTCCGCGCACGGCGGCATTGCGCCAGACGCAGACAAGCCTCGCGCCACAACCATTCACGCGGAAATCGGCCAGCCGTCGGCCTCCGCAACCCGCCTAAGCGTTCAACCTTCGACGAAGGTAGAAAGCGCGTCAGGCGCGGCGATCATCAGGGCGCCGCCAACTGTCAAGATCACGGCTGTGGCTTGCGCCAATAGCCTCGCCTGAGGCAGTGTTTTCTCTGCGAAGACAACGACGGTTACGGTGGCCAGCACGGCGAGGTTCATCATGCCGAGCGGGAACATGACGGCGCACAGGAGCCAGCAGCATCCCAGGCAGTAGGCGCCATGAATCGCGCCCATCTGCGCGGCGCCCATTACCCCGTCGCGCCAGGACGTCATAATGAAGCTGAGCGGCGTCCGGCACTTGGACAGGCACATATCCTTGATCGGGGTCAGCTGGTAGAGTCCCGCCGCAAAAAGGATCGCGCCGCCAAAGCGGTTCGTCGTCTCCGCCGAGAACGCCACGCGGGAAGCGAAGGCCTCGAAGGCGACCGCGCCAACGTAGGCTGCGACGCCCGACAGCAGCCAGACGATCATATAGCCGGCGAGGAACGCCCAGGTCTCCACAAAGGCCTGGCCGTGTCGGCGCTTGATCTCCTGCGTCCTGTGAAAGGTGAGCAACATTGGCGCGGCGGTGGGAAACATCATCGCCACGGTCATCGCCATCCACATTGCGACGAA
>JAMBEQ010000019.1 GCA_024506175.1 Methylocystis sp.
GCGCGCAGCAGCCGCTTGGCGGCGACGACGCCCGCAACCGCCGAACCGCGTGTGAAATCGGGGGAGGGGTTGCCGCCCGAGAAGCCGGCGGCGAAGTCGGTCACAACCGCGACCCCGGCGAAAAGCAGACCGTGCCGACGCGCCAGGATGGCTTCGGGGGCAATCGTCCATCCGAGAACATCGGCGCCGATCTGGCGCGCGACCTTCGCTTCCGCCGGCGTCTCGAAGCTCGGGCCCGAGAACCACATCAAAACGCCTTCATGCACCGAGACGCCTGCGGTCGCGGCGGCGGACTTGATGCGTCGTAAAAGGCGCTTGTCATAGGCTTCGTTCATATTGAACGTCGCTTTGCCATCCGCCGGCGCGCCGATCAACGGATTGAGGCCCGTAAAATTTATGTGATCGGTCACAAGCACAATGCTGCTCGGGACCAGGTCAGCTTGAACAGACTGGACGAGTCCCGCACAAACGACGTTGCGCACGCCAAGATGCGCCAGCGTTTCGATCGGCCCTGCCATCAGGCTCGGGTCGCCTGTTTCGTGGAAGGTCGTGGAGCCTTTAAGGATCGCTGTCGGGCAGCCGTCGACGAGCGAGATGACAAGTTCGCCGTCTTCGAGGCCGGGGGCGACCGGGAAACCCGGGAGCTCGGCATAGGGAAGGGCCAAGACTCGCTCGCCGATGTCGGCCGAGCCGAAAAACATGCGCCCGAGAATGAGCGACCCTTCGACCGCGCCAACCGCGCAACGCGACTTGATGATCGCTGCGGCTTCCTCAGCGTGGGTGTTCATTTGCGCCTCTGTAGCGTGAGGTTCGAATCAATTGGAACCATTCCTTGCCGACAGCCATGATCAAGTAAAGCCACGATGACTTTCAATGCCCCGTAGTCGAACTGGCAGGCTTCCCGTCGCGAGGCAGGCGGCGGCGATCAGCTTCTTCCATTCGAAAAGATCGGCTGGTCTCGAAAGGCGGCGGCGAACAGGGCGCGCGTGTATTCGTTTTCGGGTTGGGTGAACAGCCTTTCCGCGGAGCCGGCTTCGACGACTTTTCCGTGCCGCATCACGATGAGCTGCCCCGCGAGCGCTTTCACCACGCGCAGGTCGTGGCTGATGAAAAGATAGGCCAACGACCGGCGCCTCTGGAGATCGCGCAGCAGGTCGATGATTTGCGCCTGCACTGTCATGTCGAGCGCCGAGGTCGGCTCGTCGAGCACGACAAATTTCGGCTCCAGCACGATGGCGCGCGCAATGGCGATGCGTTGGCGCTGGCCGCCGGAAAATTCGTGCGGATAGCGATCCATGGTCGCGGGATCGAGGCCCGTTTCCTTGAGCGCCCGCGCGACGATCTCGCGCCTTTTGTCGAGCGTCAGCTCGGGCCGCTGAACGGTAAGGCCTTCGGCGACGATGTCGGCGACCGACATGCGGGGCGAGAGCGAGCCGTAAGGATCCTGAAAGACCACTTGCATGTCGCGGCGCAGCGGGCGCATTTCCGCGACGCTCTTGCCGTCGATCCGCGAACCGAGAAAGACGATCGGCCCCTCTGAGCGGATGAGGCGCAACATGGCGAGCGCCAGCGTTGTCTTGCCCGAGCCAGATTCCCCCACGACGCCGACCGTGCCGCCCTCGCGCACATTTACCGTTACGCCGTCCACCGCCTTCACATAATCGACGGTGCGGCGCATGAAGCCGCGCTTGATCGGGAACCAGACGCGCAGATTGTCGGCCGAGACCACGACCGGCGCCTTCTCGTTTTCAACGATCGGATCGCCCTTGGGCTCGGCCGTGAGCAGCGCGCGCGTGTAGGGGTGGCTCGGCGCCTCGAAGACTTTCGCCACGTCGCCGCTTTCGACGACGCGGCCCTTCTGCATCACGCAGACCTTGTCGGCGAAGCGCCGCACGAGGTTGAGGTCGTGCGTGATGAACAGGATCGCCATGCCATAGGTCTGCTGCAGGCGCTCGAGCAGGGCGATGATCTGCGCCTGCACGGAGACGTCGAGCGCCGTTGTCGGCTCGTCGGCGATGAGAAGGTCCGGCTTGTTGGCGAGCGCCATGGCGATCATGACGCGCTGGCGCTGGCCGCCGGAAAGCTGGTGCGGATAGGCGCCGACGCGCGCCTCCGGATCGGGAATGCCAACCTCGGTTAGGAGCTCCACGACCCGCTTTCGCAGGGCGTCGCACCCGCGCATGCCGTGCAGCTCGAGAATCTCGGCGATCTGCTGCTCGATCGTTTGCAGCGGATTGAGAGAGGTCATGGGCTCTTGAAAGACCATGGTGATGCGCGCGCCGCGTATCGCGCGCAGCTCGCCGTCGCTCGCTTTCAGCATATCCTTGCCGGCGAAGAAAGCTTCGCCCGTCGCAATGGCGCCCGGCGGCAGCAGCCGTACGATGGAGAGCGCGCTGATCGATTTGCCCGAGCCCGACTCGCCGACGAGCGCCAGCGTCTTGCCGCGCTCGAGCGAGAAGGAGACGCGATCAACGGCGATCGTCTCGCGGTTTCCTTGCAGGAAGGAGATGGAGAGGTCGCGGACGTCGAGGAGGGGGGAGGCGGTCATGCGAGCGTGCGGATGTTTTCGACTGTGGACGTGTCGAGCGGAACAGCGTTGATGCCGAGGGCAGACAAGAGCCGTCTGTCAGCGGTTACAAAGGCGGCGCAACTTTGAATTTGCGCCGTCGCGGCATGGATTGCGTCAGGCATTTTGAGAGATTTGGTCGCCGCCCTGAGGCGTGCGGCGCGTACCAACACCCGTTGATCGATTGGGTAGGTCTCGATGGTCCGCGACGAATGGAACAAGCTCACATAAGCCTCATACATCTCGGTGTCACCGGTTTCGAGCGGTTTCGTTAACAACTCGGCGACGACCAGCTCGCTGATCACCCCGATTGCACCGCCGTTTCTCACGTGCTCCAGCACGCGCCGTCCTCTCGTGACTGGAACATCATCATTTTCAAAGGCGTCGATGAAAACTTTAGAGTCGAGATAAATGCGGACGGTCATCGTTCGCGATGGCTCCATTCGCCGCGCAACGCGCGCACGTGCTCGTTCACCTCGTCGAGCGAGTGAAAGGTGCTGCGGCGAAGCCGCTCGTATTTCGAGAACCAATCCTTTTCGGCGGGTTGCCGCCCACCGAGCTCTTCTTCGATCTCGATTGTAATGGTGACGTGCTTTCCGTCGCCGACCTCATCCCTCAAGTCCTCCGGCAACTTCGCCGTTGGATAGTGCTGCAGCACAATCTTGTTCATGGCCTTGGGCTCCTCAAGGCATTCTACCACGGATCAGCGGAAATTCTTCCTCGGGTCGAAAGCGTCGCGCACGGCCTCGCCGATGAAAACGAGAAGCGACAGCATGAGCGCGATGATGGCGAAGCCGGTGAGGCCGAGCCAGGGCGCCTGGAGGTTGGATTTGCCCTGCAGCAGCAACTCGCCAAGCGAGGGCGAGCCGGGCGGCAGGCCGAAGCCGAGGAAATCCAGCGCCGTCAGCGTCGTGATCGACGAATTGAGGATGAAGGGCAGGAAGGTCAGCGTCGCCACCGTGGCGTTGGGCAAGAGATGTTTCACGATGATGCGGAAGTTCGACAGACCCAGCGCCCGAGCGGCGTTCACATATTCGAAGTTGCGCGCGCGCAGGAACTCGGCGCGCACGACGTGAACGAGCGACACCCATGAAAAGAGCAGCAGAATGCCGAGCAGCACGAAGAAGCCGGGCGTCAGGAAGGATGAGATGATGATGAGCAGATAGAGCTGCGGCAGCGAGGACCAGACCTCGATGACACGCTGGAAAATGAGGTCGACGCGCCCGCCGAAATAGCCCTGAATCGCGCCCGCCGCCACGCCGATGACCGACGAGATCGTGGCGAGGATAAGCCCAAACAGCACGGAAATACGGAAGCCGTAAAGCAGCCGCGCAACCACGTCGCGCCCCTGATCGTCCGTGCCGAGCCAATTGTATTCCAGCGCCGCGCAGCCACGGTTGGCTTCGCCGGGGCGAAGGCCCTTGGCGACGGCGGCCTCGCATTGCTTCTGCGTCAGCATCCATGTCGGCGGCGAGGGCGCCGGCACGGGCAGCTCCAGATTATGCGTGTCGTAAGAGTAGTGGACGGGCGGCCAGAGCATCCAGCCATGCGCCTCGATCTCATTGGCGATGACAGGATCACGGTAATCGGTGCGCGCGAGGAAGCCGCCGAACTTCTCTTCCGGATAGGCGACGAAAGCGGGGAACAGAAGCTCGCCCTTGTACCAGGCGAGGATCGGCCGGTCATTCGCGATAATGTTCGAACAGAGCGACATGACAAACAGCGTCATGAAGATCCAAAAGGACCAATAACCGCGCTTATTGGCCTTGAAGGCTGCAAGCCGGCGCTGGTCGAGCGGCGACAGGCGGAGCAGCCCCTCGCGGGCGATTGCAGGGGCAAGCGGGATATCCGAGTCGATAGCGCTCATGCTCAAACCTCGCGCGTCTCGAAATCGATCCGCGGATCGATCCATGTGTAGGTGAGGTCGGAAATGAGATTCACGACCAGGCCGAGCAGGGCAAAGATATAAAGGTTGGCGAAGACCACCGGATAATCGCGGTTCACGATGCTTTCGAAAGAGAGATAGCCCAAGCCGTCGAGCGAAAAGATCGTTTCGATCAGCACCGAGCCTGTCAGAAAGGCGTGCACGAAGGCGCCCGGGAACCCGGCGATGACGATGAGCATGGCGTTGCGGAAGACGTGGCCGTAGAGAACGCGGTTCTCGGTCAGGCCCTTCATCCGCGCGGTCTGGACATATTGCTTGCGAATCTCGTCGAGGAATGAGTTCTTGGTCAGGAAGGTCTGCGTCGCGAAGGCGCCGAGCGTCATGGCGCTGACCGGCAGCACGATATGCCAGAGATAGTCCTTCACCTTGTCCAAGAGAGAAAGCTGAGCGAAATCATCCGACGTGAGACCGCGCAGCGGAAAGATCTGCCAGAACGAGCCGCCTGCGAAAAGCACGATCAGCAGCATGGCGAAGAGGAAGCTCGGGATGGCGTAGCCGACGATGATGATGTTCGAGGTCCACATGTCGAACCGCGTTCCGTCGCGCACCGCCTTGGCGATGCCGAGCGGAATGGAGATCGAATAAGAGAGAAGCGTCATCCATAGGCCGAGCGACATGGAGACTGGAAGCTTCTCGCCGATGAGCTTGATGACGCTCTCGTCACGGAAATAGCTGCGCCCGAAATCGAACATGGCGTAGTTTTTCACCATCAGCAGGAAGCGCTCCCAGGCCGGCTTGTCGAAGCCGAACTGCTTCTCGAGCTCCGCGATGAATTTCGGGTCGAGACCCTGCGCGCCGCGGTATTTCGAGGAAGTGTCGGCCGCGCCGCCGGTTGCTTGCGCGCCGCCCGAACGGGCGACGTCGCCGCCGCCCCCGGAAAAGCGCGCTGTCGCTCCGACATCGAACCCCTGCAATTGCGCGATGATCCGCTCGACGGGGCCTCCTGGCGCGAATTGCACGATGGCAAAGGAAATGAGCATGATCCCGAGAATGGTCGGGATCATCAGCAGCAAGCGTCGCGCGATATAGGCGCCCATCTATTTTGCTTTCCGTTTGCGTGTCAGCTCAGGGGCGGGGACGACCCACCCGACTCCGTCTGCAAGACCGGCTTCTTAAAAAACGCCTCAGGGCCGCCGACAAAGTGGACGTTAACGCCCCTCGTCGTTCGAGAAGCCTGCTGCTCATGCTCCTCAGGATGAGGGGCTTCTGCATCTGCGTCAAACACTTAAGCCTCACCGGCAGGCTCGCGCCCAGCATCCCTCCCATCAGCCATGCAAGTCACGGTCACCGCGCAGCGAAGTTGATGTTCTTGGCCCTGTCCTCGTCCCACCACCAGGTGGTTGTATAGCCGACCTCGAACTTCGGCGACCGGTCCGGCCGCCCGAACACGTCCCAGTGGGCGATGCGGTCCACCGGCGTGTACCAGTGGAAGAGCGCGTAATGCCCCGCACGCAGCACGCGATCGAGCGCGCGGCAGACGGTGATGAGCTCCTTTCGCGATTCGACCTTGAGCGCCTTGTCGATCAGATCGTCCACCACCTTGTCCGAAACGCCGGCGAGATTGCGCGAACCGTTGAAGGTCGCGGCCTCGGAGCCGAAATAATTGCGCAGCTCCTCGCCCGGCGACTGGCTCATCTGGAGATTATCGACCGTCACGTCGAAGTCGAAGGTCTCCATCCGCTGCTTATATTGCGCGCTGTCAATCACCCTGAAGCTCGCCTTCACGCCGAGCAGCCTGAGGTTCTTGATGAAGGGCAGGGTGATGCGCTCGAAGAGATTATAGCGGTCGAGGAACTCGAATTCGAGCGGCTTGCCGTTCGGGAGGAGCAGGGTCTCGCCTTTGCGAGTGCAGCCCGCCGCGAGCAGCAGATCATTAGCTTTGCGCAAGAGGTTGCGATCCTGGCCCGAACCATCGGAGACCGGGGGCAAAGGCGCCGGTCCGAAAACGGCTGGGGAGAGCTCGGCCCGGAAAGGCTCGAGCAGCGCAAGCTCGTCCACGCTCGGTTCGCCGGTGGCGGCGAGATCGGAGTTCTCGAAATAGGAGGTGACGCGCTTATAGGCGTCGTACATGAGATTGTGGCTCGCCCATTGGAAATCGAAGGCGTAGCCGATGGCCTCCCGGATGCGCGCGTCCTTGAACATCGGGCGGCGCGTGTTGAAGCACCAGCCCTGGATGCCGGGGATGCGATTGTTCGGGAAAGTCTCCTTGATGACCCGCTTCTCCCGCAAGGCGGGGAAATCGTAACCCGTCGCCCAGATTCGGGCCGTGTCCTCCACCCGTAGCGTGTAGGCGCCCGCCTTGAACGCTTCGAAAGCGACATTGCTGTCGCCGAAATATTCGAACTTGATGTGATCGAAATTGTTCTGGCCGACATTCACGGGCAAGTCCTTGCCCCAATAATCCGCGACGCGGTCGAATGCGTTGAAGCGGCCCTGCTCGAAAGCCCCAATCTTATAGGCGCCCGATCCTAGCGGCGGCTCCAAGGTCGTCTCGTCGAAGGCGCGGTTCGCGTAATAGGCTTTCGAGAAGATCGGCTGGCCGGCGATGACGAGCGGCAAATCGCGGGTGCGGCTTGGCGCGAGCTTCACGACCAGCACATCGTCCGCCTCGGGCTCGGCCGATACCAGGTCACGCAGCATTTGCGCGATGATCGGGTGCCCCTTGCTTTTGAGAATGTTGAGCGAAAAGGCGCAGTCCTCCGCCGTGAGCGGCGAGCCGTCGTGGAAACGCGCCTCTCTGCGCAGCAGGAAGCGGTAGGTGAGCTTGTCGGGCGAGACGCGCACCGCGCGCGCGACAAGGCCGTAATAGGCGTCGCGTTCGTCGAGGCTCGCAGTCAGCAGGCTGTCGAAAATGACCGACAGGCCCTGGGCGGGCGTGCCGCGCAGAATATAGCCGTTGAGCGAGTCGTAGGTTGAAGCCTGGGTGGTCAATATGAGCTGTCCACCCTTCGGCGCGTTTGCCGTCACATAGCCGAATTGCTTGAATCCGGCGGGCTCGGCGAGCTCGCCAAAGGTCGAGAGCCCATGCGTCTCGATTTCCCCCGGCGCCAGAGCGGGCGCGGCGGCGGCCTGCTTGGCCTGTTTGGCGAAGACTGCGGGAGCGAGAAGGGCGCCGGCGCCCAAGGTCCCAGCGCGAACGAAGCCACGCCGCGACAGCGGATAGGCGAAGGGAAGATCAGCCAAAATCGACCTCGGTGGGGCTGGGCTCGCGCTTACGTGGGCGCGCCCATGATTCTTCCTGAATTATGTCGGTTTTTGGCGATGTGACCAGCCTTATCGCCCCCGTTTCCCGCCCAGCCTCTTAAGCCGCAGCCGCTAGATAGCTCATCTGGTGCGACTGCTCGGGGTCGTAAAGGCGCAGCCGCTCGGGATCGGCTTTATTGTAGACGATTGCGACATTGTCGAGATCGAGCCCTCGCAGCGCCGACTCTGCTTCGCTGACGCTCGTCCTGTCCCACTCGGCAACGAAGATTGTGCGGTCAGCCTGTGCGGCGAGGAAACGCGCATGCGGCGCCTCCAGCGCCGGCGGGCCATCGATGACGGTAATATCGAACCATTGCCGAGCGAGCTTCAGCGTGGCCCGAAGGGTCAGGCCGCTCATGAGCCCACCGACCGTGCTTCGCCGCCGCACTGTCCGGCCGCCATAGGGAAGGAGCGTGTAGCCGCCAGAGGCTCTATCGATCAGCGCGCCTTTCAGATCCTCGCCGGAGTCCAGGACGTCGAGAAGGCCAAAGTGCGGCCGGTTGCCGAGGTCGGACTTGTCGCCTTCGATGAGGAGAACGCGGTCGCCGCCCTGCGCGAGATACGCCGCGATATTGGCGGCGATCGTGGAGCGCCCTTCGCCGCGACGTGCGGAGGAGATTAGCAGGACAACCCCTTCTTCGTCCGTGGCGTCTGGCGGAATGTCGGCGCAGAGTTCGACCAGCCAAGGGGAGAGATCGGGGAAAAGGACTTCTTTATCGTCTTCCGCTGCGGGCGGATCGAGCATCGGCAAAAAGCCCAGGACTTCGACGCCGCCGAGACGCTCAGCCTGCGAGGCGGTGCGGAGCGTGGTTTGGCGAAATTCGCGCAGGATCGCATACGCGAGCCCTGCGATGAGCCCGAGGACGCCGCTGCCGATGGCGAGCAGGAGGCGACTCGGGGTCGGCTTGGTCGGCGGAGTCGCGGGCGAGACAATGCGGATGTCGCTGGGCTCGAGCCCTTTCACCTGCGCGAGCTCCCGCTGACGGCCCAGCAGCTCTTCATAAACCGCGCGCTCGGCTTTCGCTTCTCTTTCCAGCTCGCCAAGCTTCACCATCTGCGGCCCAAGCTCGCCGCTTTCGGTTTGCGCCGCCTTCAACTGGCGTGAGAGATCGGCCTCTCTCTGTTCGGCTTCGAGAAATTCGGTTCGGGCCGACGATACCATGCGCGCGAGCTCGGCGTTGATTTGGCGCCGGACGTCGGCGATCTGGGCATTGAGGCTCGCAACCGCGGGGTGGCGCGGCCCCAGCACCGTGGCTTGATCCGCTGATTGACGGGTAAGCCGGGCATAATCGTTGCGCAAAGCCGCGAGCACGGAAGATTGCATAGTCAGAGGCAGGTTCTCGCCGGCGGACGCGCCGGCCTTTTTGAGCTGTTCGTAGCGCGCGCGTTCTTCGGCGGTCCTGGCGCCCGCGAGGACGAGCTGCTGGTTCAGCTCGAAGATGCGCCGTTCAAGAAGCGTATTTCCCTGGCCGGCGTCCGTGACCTTCAGGCGCGCTTTGAGCTGGGCGGCCGCCTCTTCAGCGCGGCTCACGCGGCCTCTAAGCTCGGCGAGACGCGCCTCTATCTCCTGCGCGGTCTTAAAGCTCGTCCCCGAGCGCAGCTCGTTTTGATCCTCGATGAGCTTCCTTGCGGCGGCGTTGGCCAAACGGGCGCTCTGTTCTGCAGAATTCGTCGTGGTCGTGATGTCGATAACGTAGGTGGTCCCGCGACGCGTTATGCCGAGCTTCGAGGCGAGTTTTTCGGCGGTTGCGAGGCGCCGGGCTTCGTCGGTCGCTCCAGCGGCGCCGAAATAGGGGTCTTTCGCGAGGTTCATCTCGTCGACGAGTTCGGCGAGAAAGCCTTGCCCCTTCGCCACCTGCACAATGCTCTCAATCGCGATGGCGTCGCCGCCGATATTGGAGATCACGCCGCCGGATTTCGTCACGCGGGCGCTGCGCGGATCGACCATGACGACGGCAGTCGCCGTATATTTGTTGAAGATAAAAAGCGAGGCGCCGAACATCAGCATCGAGGCGACCGCGGCTGTCGCGGAGATGCGAGGGGCGTTGCGGCGCAAGAACAGCCATACTGCGCCCGGATCGATAATCGAAAAAGCGCGCCGCGACGGTTCGCGCCAAAGATCCAGGACGTCCTCGTCGCCCCCGGCTGCCGAGCGACTCCTGGAAAGGCTGTTTTTCATTTGATACACCAATCAGCCCAAACGGGGTTCACGCCGAGACGCGGGCCAATAAAATATGGAACTCATTAACCATGAGTTACGATCGTCGAACGCCTCCTCTTTCTCGCGGCGAGAGACAATCCTCCTTTCACTTGTGACGAGCTGCTTCAGCGGCGCGTCGGTGGTTGGGAAGGACCGGCTGGCAGGCTTGCTTCCGCAGCGTATCGCCAAAGGGTTCAATCTGCCTGATCAGGTTCCCTTTCGCTCGGATCGTCGCGCCAAGGACGAGACTTTGCGACGCTTGCGAAGTCTCGGCATGAGCCACGTCCGGATTCCCGTGCGCGCCGAGAATGTGTTGGCTCGCTATTCCGGGCCCGCCACCATTTCGAGTTCGATGGATGATCTGGATGGAGCGGTGGAGCGCCTGCTGGAGATCGGCTATTCGGTGAGCGTCGATCTGCATCCGGGGGACGAGTTTATCGCTTTGCAGCGGCGTGATCCTGAAAGCGCCCATCGCGCCTTGCTCGACGGATGGACGAACCTGGCCAATCGTATCCGAAAATGGCCTCAGGAGAGCGTGTTCGCCGAATTGCTCAACGAGCCCGCGCAGACGGATGAAGTTTGGCGGCCATTCGTGGAGACGCTCGCCAAGGCGGTTCGCGCAATTCTACCGAAGACATTCATCCTCGTGGGCCCTGCGCCCTTTCATCGGGCCGAGGCGCTCGCGCGCTGGCGCCCGCTCGACGACGACCGGATCGTCTATGTCTGTCATTTCTACGACCCGATGATCTTCACCCATCAAGGCGCAAGCTGGGACAGGAGTTCCGCTTGGGCGCGCGCTGCTGGCGTTCCATTCCCCAGCGCCGCCGGCGATTCCAAAATGTTGGCGCTTGCTGCCGACGCGGCCGCTAAGGGCGATGCGGCGCTTGCCGAAGGGCTGCGGAAAATGGCCGCACGCGTCTGGAACGCCGAGACGATCTTTGCGCAGTTCGCTGAACTGGGGCGGTGGAGCGCCAAACACTCCGCGCCGGTTGTCGTCAACGAGTTCGGGGTTCTGAAGTGGAAGGCGAGGCGCGCCGACCGTCTTGCCTGGCTCGCCGCAGTGCGCGTCGCGATTGAAGCGCAGGGCTTCGGCTGGGCCCACTGGGATTACGACACGGCTTTCGGGCTGCTCGACGAGGCCGGCGAGATCGACCAGGAGGCGATACTGGCGTTGCTGCCTGAAACGGCGCGATCGACGGCGCCGAGCGTCAAGGCGACCAAACCCATCACGACGGGCAGTGAAAGAGGAACGAAATAAGCCTCTTCCTGGAATAGCCCGTTGACCAGGCATATGGCGATAGCGGCGGCCGAGAAGGCGAGCGCCGGGGCGCGCGTAGCCCTGAAGAGGAGCCATGCCGAGCGCGTGATCCATAGATAGAACGCCATAACGAAAATGACGGATACGCCCATCTGGTAGAGCAAGACGCCAAACGCGCTTTCGACGGCGACATCGGCGGCGCCCGCGCGTTGGAATGACCCCCAATCGAGCTTGGAAAAGTCTTCGATCGACAGATTCCCTCCCTCTGCGAGCGAGTGGCCAATCGGCAGTTTGAGGAATCGGTTGAAGCCGCCGAGCAAGCCGATCACGTGGTAGTCCCCGTTTCGGTAGCCGGATTGAAACACGAACAGGACATAGATGACGAGCAAGGCGCCGAGCACCTTCATTGGCAGGTTCGAGCGCATCCGCTTAGCAAGCGCGACGAAGCCGATGCAGCCCAGAGCAAAAACGAGTGGCCCTTTCGCGCTTGTCGAGAGTAGCAGAACCATGGCTAAAATCGCCGAAAGACCAAAGCCATGGACGGCGAGGAAGGCGAGGAGGATCGACAATAGATAGGCGAGGCTGATCGTGTTGTAGCTCGGGCCGTTCAGTCTCAGAACCTCTATGCCGAGATCCGCCGTAAGCGTGGTGTTGAAAAGGTTTGAGCGATTATAATCGACGGGGCTTGTTATCACCGCGCCGTGCTCGGCGGCGATTCTGATCTCGTCGACATTAAGCATGCGTTTTTCAGTGAATAGAGTAAGGTAATGCATTCCGTTGGTTAGGGCGAGCCAGGTTTCATTGGAGAAAAGCTCGATGTAGCAGCAGACCATGATGAGGAAGAGCAGCACGAACAAAGTCTGCGGCAAGTCAATTTTGTGCTTGACCCCGACGATCAGAAAACACTGAAAAATGAAGAAAGGCAGGCTTATGTTTCGTAGATAGATGACGGCGTTGCGAGGGTTGATGGCCAAGCCGACGGCGAAGTAGACGGCGACAATGACGAGCACGCCGGTCGACGCGAGGATCATCCGCGTCACGAAGGGTGAAAAAGCGCCAGGCTGGCGGAGATAGCCATACGCAACCACCCCGTAGCAGACGATGGTCGTGATGAAGCTGTAGCTCTTCAGAAATTCAATCTCTGAGAAGCTCGTGTAGCTGACCGAAGCGATTGAGATAAATGCGTTTTGGAAGATATTCGCGAAGAGGATGACGAGCGGGACGTCCTGCTCGAAGACTCGCGCTGCGACAATCCCGGCTGCGACGCAAAAAATCAGCGCGACAGGCATAGAGACGGCATGAAGGAAAACCGGCGCGGCGGTCAGGATGAGAGAGACCGTAAAGCCACGAAAGATGTTCGCCCAGGCGGCGGCCGGCGAGGCTGGGCGCTGGGGAGCATACGAGACGTGACGACGGGCTTTTTCATACATGCCCGTCGAGGGGCCTTGCGCGCGCATCGAACGTCCGACTCGGTCCACGAAAACACTATTTTCTCTTAAGCAAGGCTAATTTCCGGTAAACGACGCCCAGCTCGTGCTTTTGCTAAACGATCTTTTCATGGCCGCCTTCTAGTTGTTTCGACGCCGATCGTGGCGCTCCTCCGAAAAGGGTTCGAAGGATTGCCGCCTTTCTTCGTCGTTCAATGCTACCGAGGCTCGCTCATGGGAATTTCAATCGGGGCCGTCGCGGCGAAGGTTGCTGCCAACAAGGCCGCCGCCGGCGCCGTTCTCGCGATGGGAATCAAAGCCAGCGGCGCCTTCCTCACTCTCGCTATCTTTACGCTGGCCGCCCGCGCGATGACCGCGGATGAGTTTGGCCGCCTAGCCATCTGGTTCAATGCTCTGAGCTTCCTCGCCGTTGCCGCCGTCTTCGGGCAGGATACGCTGATCGCGCGCTCCTATGGCGAATATGCCGGCAAGGGCGATTATGCTCAGGCATGGGGCGCCTATCGTTTTGGCTGGTTCATGACCATCGCCTCGGCGATCGTCTTTGCAGGCGCCATGCTTTTTCTGGCGCCTTTCTTCTTCCCGGGCGTCGCGCGAACGGCCTTGCTCGCTGCGGCTTTCTTTTTGCTGAGTCAGACGCTGCTGCATTATTCCTCCCATTCGACTCGAGCCATCGTCGGCTTCGTTGTTTCGGAGATCAGCCGCGAGGTCGTTTGGCGGGCGCTCCTTTTGATCGTCGTCATTTGGGCGGTGCTGCACCAGGGAATTTCGGTGGCCGAGTTCTTCACTGCGGCGGCGATCGGCCAATTGCTCTCATTCGCCGGGGCGCTCTATCATGTTCGCGCCGCTTACCACGCGCACCCCGCCGAGCGCCTGAGCCAGGACGAACGCTCTTATTGGTTCTCGCGCGGCCTCGCCATGTGGCAATCTGCTGTCGTTGAGGCCGGCAGCGCCTATTTCGATGTGTTGTTGCTTGGATATGTAGCTTCGCCGGCTGCGGCGGGCGAATATTTTGCGGCGGCGCGCATCGCCAATGTCTTCATCATGGTGCTGACGGGCCTGAACACCTATTCGATGTCGCATAGCGCCAGCCTTCACTTCTCCGGTCAGACGCAGAAGTTGCAGGATATCTTGCGCACCCTCGTCACCGTTTCGACCGCTATGCTCGCGCCGCTCTTGCTCGTCATTTATGCGTTTGGTCATGAGATCCTCATGATATTCGGCGAGGGATTTGTGGGCGTCTATCCGACGCTCGTCGTTCTCGCGACAGGCAGCTTCATTATGTCCGCGAGCGGGTCTGCTTCGGTAATTCTGCTGACGACTGGCCACGAGAAAATTTACTCGCGCATCATCACAGCGGCGACGCTGGGCCGTTTCGTTCTGACCGCAATTCTCGCGCACTTCTACGGGAGCCTCGGCGCGGCATGCGCATTTGCGCTCGTCAACGCGCCCCTCTTCATGTTGCTATCCGTCATCTGCAGGCGCGCGATCGGCGCGGACACCAGCATTCTCAGCGCCTTCTCACATTTGCGCGAGAACGCCAGGCAGCGCGTTCTCACCGCAAGCGGGGATACAAAGGGGAGCTGAAGAGGGAAAATTCAGAGGCGCGCGTCGATGCGCGCGTGCAGCGCGCGACGCAGCGGCATATATTTCGGCGTGATGACGGCGCCGTCGATGACTTCCAGACGACCGAAACGGTTCAAGGAATGCAGCCGATTCCCCGGCCAATGCTTGCCGGGGGCGAGGTGGGCGACGAGCGTTTGGCTGAAATTCTCCGGATCGAGCGCGTCGATGCGCATGATCGCCAATCCCTTTCCATAGTCTTGCGAGCAATCCTGCACCGGCCTGAGCAGAACGCCATTGTGCGAGACGACCCCGCCGGCGGGGCGCGCCACTCTCGAATCGACGAGCACGGGCGAAAGCGCATGTGCTTCCCATGGTCCGAAAAGGCTTGGCGCGTGATGGATCGCGAGGGTATCGGAGTAGCCGCCATAACCATCGCGCACGACAGACGTCATCCAGTAGCGCCCGCCATGGCGGAAAATCGTCGCGTCCGCTGCTTCGACGCCTTCGACAAGCTTTGCGACCGGCTCCCATCTCGTGGGGAAATCCACGCAGCGATAGAGTGTGATTGCGCCCGAGACGGAGGCCTCGGGAACCATATAGAGCGCGCCTTCCTCCTCGATGAGGAAAGGGTAGGAGAGGTGCCAGGGCTCGTTCAAGGCGCGCACCGGCGCCCCTTTGGGCCCGGAAGCGTCGAACGGCTGGAAGAAGATCTCACCGACGTTGGTGCGATAATCGAGAAGCTCGTAGAAGACGCCCGTCTGTCCGCGCCATTCGATCGGAAAAGGATCGGCGGCGAAGCTCGTTTCCTGGTCAGGGAGCGCGCGCCAGCGCGGACCCGCCAAGTCGCCTGTTTCGACCACGCCGGCGCCGTCGACAAAGCGCCAGCCGATCCGCCAGTGGGGCGAATAGCAGCAAAGATGATAGAGCCGGCGGGCAGATTCGAAGGCGATGATGCGCGTGATGAAGGCGGCGGGATGGCGCGGATGGCGCTCGATCTGGGCAGTGGCTTGGGCGCCTGCTTGATCAGGCGCCGCCAGCGCCCTTTCGATAAGCGCGCAGACGCGCGAATAGACCGCCTCAAGAGCGCCGGTGAGCCCTTCCGCCGCTTCGAAAGAGGGAAGGCCTTGGATCAGGATGGCGCCGGTAGCGACGTCCTCGACGGCGAGAGTCGGCGTTGCGGAGGAGAGAATGGCGGCGACGGCGGCCTGATCGCTGGGATGTCCGTCATAGAGCGGGCGAATGACCCGCGCAGCGCCAGCGTCAGAAATGTCGCCGACAAGATCGATCGCCACGTCGGCGTCCGAGGCCGAGATCGGGGTCGGAGTGGCCTCGATCCTGTCGGAAAGCGTGTGCTTGTTGCGACGAAGCAACATGCGCTCGAGCGTGAGCAACTGCGTCACAGAGGTTGGCTGGTCGTCCGCACGAGCATCGAAGCTGAAAGCCACCTCGGCGTCTGGCCAGCGACGCGAAAGCGAATGCCGCAAGCGCTCATGCCACCGCATGAAGCGTGACGAAGCGACGATGATCAGAATGCGCCGGTAGGTCATGCGGGAACCGCGAGGCGCACATAGTCGTCGATCATCGCGTCGAGTGGGTAGCGCTCGCTCAGACGCCGCCCGAGGTTCGTGAGCTTCGTTCTCAATTCCGCGTCAGAGAGCAGGCGGCAGATCGCTTGCGCAAAAGCCGCCGTGTTGCGCGCATCCACAAAGAGGGCGCAAGGCTCGCCCTCGACCGCCAGGACCTCGCGCAGGATTTCTATATCATTGACGACGATCGGGACGCCGGCTTGCGCGGCCTCGACCGGCGCGAGGCCGAATGTTTCGGCGGCGCTGGGGAAAATGAAGCAGTCGAGCGAGGCGAGAAACGCGCCCATTTGAGCGGTGCCGAGCTCGCCGAGGAAATGCGCGCGGTCTCTGACGCCGAGCGAAATGGCGAGCGCCTCCAGCTTCGGGCGCTCCTGTCCCTGTCCGGCGAGAGCGAGATGCTGGTCACGGCTTTCCGTAAGCACCCGGATTGCGAGGTCGACCTGCTTCAAGGGGTGCAGGCGCGCCGCGCAGCCGAGCAAAGGAACGCCTTGCGGCAGGCCGAGCTGGGCGCGCGCCTCGGATTTGGAAAGATCCGCCGATTTGTCGAGGAACCCATGATCGATGCGCGTCAAGAGCTTGGCGTAGGACGCCGGATAGGCGCGATATTCCGACTCCGTTTGAGCCGAATTGACCACGATATGATCATAGAAGCCGATCGAGCCTATGATCTTGTCGGCGAAAGCCACCGGTGCGGGGACCAGTGGCGCAGGGGTGAGCTGGTTGGCGATGATGATGGATTTGCCGGCGAGACGCGCGATAGGCGCGCCGATCAGATTGCCGTAGTGTTGAAGAGTGACGATGACGTCGGGCTTTTCGCGGCGAAACTCTTTGTAAAGCTCACTCATCATTTTTAGCACGCCGATCAAATTGGAAGGGCGTTCTTTCGCGCAAAATAAAACGTTGGGATCGTTGTCGAAACTGTCGGTGCGTCTGAAAAAGAATATCTGCCGGACGCGCCAGCCGCGCTTCTCGAAGCCATTTGCGAGCTGTCGGGCGATTTCCTGCGCGCCGGCGTTTTCCGCCTGAGTTTGGACAATGGCGGCGGTCTTGCGGTTTTGCCTCAAGGTCGAATTCGCTCGTTGGGGTGCGTCGCGCTGGCGGGAACCTTCGGGCGCGCGCGCCTCTGGCCCGGCGCTCGGCTGCGGGAAAGCTCGCTTATTTGGGTAATTCACAAAACTTATTTTTTCTTGAAAACGGGCAGGGGGGTTCCTGTAACAGATGCCGAGGCGCTATCTAGGGCGCTTTTCGCTCGCATGGAATCATGCGAGCGATAAGAAATCGCGCAAATCAAAAATCCGGAGCGCATTCTTATCGCAAAAGTCTGTCAACTTTTGCGGAATGCGCTCTAGGGCGCAAGAATCCAAGGTTGCGGCGCATGACGATCGGTGAACTGAATCTGAGACAAAAGGCCTTTATCGGCGGCGAATGGGTCGACGCGGAGAGCGGGGCGACTTTCCCCGTCATGAATCCCGCGACCGGGGAGACGCTCGGAACCGTGCCAGACATGGGCGTCGTCGAGACGCGGCGCGCGATCGAGGCGGCCGAGAGGGCGCTGCCTCTTTGGCGCGATCGCCCGGCCAAGGAGCGGGCGCAGATCATGCGGCGCTGGTTCGAGCTGATCATGGCCGAGCAGGAGCGCCTTGCCCGGATCATCACGGCGGAGCAGGGCAAGCCGCTGTTCGAGGCGCGCGGCGAGATCGCCTACGGGGCCTCCTATATCGACTGGTTCGCCGAGGAAGGCCGCCGCGTCTGCGGCGATATCGTGCCGGGGGGGATGGACAGGCGCCTCTTCGTGTTTAAGCAGGCAATCGGCGTCACGGCGGCGATCACGCCCTGGAACTTCCCTTCGGCCATGCTCGCCCGCAAGGTTGCGGCGGCGCTCGGGGCTGGCTGCCCGATGGTCGTGAAACCGGCGGAGCTGACGCCCTATTCGGCGCTCGCGCTCGCAGAGCTTGCCGAGCGCGCGGGCGTGCCGGCGGGCGTCGTCAATGTCGTGACCGCCCGCGACCCTGTTC
Source organism: Methylocystis sp. (assembly GCA_024506175.1). Taxonomy (GTDB): domain Bacteria; phylum Pseudomonadota; class Alphaproteobacteria; order Rhizobiales; family Beijerinckiaceae; genus Methylocystis. The sequence continues at coordinate 17,825 of JAMBEQ010000019.1, forward strand.
CCGTCGGGCAGGAGCTGACGCGCAATCCGATCGTGCGCAAGCTCACCTTCACGGGCTCGACGGAGGTCGGCAAGATCCTGCTGCGCCAGGCCGCCGACAATGTGCAGAAATGCTCGATGGAGCTTGGCGGCAACGCGCCGCTGATCGTCTTCGAGGACGCCGATCTCGACCGCGCGGTGAAGGGCGCCATCGCCACCAAATACCGCAACTGCGGGCAGACCTGCGTCTCCGCCAACAGGTTCCTGGTGCAGAAGAGCGTTGCGGCGGCGTTCTCTCAAAAGCTCGCCGAGGCCGCGAGCGCCTTGAAGGTGGGCGCTGGTTTAGGGGAGGACGTGTCCGTCGGTCCGCTGATCGAGGAGGCGGCGGTGGAGAAGGTCGAGCGTCATATCGCCGACGCCGTGGCGCATGGCGCCAAAGTGCTGACGGGCGGCGCCCGCCACGCGCTCGGCGGGCTTTTCTTCGAGCCGACCGTCCTCGCCGATGTGCCAGCCGAGGCGCTCATCTTCCGCGAGGAGACATTTGGCCCCGTGGCGCCGGTGATCTCCTTCGAGACTGAGGAGGAGGCGATCCGCCTCGCCAATGCGACGCCCTACGGGCTGTCGTCCTATTTCTACAGCAGCGACATTGCCCGCATCTTCCGCGTCGCCGAGAAGCTCGAATTCGGCATGGTTGGGGTGAACGAGAGCATCCTCACCTCGGAAGCCGCGCCTTTTGGCGGCGTCAAGCATTCGGGCCTTGGGCGCGAAGGCTCGCGCTACGGCATCGATGATTATCTGGAGCTGAAATACGTCTGCCTTGGCGGCATGTAGGCCGTGCGAGGGGCTCGCCCTCACAGCGCCTTGCGGCAGACGATGCGGGTGACAGAGCCGCGCACGCCATAGCCTTCGTCGGTCTGGGTGAGCACCTTGCGGCAGGTGGAAGCGCCGGCCAGGGCGACGGGCTGCGGGGCGGCGTCCGGCTGGGCGGCCTTGTCCTCGACCGGGAGGATGAAGGGCTCGACCGCGGAGACGCTCGCGGCGACAGCCGGGGCGCCGGCGGGCTTGTGGAAATAGGCCTTGGCCGCTGCGAAGCTCACATCCGCGCCGAGGATCGCAAAGGCGATCTTGACGGCGACGGCCACGCGCACCGGGCGCGACGCGAATCTGCGGGAAAACATCTCGCGGGTGGTTTCGATGCGGTTCATGTCCAGGCCCCTTCTCGTCTCTCGTTCGTCTAGCGAACGAGCAGAGGTTTAGGCCCTGGAGTGACCCGAAGCGGTGCGCTGGCGCACGTGGCGCGCTCGGACTTACTGCGGCGCACAAAAAAGCCCGCCGGCGTCCGGCGGGCTCCATTTAGCTTTTCCGATCTCGGTCAGACGTCGAAACCGCCGTCGCCGCCATCATCGAACCCGCTCCCGTCATCGAAGCCCGCGTCGTCGCTATAGCCGGCGTCGCTAAGATTGGACGAGTCGTCATAGCCCTGGTCGTAACCCGCATCCTGTCCGCCGAACTGACTACCCGGCTCGTCGCCGTAGTAGTTGTTGATGACGGTCGTCTCGCCGGTCGGCGTGAGGCCCGAGCCGATGCCCAGATTGGCCATGTTTCCATAGCCGGAGCCATGGGAGAACAGGCTGCGAATGCCATCGGCGAGCAGCACGCCGCCCGCAACGCCGGCGGCCGTCCCTAGGGCGCCATGCAGGAAGCTGGAGCCGCCGCCGCCGCCCTGCGGAGGCTGCTGCTGCCCCCAGCCCTGGGGCGCGTAGCCGCCGGCCACCGGGTTTCTCCCCCCCTGAGGCGCGCCCCAGGGACCCTGCGGCGCAGGCCCTGGCATGGGGGGCTGCGGCTGGGGCGGGGCCTGGCGCTGACCGCCGCCGAAGAGCCCGCTGAGGAAGCTGCCCGACGGCTTGGACTGTAATTCCTTAACCTGCGCTTCGAGCTCCTGGATGCGGGCGTTGGCGCCCTGGAGGGCCTGATCCTGCACGATCACCGTCTGCGCCAGAAGATAAGGCGCGGCCGGCTGCTGCTTGATCTGCTCGTTGATGAAAGTCTCCGCCTCCTGGTCGCGTGGACCGTTGGCGGCGCTCTTCGTGCGCTCGAACAGCCCGACGAGCAGTTGACGTTCTTCCGGTGACATCGGTCTCTCCACATAGGAACCGGCCCGATAGGCGCGGCGAAGAAAATATGGGGGAAAGCCCGAAAGGCGCCAAGAGTGGGCGGGGCCATCGCGGCGTTAAAGTTTCGAAAGCTGGCGGTAGGGTTCGCCGCGATCCCGCGCCGCCGCTAGCGCGCTTTCTGCCCGCAGGATATCAGCGAGTGATCCAAACATCGTGACAAATCAAAGGAATGAGCAGCATTCAGAATTGAGTTTTCGCCGCAGACCGATTTTCGAGGCCCGCAAAATCAAATACCCGTCAGTCGCCGAAGATTGCGGTCCACTTGGCGCTTGTAGACCGCCATTGCGCGGCCCGCTGCGTGATGGGGTTGGCCCATGGCCACTGCGCGCGCCGCAGCAAAAGTTGCTTCCGCGGCGGCGTCCACCTTCTCGGACACCATCAGGCTGCCCTCCTGTTTGGGATCGACCGCGCCGAGGGCCATTTTCGTCAGCCTGACGGCGATAACGGCGTTCGCGGCGAAGCTCAGGGCGAGGGTGTCGGCGAAAAGTGTGGCAAGCCCCGATCTGTCCGTCATCAAAATTCTCCGGCGATGAAGACAAGATTGCGGCAAATGCGACAGAATTGTAAAGCCCCCGCCGTCCGCAACGTAAGGCTTTCGTTGCTGCGCCGCGGGAGGGGCATCGTGGGCAAAAATTTTCGGGCTGGGATTTAATCGGCGCGGAACTGGCGGGCGCCCGCACCCTTATCCGGATCGAGCGGTAGGGTTGCGCCGGCTGGCCTCGAGCGGCCGCCCGACAGCAGTCTATAATTCGGAAGGGGTGAGCGGAGTTGCGCCAGCCGTGGCTCTCGCGATCGATGCGGCTACCGCTTCCGCGATCTTGCGTCCTCTTTCGTCCGTTCCTGTCCAGACCGCGGCGCGCCCGCGCGGATCGATTTCGACGAGCTTCACATCGGCGGGCGTGGCGGCGCCGTCCCGGGCGATCCCGCGCAAAAAGCCGTCCATGGGCGAC
>JAMBEQ010000020.1 GCA_024506175.1 Methylocystis sp.
CCCTGGAAGCCCCTCTCGCGCATCACGGTGAAGAGCGGAGCCGCAGAGCAGAGCCTCGTTGCATTATTGCCGACGCCGACCTCCACCAACCCGGCCGAGGGCGCTGATCCCACGCCTGAGCTGACGCAGATTGCGCTCACCTTCGCGCAGCCGGTCGACGTCGCCGCGCTTGCGAGGCTGATAACGGTAGAGTTGCGTCCGGCGCCGGGCGTATCGCCGCAAGGCGGACAAATCCTGAGCCCTTCCGCCTATGACATTCGCGCGTTGGAGCGCAGCGACAGCGGCGCTGAACAGAGCTATGTGCTGCGGCTGCGCGACAGTATCGCGGACGGCCGCGTCGCCATTTTACGTCTCAAGCTCTCCGACGAGCCGGGCCTCGACGACGCAATATACGAATTGCGCGTGCGCACGGCCCTCCCCTTCGCCGTCACGGAAGCGACCTGCGGGCGGGGCTGGAGCGACAACAATCTCGGCGGCGTGCTGCGCTGCGCCGCGAACGGCGACGCGCCGGCGCCCGAAAGCGGCGACGAGGAAGGCGGCGACGCCGCCTCGACCTATGCTCCGACCGCCAAGCGCCGGCTCACGCTGAGCCTCAACGCCGAACCGGAGACGCTCGACATTCTGCGTGCGCGCGAAGCGCTGCGCATCACGCCGCCGGTCGACGACTTGGACGTCGAAAACGGCGGCGCACATCTCAAGCTCACAGGTAAATTCCTGTCGGACAAGGTCTACGAGCTGTCGATCGCGCCCGGCGCAATCAAGGACAAACGCGGTCGTCCCTTCGCCGCCCAATACACACAGCGTTTCGCCTTCACGCGCGACAATCCGGCTCTGCAATGGGACGCGGGCTATGGCGTCGTCGAGCGCTTCGGCGCGCAGCTTCTTCCGCTGCGCGGGCGTGGCTACGATCGCGCCGACATCCGCATTCACGCCATCGATCCGCTCGCGCGCGACTTCTGGCCTTTCCCCGAGCGCGGCGTTGAAACCAATGACGCCGGCGCGCCGCCGCTGCCGGGCAACGAGCCTAAGCGCTGGAGCGAGAGCGGCAATATCGAAGCCGACGCCATCAAGGAGCGCATCAAATTGCTCGGCTCGCCCGCCATTTCGCGGCTGGTCGATCTGCCTATTAAGCGCAATGGCCCCGACGCGAAGTTTGGCGTCGATATGAAGGAGGATTTCGCGCGCATAGTGGGCCGCGAACAGCCGGGAACCTATCTCGTCGGCCTTCGCGCGGTCGATGGAGACAAGCGCAAATGGCTGCGCGTGCAGGTGACCGACCTCTCGCTCTCCGCCATCGAAGAGCCCGCGCGCGTGCGCTTTGTCGTGACGTCGCTCGCTACCGCACAGCCGGTGAGCGGCGCGCAAATCCGTGTGGAGGGCGTGAAGGAGGATAAGTTCGTCACGCTCGTCTCAGGGACGACGGACGCCAACGGCTTCTTCTCCTGGAGCCCGATCAAGCGGGGCGACGGCGAATTGCGCCGCGCGGTCGTGAGCAAGGGACTCGACACGCTGGTCGTTGATCCGGATAGCGCGCCGTCGGAATATTCCAAGGAACTCTGGTCGAAGCCTGAGGCGCAATGGCTTTCCTGGGTTTCAGAATCGCTCTCGGAACGTGCGGAAAAGCCGCGCACGCTCTGCCATGTCTTTTCCGAGCGGCCGATCTATCGGCCGGAGGAGCCCGCCCATATCAAAGGCTATGTGCGCACCTATGTCGGAGGCGCGTTGAAGCTCACGAAAACGGGCGGCACGCTCGTCGTTACCGCGCCGAACAATCAGGAATGGCGCGTGCCCGTGAAGCTCGACGCCAGCGGCGGCTTCTACCATAAGTTCGACGCGCAGACCGCCGCGACCGGCGATTACGCGGTGACGTTCGAACCCGATGCGCCGAAGGCGAAAGCTCCGGAAAAGAGTGAGGCCGAGGACGCGGCCGAGGGAGAGGTGACAGAAGTCGCGCAGGATACGTCCTGCGGCCAACTCACCTTCAAGAAGGAAGCCTATCGCCTGCCGACCTTCGAAGTCGTGCTCAACGCGCCGCAAACGGTGCCTCTCGATGGAACCTTCGACGTCGATCTTCTCGCCCGCTATTTCGCAGGCGGTCTTGCGTCGGATCGGCCCGTGAAGTGGCGCGCGGCGCAGTTTCCGCATGTCTTCGCGCCGCTGAACCGCGAGGGTTTTCTCTTTTCGACCGACGCGCGCTTCTCGGGCGAGGGCAAGTTCAAATCCACCGCCGTGCTGGAGCGCGACGCGCGCACGGACGCCGGCGGCGCCTCTCGCATGACCTTCGATACGACGATTGAACCCACCGCCCAGCCGCGCCGCTACTCGATCGAAGCGACGGTCACGGGCGACGACGGGATCGAAGTGCGCAACGTGCAAAACGTCATCGCCCTGCCGCCTTTCGTGCTCGGCGTGAAGACGCCGCGCTATGTGGAAAAGCCCGGCGCCATCACGCCGGAGCTCATCGCCGTCGACGGCAAGGGTGAGACGATCGCCGGCCTCGACATGACGCTGCGCCTCATCAAGCGCAACTGGATTTCGACGCTGCAGGCGAGCGATTTCGCGCAAGGCGCAGCAAAATACGTCACGCAGGTGCAGGACGAGACGCTCATCGAGCGCAAGGTGACGAGCGCCAAAGAAGCTCAGAAGATCGAGCTTCCGACGAAAGACGCGGGCGTCTATGTCGTGCAGTTAGAGGCCTATGACAAATTGAAGCGCCGCCAGCAGGTGAGCGTCGACTTCTTCGTCGGCGGCGATACGCCCGTCAC
>JAMBEQ010000021.1 GCA_024506175.1 Methylocystis sp.
CGCGCGCCGCTGATCTCGCGCGATGGCTCTCGTGGTATAACGAGCGCAGGCCACACTCGGCCCTCAACCGACGATCGCCTACTCAGGCCCTTATCGGAACAACCTGATCAGAAGCCACAGCTAGCGCCCAGATATAGAATTTCGCCGGCTTGGAAAATCCCGCGCGCCCGCACCGCGGCATGCGTTTCGCTAAGAGTGGGCGCCCTGCGTCGCATTCGCGACGTTCTCGGCTCTCCCCGCGAAAGGGTGCCATGAGGTCCATCCACCGCGCCCGCGCCATGTGCGAATGGGGGGATTTTGCCAGCGCTGCGCCGAAAATGCGCGCGATGATGGTGGCCCCCGGGGACGGCCTTGTTCCTCCCTTTCTTCTTCTTTCAGAGCCGGGCGTCACCGCTCGCGAGCAGCGCGCTTGCTCCGAGCGTTGGACTGCGGAAAGACGGGTGGCGGCGGCTATCGAACGCGGCAGGCTGGGCCTGCTTTTCGATCTGGGCAGCCGCGAAAAAATCACGATCGGCTACCTCTCTTGCGATTTCCAAGACCACGCCACCGCGCATCTTTTGGTCGAAACGCTCGAAGCCCACGACAGGGCGCGCTTCCATATTCGCGGTTACAGCTACGGCCGCGCCAATGAGGGGAGCATGCGACGGCGGCTGGCGGCGGCTTTCGACGGCTTCTGTGATATCTCGGCCTCGAGCGATGCAGACGCAGCACGAAGGATTCATGCCGACGGCGTCGATATGCTGGTCGATCTCAAGGGCTTCACGAACGGCGCGCGCACCGGCTTGACCATGCTCCGGCCGGCGCCCGTACAAGTGAACTTTCTCGGCTATCCAGGGACAATGGGAGAGGGCGTCTGCGATTACATCATTACGGACCGTTTCGTGACGCCGCCCGCCGCGGCGCCGGATTACGCCGAAGCCTTCGCCTACATGCCGCAGTGCTACCAGCCGCGCGGGCGCGCGCCGCTCGCACCGGCCCCGACGCGGGCCGCCGCCGGATTGCCGGAGCAGGGCTTTGTCTTTTGCTGCTTCAACCAGGCCTACAAGCTTACGCCCTTTATCTTCGATCTCTGGGCGCGCCTCCTCGACGATACGCCGGGCAGCGTGCTGTGGCTGCTGCAGGCGGAGACCGCAGAGGGGAATCTGCGCAACGAGATGCGCCGTAGGGGGATCGATGCGGCGCGTTTGATTTTTGCCGCGCATCTCGGCCAAGGCGACCATCTTGCCCGTCTCCGGCTCGCCGACCTCGTTCTCGATACAAGTCCCTTCAGCGCGCATACGACGGCGAGCGATGCTTTGTCGTCGGGCGCGCCGATCGTTACATGCCCTGGCGAAACTTTCGCCTCGCGCGTCGCTGGCAGCATTCTTAGCGCCGTTGGGCTTCCCGAGCTGATTGCATCGGATTTCGATGACTACCTAGAGATCGCGCGAACCCTCGCCAGCAACCCCCTTCTCCTCGCCCGGTTGAAATCAAAACTGGCGGAAAACCGTCTAACCACGGCGCTCTTCGACGTGAGCGCCTATACGCGCGGGATCGAGGCGCTTTACGCGGAGATGTGGAGACGCAAAATATCCGGCCTGGCCCCGGGGATAATCGACGTCGCCTAGATGCGCCAGCTCGACTCAGCTACGCTCCCGTAGCCATTGTTCAAGGGCCGCGCGTTCCTCTTCGGCCATGTGGAAGGCGTGCTCGGGGCCAGGAAAAGAGCCCGCGCGGACGTCCTGCGCATAGGCGGCGACCGCCGCGCGCAAGGCCGCGCCGACCTCGCCGTAGCGTCGGTTGTGCTTGAACGCCCGCGTCGTCACGCCGGTGAGATCGTTGACGACCAGCACCTGCCCATCCGTCTCCCGCCCTGCGCCAATGCCGATGGTCACAGCCGTCACGGCGCGGGTGATTTTCGCCGCGAGCTCTTGGGGCACGAGCTCGAGCACCAGAAATTTTTGTCCCGCAGCGTCGCCCGCCAGCGCGTCGTCATAGAGCCTTGCGGCGGCCTCGGCGGTCTTGCCCTGCCGGCGCTTGGTCTCCTGATGCTGGGATTCGAGGCCGAGATGGCCGCAGACGTCGACGCCCGCCGCCGTGAGAGCGGCGACGACATCGGGCTGCGCGCCTTCGAATTTCACGCAATCGGCGCCGGCGTCGCGCAGGACGCGCGCGCTCCCGAGCGCCACTTCGGGCGTGTCATAAGTGGCGTAGGGCAGATCGCCGATGATGTAGATGTCGGGCGCGCCGCGCCGCACGGCGGCGATATGGTGCGCCATGTCGGCGAGCGTCACGTCGCGCTCATGGGCATAGCCCAGAATGTTCACGCCGACGCTGTCGCCAACGAGAATGATGTCGACGCCCGCCTCCGCCTCGATGCGCGCCGTGGGCGCGTCATAGGCGGTGACCACCACGAGCTTTTCGCCGCGGCGTTTCTTTTCCAGAAAGAGATCGGCTTTGGACAAGCGTGGCCTCCGCTGCTGTCCGTCAACTAGCGCGCGGCGGCGTCCCGGCAGGCATGGGGAACGCCAGGCACGCGAATCTCCTGGAAGCCGCCGCATTTATCGCAGGCTGAGAGACCCAGCGAGAGGCCGAAAAGGGCAAGAACCAACGCTGTTTTGAGTTTCATGCGGCTCTCCGGCAATTCGACGGGCGGACCATATCTGCGCGCGCCGCCGCGGACAAGCGCGCCGCCCCATCGCCATCTTCACGTCGTCGTTTCGGGTTCAGGGCAGTCCTCCCGGACTACAAAGTCGCTTCCAGCACCATATTCGTGGGCGTGACGCTGGCGCGACGGACCTTCTGAAAACCCGCCTCGCTCAATACTTCGGTCAAACGCTTCTGGCCGGCTTGAGCCCCGAGACCGCGCCCGACCGCCTGCGCAAGTGAGGCCGGGGTGCAGACCGTCGTCGAGAAGCCGTAGAAGATTTGGCCGAGCGGATGCAGATTATCTTGCATGCGGTCGCCGGCCAGCGGCTCGACCAGCATGAAGGTTCCATCGGGCTTCAACGTCTCCTTGATATGGCGGGCGGCGCCGACGGGATCGCCCATGTCGTGCAGCGCGTCGAATATGCAGGCGAGATCGTAATCTGACCCTGGAAAATCCTTCGCTTCGGCGACATGGAACGCCACATTGGCGAGCCCCGCCTGCGCCGCCTTTTTTCGCGCCGCCTGAATGGACGGCTCGTGGAAGTCGAAGCCGAAGACGCGGGAATTGGGAAAAGCCTGAGCGAGCAGGATCGTCGACGAGCCGTGTCCGCAGGCGATATCCGCAATCCTGCCGCCCGCCCGCAGTTTCGTCTCCACGCCGTCTAGGCTCGGAATCCAGCGTTCGAGCAGATTGGCCACATAGGCCGGGCGGAAAAAGCGGTCCGTTCCGCAGAAGCATCCCGACGCGTGCTCGCCCCATGGCCGGCCGAGCCCGGATTTGAAGGTCTCGACGGCCTTTTCATGGGTCTCGAACTGCGAGACGACAGATTGGAAGAAACCCTGCATGCAGGCCGGCTGGCCTTCGCGGGTGAAAATCAGCGCCTGTTCGGGCGTCAGAAAGAAGGTCTCGGCCTGGGGATCATATGAGACATAGCCCGCCGCGGCGTTCGAGCCGAGCCATTCGTGAAGATATTTCGGGTTCAACCCGGTCTTTTGAGACAGTTGCAGGATGGTTGCCGGCCCGATGTCGTCCAGCGCGCGATAAACGCCCGCCTGATCGCCCATGTAAGCCATGAGCACGCCGATCGCGCCCGCGACGTCGACCATCACCTTATTGGCAAGCGCCTCGAGCTTCGCCTCGTCGTGAGCAATGGACATGTTTTTCTCCTAATGCGAGCGTGACGTTGAAAGGCGCGCGTTCGGCTGCGTGTAGCTTCAACCTGTTGTGGTTGAACGGCGATCTGTCGTCGTTAGGCCCAAATGCCTCCCCTTTACGGGGGGTCGGCGGCCAAAGGCCGCCGGGTGGGGTCCAAGCCCCAGCGACTCTGATTAGGCCTGACCCACCTCCCCATAAAGGGCAGGGATTGGCTCATTCCCAGCGTTCACCTGATTGCCCGGTTAGCCAGAGGTATTTAATTTTGTCCGTTCTTGAAAATGACTCCTGCAGGCTGCGGCTTCCGCTATCCCTCTCCCCTCACTCGCCGCGCCGGTGTTCTCATCGTCACCAGCTCTTCCGCCGCCGTTGGATGCAGCGCCATTGTCGCGTCAAAATCGCGCTTGGTGGCGCCCATGTTGAGGGGAATGGCGATAAGCTGCGCCATCTCTCCGGCCTCGGGGCCGAAAATATGCGCGCCGACGACGCGCTGTCCCTCGGCCTCGACGACGAGCTTCATATAGACGCGCTCGGCGCGGCCGGAGAGCGTCGCGCGCATGGGGCGGAAGCTCGTTTCGTATATCTCGAGCGCGGCGAATTTCTCTTGCGCGGCGGCTTCCGTCAGACCAACCGATCCGACTTCCGGCGTGGTGAAGACGGCGCTCGGCACATATTCGTAGTTCACCGTCGTCGGCAGATCGCCGAAGACCGTGTCGGCGAAGGCGTGGCCCTCGCGGATCGCGACCGGCGTGAGATTGATGCGATCCGTCACGTCGCCGACCGCATAGATGGAGGGGACATTGGTGCGCGACTGGGCGTCGACAATGATTGCCCCGTTCTCGCGCGTCGCCACGCCCGCGCATTCCAGACCGAGATTTTGCGTGAGCGGCCGGCGGCCGGTGGCGACCAGCACAGCATCGACTTCGCGCATTTCGCCGTCGCTCATCGAGACAGAATAGCCTTTAGCGCTCTTGTCGATGCGCGTGGGCAGCGCGCCGGCATGGTGTGCGACGCCCGCGGACGTCAGCGCCTCGGCGACGCGCTTGCGGAGGTCCTCGTCGAAGCCGCGCAAGGGGAGATTGGCGCGATAGGCCAGATAGACCTGCGCGCCGAGCCGCGCGAAGACGCTTGCGAATTCGACCGCGATATAGCCGCCGCCGACGATGAGCAACCGCTGTGGGAAGGTGGGCAGGTCGAAGATTTCGCTCGAGGAACAGCCCCATTCGAGACCCGGAATATGCGGCGCCAGCACGGGCGCGCCGCCGGTCGCGACGAGGATGTGGCGCGCGCTGGCGGTGCGCCCGTCCGAGAAGTGCACGGCGTTGGGCCCGGCGATGATCGCCCGCGAGCGGATCAAATCGACCTTGGCGTTTTTGAGCGTCTGCTCGTAGAGGCCGGAGAGGCGCGCAATCTCCTTTTCCTTCGCCGTGACGAGCGAGGGCCAATCGAAAGACGTCTCGCCCACGCGCCAGCCAAAGCCTTTGGCGTCCTCGAATTCGTCCTTGAAGCGGCTCGCGAGCACGTAGAGCTTCTTCGGCACGCAGCCGCGAATGACGCATGTGCCGCCGACGCGGAACTCCTCCGCGATTGCGACCTTCGCGCCATGACTCGCCGCGACGCGCGCCGCGCGCACGCCGCCCGAGCCCGCGCCGATAACCACGAGGTCGTAGTCGTCGCCCCTCATAGTCCGCCGCCCGTCACGTCGCCGACAATGCGCACGCCATCCCTGCCGGCGACGAAAATTGCCGTGGCGAGGCCGATGAAGAGGCCGTGGTCGACGACGCCCGGAATGGCCTGCAGCCGCTCGGCGAGCGTCTCGGGCGCGTCGATGGCGCCGAAGGCGCAGTCGTAGATGTAATGGCCGCCGTCGGTGAGGTAGGGCGTCTCCGGCGCGCTCATGCGCAGCATGATCGGGCCCTCTAACCCCAAGCCCCGCGCGACCCCCTCGATATGGAGCCTGGTCGACCGCGCGCCGAAACGGTCGACCTCGACGGGCAGGGGAAAGGCGCCGAGCGTCTCCACCTCCTTGGTGGCGTCGGCGACGACGAACATGCGCTTCGAGGCGGCCGCGACGATTTTTTCACGTAGCAGCGCGCCGCCGCCGCCCTTGATGAGCCGCAGCGAGGCGTCGAACTCGTCGGCGCCGTCGACCGTGAGATCGAGCTCCGGCGTTTCGTCGAGCGTCGAGAGCTTGATCCCGAGCCCCTCCGCTTGCATGCGCGTGCGCTCGGAGGTCGGCACGCCGATCACCTCCAGCCCCTCGCGAACGCGGGCGCCGAGCAGATCGACGAAATGCGCGGCCGTGGAGCCGGTGCCGAGCCCGAGCCTCATGCCGTGGCTGACGAATTCGAGGACGGCCTGCGCTGCCGCGCGCTTCATGGCGTCGGCGGAGAGGGGCGTGGTCACATGCGTTCTCTTATTTTGCCTGAGGCGTGCAGACGACCGAGCTTTCGTTGAGGACGAAGCAGATCGACATCATGCCCGAGCGCAGATCGACGCGAAAGACGCCGCCTTCGCCCGTATGGCGCGAGGCGACCAGGCCATATTCGCTGAAGGTTCCGGCCTTCGCGCCTTCGCCAGGCGGATAGCACAGAGTGACGCCGATCGGCGAACCTTCCTTCAAGCCATATTGGCAGGCGCCGACTTCGCCGGTTGATTTGTCGAGGCGGAAGACGCGATTGAGGTCGGTCTGCGGGGCGGCGAGGAACTCGTAGTTTCCCGCGGCGGCCAGAGCTGCGCCTGCCTCCGCCAGAAGCGAAGCGAGAAAGAGCGGCGCCAGCAGACGTAATCCCGGTCCACGGAAAAAGCGCGAAAAACGCATACATTCCTCCTGTCGCGAATCGGGGCTCAGTCTACACGCCAGCCTTTGTCAGCGAAAATTATGTCGCGGCGCTTGATCGGCGCGCGCGCGACCGTTAGGCCGGCCGCCATGACCCAGCGCGCGCCCATCCTCATCTTCGATCTCGACGGCACTTTGGCGGACACCGCCCATGATCTCATCGCGACCCTGAACGTGCTGCTCGCCCGAGAGGGCCTGCCGAGCGTGGCGCCCTCGGCGGCGCGCAGCCTCGTGGGCGCAGGCGCGCGGGCGCTGATCGAGCGGGGCTTCGCCCTCGAGGGGGCGCCTTTGGCCGCCGAGAGGGTGGATTCGCTGGTTCAAGCGTTTCTGGCGCATTACGAAGCCCATATCGCCGACGAGAGCCGATTGTTCCCCGGCGCGCTCGAGGCGCTCGACCATTTCGCGGAAACGGGCTTCAGGCTTGCGGTCTGCACCAACAAGCCCGAGCGGCTGGCGCGGCTGCTGCTCGAAAAGCTCGGCGCCGCCGACCGTTTCGCGGCAATCTGCGGGCGGGGAACCTTCCCCATGCACAAGCCGGACCCGCGCACCCTGGCTCTCACCATCGAAGCTGCGGATGGGGATCCGCTGCGCGCCGTAATGGTCGGCGACTCCAAAACCGACATCGACACCGCCAGGAACGCCGGCGCGCCAGTGGTGGCGGTCGATTTCGGCTATACGGAAATCCCCGTGGCCGAATTCGCGCCGGACCGATTGATCTCGCATTTCGACGAGCTTTGGGAGGCGGCGAGGGCGCTTCTCCCGCCATCCGCCTTCATCCGCACTTGACGGAACGCCTCCGCCTCTCTTATGGGAGGACATTCCGCGACAATGCGACGGGCGGCTAGCTCAGCGGTAGAGCACTCCCTTCACACGGGAGGGGTCACAGGTTCAATCCCTGTGCCGCCCACCAATAAAATCAGTAACTTAGAGGAAGCCTAGCGTTCCCAAAGATGCTCCTGGAGCAAATTTGGAGCAATGCGCATGGCTACCTTCACCAAGCGGGGCAATCGCTGGAAGGCTCAAATCAGGAGAACCGGCTATCCATCCCTCACGAAGACCTTTGCGTTTAAGGCAGAGGCCGAAGCATGGGCGAGGGAAAAAGAGAGGGCAATTGATAGAGCCGAACTGCCCATCAACCACCGGGACCTAAAGGGCACGACGGTAGGCGATCTTCTCAGCCGCTACCGGGACACCATCACGCCCACCAAGAGAGCGAAAGAGACCGAAGGCTACATGATCAAGACCATGCTAGCCCATGAGCTAGCCTTGGTCCCCTTGAGCAAGCTCTCTCCCGCATCCATTGCCAGATACAGAGACGATCGCCTTAAGGCTGTAACGCCTTCCACAATCCTCCGAGAGTTGGTCCTGCTCTCGCATTTGTTCAACTTGGCTATCAGGGAATGGGACATACCGCTCTCTGCTAATCCAGTGAGCCAGATCACAAAGCCAGCACCCAACAAGGCCAGGGATCGCAGGCTAGAAATGGGCGAGCTAGAGTCATTGATGGAGGGGTTAGCCCAGTGCCGCAACCCTCTCAAGCGCGCCCTACGCCGAGCAGAGGCCCGCCACCGGCGCGAGATGACGACGCTTCAAGTCGAGTGCTTTGAGGTCTATCAGGCCAGGGTCGCCGCCGACCGCGCGGCTTGGTTGTCATATCTCGCGCTAGACGCCGAGGGGTTGGGCGACGCCACGGCGCATTGACCCAGCCTCGGCCGAACACTCTTCCTGTCAGCCATGTCAGCGGCGGCGAGTTGGTCTAGTTATCCACAAGCTTTTGCTCGGGCGCGCAGATGATTTTGCCAGTCGGCAACAATAAAAAAATTACAGGGCTAATCCGAGTTTCGTTGACTCAAGTCAAGGCCAGGGCTTTAGCAGTATACTGGCAGCGCAAGTATGTTTCTTACGGATGTAATCGTTTCCTCAGATTTTACTTGGCGCAGCGCTTATGCATTATCGAAACGACCGAAAGCGGCGCTGGTACCGCCGCTCTCGGCCTAACCACAATGCAGCTGGGATTTTGCACCATGGCTAAAGACGAGAATACCACCCTTACCGACGCGATCGAGCGTCACCGCAGAGCGCTCGAGGGGTGGGGCGCGGCGAGCAAGGCGGCCGATCAGTGTTTTCAGACGGCGCGCGACAGTGCGGCGGCTAAGGAAACGTCCGAAGCAGCTTTGATGGCTGCTATGGAGCGGGAGGCCGAAGTCGGCCGGCAGATCGCCTGCAGCCGTTACCGCAAGAAGACGCACTTCCTGCAGGCGCTCCGGTGCCTCCACGAGACGCAGCGCGCCCTATACGGAGCCCCAGATTACGATGCCGAGTTCGGCGTTGTGTTGCTGGCCATCGAGGAATACTTCGGCATTGGGGATGACGAAGCCGAGCAGGAAGCAGCCTGATCCGGCACCGGAGACGGCACGACCGAGGAGGCGCGCTTAGCGCGCATTTAAGTCCCTAACACCCCTCGTCAGGGTGATGCGCCAATGGCCGATTTGCCGCCCCTGTGCGGCCTTGGATGGAGCACGGCAAGCGGAATGGCGCGCGCCTAGCCCTACCGGCGGAGAAGGGCGCAAACAAAGAGCCCCGCGCTTGGAAGGACGCGGGGCTCCTGTCAGTGCTACTCTTAGGGGCGGAGTGCGGGGCTTCGAGCCAGACCTAACAAAGCCTCGTACAAGGCATCTTCCATCCGATCGAGGTCTCAATCAACTTGTGAAGTAAATCTAATTGGGGCAATTAATTAAGCTGATTGGACAGGTAAAAAGACTACCTTTTTGAGGGGCTGTACCTCGATTTGGCCCGAAATGGCAAATTGACAATTTACTCGGTCAACGCGGCAAATCGCTTTAGTCCATCCAATAAAAGGTAACTGTAATTGTCCTCTCCCCTTTTCGAGTTCGACGCTCGAAGCCGGCGCGCGCCGGTCTTCGAAGTGGATGAACTTAGGAGCGTATCATGAAAAAATTCCTCGTGTCAGTAGCGATCGTCGCCCTTACCTCGAGTGGGGCCTTTGCGCAGACCCTGCTGCTCGGCGGGCCTGTGACGGCCAGCACCATCAACTCGGCCACCGCCTTTGCACCCCAGATTGGCGTCAACGTCGTTCCTCAGACCAACACCTCGACGCAGGTGAACGTCTCTCCGTCGGTAGCGGTCGGAGTGGCCGCCGCGGTTGGCGTCCTCGGGGCGGCAACGGCCAATGCCATCCCGGTCGCCTCGACGACGAGCACGCAAAGGGAGACCCAGATCAACTTTTCCAATGCCCAGAACCGTCTGTCGCAGGGCATCCTCTTCTGAGGCAAGCGGGCCTAGCGCTTAGATCGCATCAACGAAGGACCATGGCGGCGTTTTTCGCGCCGCCATGGACGGCGTTAGGGCGGCAGTCCAAAAGCGTCCCCCATCTGTTATGGCCGCTTGTTACTGTTGCGCCATTTGCCCTGAAATTGACCGGGGTTTTCGAGGTCGCCGTGACGCGCTCTAGTACGTGCCGTCCAATTTGCCCGACTGTTGCATCCACGGTCGGGGCGCTGCCTCTTTTGGGCTAGCTAATCTCGCGCCCCATCCCGCTCGCGCGATACTGCGACTAATCCGGGCGGGCATGCCCGAGGTCAGTCCTCGGTACTGCCACTTTCGCGCGCTCTCTTGGCCAGCGCTTCGTCTATCAACTTCCTGATTTCAGGGCGCACTTTTCTGCTGCCTTGTTCCAGGAGTCCGGGGATTTGGCCGGCCCGAATTTGGGCGGCCGTTGTGCGGCGCTTTCTTTCTGCAAGCCAGACGTCATGGTCTTTGGATCGCAAGTCTTTGGATCGCATGGATCAATAAATAGGGCGCTAGCAGCCGCCCGCATGGTGTCGGCGCCTCCTATGAGGTCGTGCGCAATCTTCTGTGGGATGACGCGCAAAATGGGCGAGGTGGCCCCGCCACCTCGCCCGAGAGATACGCCGCAAAATCTGGTCCGATTAATGAGACCGAGCCGCAACGCAGTCAAATACCGTCTCTTGATGATCGCTACATCAACAGCGGCAGTTTAATCGGAATCTCTTCGACAGCTCTACCTGTTGGTAATACCTAACCAGGGAAGGGGGCCCTGGGGGCATGATTCCCAGCCCCAGGCGCGCGCGCTAGTGTTTCAGGCGTTTGGCTAGGTGGTCGGGTCAGATGCACCGCTCTATTTCCTTGCCCGCAGCAAGGGAAGGAATTTGGCAATGACTCGGATCAAGCTTCTTGAATTTATGGTAGCTGCAACCTTGGTTCTCAGCTTTGAGCCGCCCGCAGAGGCGACTCCTGCAGCTGGGCCTATTGGCGTTTCCGTTTCTGACGGTCTCGTAGTGCAAGCTGTGACGCGTGCCGGCGTTGCTCATAGGTCCGCTCGCCGAACCGCCCGCCGCGTCGTTCGCCGCCACACTTACTAGGCGTCGAAAAAACGCCCCGCCGTTACATCAACGGTCGGGGCGTTTCTTGTTCCGCGGCTTGGGGTGCTGCGGATACAGAGCCTAGCGTTTAATTTGTAGAAAGTAAGGCCCGACAGGCTGAGCGAGCTTCTAACGGCGCAGAAGGAGACGGTGGGGCTACGACTCAGCCGGGGACGGCGACTACGACCAGCCACATGGCACCCACGGCTACGATATACGCAGCGATGAGGAAAGCATCGTCCGACATTATCGGCGTCCGTTGCCCCCTTCAGAGCCCACCTATAGCGCGCCCTCGTGATGGCCAGGGTTGCAATTTTCGCGGACGGCAACAGTCGGCTCGCGCATGTTCTCGAGACTCATTGCGGGGCCGGTGTAGCGGGAGGGCATAGTCACCAGCTCGTTACTTGCAGATGGTTTTGTCTTCTCTCGTTGAATATAGGCATGTCGGCGTGCGGCCTGGACAGATCCATTTATCACCGGGCTGATATGCGCAACCCAAGGCTTTTAAGACGCTACTTTCCCCATTTCTCTCCTCGCACGCGGCGACCGTTAGTGCGCTATCGTCAGCGCCGCCTCGGCATTTCTGGTTGAGCGAATACCAGTTCTCCAACGCCACTGATACGGCGGTTTCGGCGTGCGCGACGCCGCCAGATAAAAGCGTAGAAATCAATAACCTTATTACCCAATGGTTCATGGTTGATCCTCCCTTGCTTGGTCTACTTGTGCGAAGGCAGGATACGAGGAGTTAAATGATCCGCCCGTAATTACACAGCTCATTCGCAGTCTTTGGGAGACCCTGCCGGTCCAACGCGACAATATATTCTTCCGCGGTCACCAAGGGGTTCTTGAGCCGCGCGCGGCATCGCTGTGCGGCGATGATGACCGAAGCATTGTCGAGGCCAAACTGATAATGAACGAAGTCGTCCGGGTGCAGTAGCTCGACATTGAACTACGCGAGATAATCGCCGGGAAAATCTTTCTGATTGAATGTGACGATCGCGTCGCATTCGGAAGCAATTGCCGCGGCCAGCACATGCCGGTCGTCTGGGTCTGGCAGCCTCAGGCCCTCAATCAGGTCCTCGTAGCCCGAGACGTTGGCGTCAGGGACGGCCTTGTTCATGAGGGTCTTGGTCCGCTCCAGCCGTTCTCGGGTCAGATCGGTCCGGTTTTCGAGGAGGTTTCTCATCCACTCGTCATGGACCGCGTCGGACCACTTGGCGCGAAACAGCTTTGCCGCCGCGAGCTCCATGAGCAGGTCTCGCAGCGGCGCAGGGTAGAGGACACATGCGTCAAGAAAAACAGTGTATGGGGATGTTTTAATAGCCGAACCCCAGCTCTTGGGCTTCCGCCGCTAACTCCTCCATGGCCTTCTGGCGTTCGGCTTCGGCAGCCAACCGATAAGCTTCCAAGTCTGAAAACTTAATGCGGCGGTGTGTACCTACCTTGTTAAACTTGATCTTCCCCTCTTCGAGCAGCTTCACGAGATGGGGTCGCGACACATTCAATAGGTCTGCAGCTTCCTGTGTAGTGAGCTCGGCGTGAATAGGGATAATCGTGACGGCGTTGCCGATCGCCATCTCTTTGAGGATATGATGCAGCAGGTCGGCAGCGGCTTTTGGCAGGCGCAATACTTTCCCGTCGTCAAATTGCACCTGTAGTTCGTCGCCTGTGCGTTGCCGGTGACGAGACAGCTCTCTGCTCGCCTCCACGGCTAGCTCGGCGTCTTCCTGTGACGGCAGCACAGGACGGTCGAGCGTCGCGGTCATCTCTTCCTCTCTCCGTGGCAGGATAATTTTTTTATCCAGCCACCTATCACACTGATGGCGATTCGCGTCAATATTCGAAACAACCGAAACGCAGGTGGGTTCCCGACATTTCCAAGCAGATTAATCCAATAAGGTTAAGCCGTCGGCCTTTTCCCGTGTCAGATTGGAATGTCTGACGGGATAACAGTTTTTTTCTCGGACCCGGATGTTTTCGCCCGGGAGGCGTGTGGCGTCGTTAGGACGTGGACGACAACGCTTCGATTTTACCCCTGCCGGGTGGGGGTGCCCCCTCGTGGCCATATCGCGGCCTGGGCCATCCGCGGATAGGAGGTCCTGCCCATCAGGGCTGGCCTATCCAGCCCATGCGGACGGGCCGTGTCAGGCTGCCTTGCGGTGGGGGGTGACGCGACCAGCGCTGGAGGCTGATACGCTCGCCTCCATCGCGCGACGCGTGACAGGCGGGAGCAGCGCATCTTTCATCTCGAGCGTAATCTCGATCCCCAGCGACTGGCGCAGGCTCTGGTAGCGGATCAGCGTCAGGTAATCCTCGCCTCCCAGCTCAAGCGCCTCACCATAGCGCGTAGCGACGAGCCGGCCGCCAAGCGCACCAAGCAGCGCTGACAGGCTGCACTCGCCCAGACGCTTGACCTCGCCAGGCCCGAGCAGCTTCGGAACGTATCTCTCAGCCAGGCCGGCAACCGCGTCCAATTCGACCATGGTTAGTCCCAGCTCACGCCGCCTCGCGTCGAGGGCGCGTCGCAGGCTGGCGTAATCGGAGATGGTGACCGCAGTCGGCATAGAGAGGCTCCGCGAAGCAATCAACGCGGATGCAATGTAGATTGCCGAGCATCACAGCGCAAATCGGTGAATAGGCAGTCAGCGGCCCGTTGGATAGACGACTATGAGCGCTCGGGGTTCCGCCGGGGTTCCGCATAAAAAACCGCTTGGGGCCGGACTCTCATAAGTCTTTGATTGTGATGGTGCTGCAAGAGAGGATTGAACTCTCGACCTCTCCCTTACCAAGGGAGTGCTCTACCACTGAGCTACTGCAGCTAACTCATTGATTTTCTTAAATCAGAGCAAACTTATAATCTTTCGCGCTCCCTTTTGTCAAGGGAGCCGCCGTTGTCCTTGTCAAAGGAGCCGCGCCAGCCTCTCTCAATGCCGATCGACGAGAAGGCCTGCCCGTTGCACGAGCTTCAGCACTTTCTCGACGTCTTCGGCAGAGGAAGCTTCTAGCTTTTTGCGGCTCTCAATGGAGGCGCCGTCGTCCCGCAACCCATTTCCTCCACCGCGAGCTTCTTCGCGCATGGCCGCCGCGAGCTCGGACCGGTTTCGACGACCGTCGAGCAAGGGCAGGATCATTCGGGCGACTTCGCCGAGCTCGACGCGCTCATGTCGCGGGTTGACCGTGAATTCGGCGCCGGCCAAAGCGTCGCTCGCCGCCAATCGGTCAGCCAGCGGACATTCCGGTATCACGGCGCTTCCCTCAACCGGTTCCACCGACGGGAAAACCAGGCCGACGAGCGTCATTCTGAAGAGGGCGTCGATAATCTCGGACTGGCTCTTCTCGGAGTCCCCGAAGGCAACGAGTTCCTCGGTCGCAGTCGAAGCGGGTAGCCGCTCGATCAGGCGGCGTATCGCATTCCTCGCGGCGGCGCTCGTCGTCGTCAATCGGCTGCGACCCGCGGGATCGGAAAACGCCCACGCGGATGGCTGAGCGGCGCCCGTAACTTCGGCGAGGCCGAGCGGCGCGACGAGATGCAAGCCCCGGATGCGCGAGGAATCGAGATTGCGCGAGATCGCCGCGCTTTGGGCGGTGGAAGCGAGCAAGGTCTGCCGGAAAGGCCGCCCGGACAGAATGTCGATGTCCTGCTCGATTGGAATCAGCTGTCCGCTGGACATTTGACGAAGGATCTGTCCGACATCGGCTCCGAAGTTCTCGGGCACCATGCTGGGAATGTCGGCTTCTGCGAGATAGGCGAGTCCGTAGCGTTCCGCGTCGGAGATGAATTGCGAAAAAGCAAAGGGCTCGTTGTTTTCTTCGATGAATTCGTGTCCGAGATAATCATCCGGAAGCGTCCGGAGGCGTTCCGCCTCCGCGCGCCATAATTGGCCCCAAACAGTTCCTTCCGTCGTTTGGTGCTTCATCATGTCGAAGAGCCAGCGCGCGAAAGCCACGCGCCGAGTCGGCGATTCATATTGGCCGGCGAAGAGGAGCAAGGAATCCCGAACGCCTTGCGCCATGCGCCACCCGGGAAGCACATTGTAGCTGACGTATGCAATTCCATCGGGCGCTAATCTTTTGCCGGCAATGCGCAGGATCGCCTTTCGGACCTCGTCGGGAACCCAGGAATAGACGCCGTGGCAAATGATGTAGTCGAAGGGTTCGCCATCGTCGGCGAATTCGGTGAGATCGCGGTGTTGCAGGTCGATGTTGGTCAAACCCAGCCGCGCGATGCGCGCGCGTCCGTCGGCAATCTGGCGGCGCGAGTAATCGACGCCGACAAAGCGCGCCTCGGGAAAGCGCAGCGCGAGCGGAATAATGTTGCCGCCGCTTGCGCAACCCAGTTCCAGAACGCGCGCGCGGGCGACGGGAGGGGGCTCGAGGCCGAAGAGACGCGCGAGACCGGCCAGGCGGGCGGGCTGGGTCTCCGGAAAGGGATGCGAAGTATAGGGCAGTTGGTCGTAATGTTCGCTGCTGCGCACGTCGGCGCTCGGGGCGGCGTCGGGGGTGGTCGGCGACGTGTCGGTCAGCATGATGCGTCGATCCTATTACGGGGCAAGGCGAAGAATGAGGCGCAGAGCTTACGCGTGGCTTGCCGCTGATCGCCCCGGCGCGCCGGTTTGCGCGCTTTATTGCAAAAGTGATATTGATCAAAAATACAACCTAAGGTAGTATTATAAGCGTTGCGATTTTAGCGAGGCGTCGTCCGTCAGCGAAAGCATGCGGGCTCGGACGTCCTCCTCTTTGGACCGGGGGGCTGGTCCCTTTTTTATGACGCGATGGGAGGCTGGGGTGGTTGAAAGAATATTATCCGATGAGCTTTGGGCCACAGTTGCAGGCATTCTGCCAGAAAAGGAAGGCGATCCGGGTTGCCATGGGCGCGACAACAGGCTTTTTCTCGAGGCTGTTTTCTGGATTGCGCGTACGGGGTCTCCCTGGCGCGACCTGCCCTTCGAGTTCGGAAAATGGTACACAACTTATACGCGATATCATCGTTGGGAAAAGAAGGGCGTATGGCCGCGCGTTTTCGCGGCGCTGCAACAAGAGGGCGCCGTCGACCTGCTTCATTACGCGGATAGGCTTCGAGTAACGGACTGGGCGCCGCCGCCGGCTTCTGTAGAGGCTTTGCCGGGCGAACTGGCTGCAGCCTGACGCGTAGCGCGCATTCCGCTCGCCTTGACTTGTGCGAGCGAGAAGAAAACGCGCCAACTCAAAAACTGGCGCGCATACTTATCGCAAAAGACGGTCAACTCTTGCGGAATGCGCTCTCGGGCTATTGGGATTGGGACTGCGGCGGCGTCGGGGCGATGCGGATCTTGACCTCCATCGTCCCCCCGGCGCCGCCGACGTGTGCGCTTCGAATAGGGGCGGCGCTCAAATGATCCAGCGCAACGGCGAGCCGCACATGCCGTTCACCGGGCGAGACGCCATGGGCCGGATCGAACCCGACCCAGCCCAGACCTTCCACATAAGCCTCGGCCCAAGAGTGTCTGGCGCTGTCCTCCATGCCGCGACACAGGTGGTAGCCGCTCACATAGCGGGCCGGCGCGCCGACCGCGCGCGCGGCGGCGATAAATAGATGCGCAAAATCCCTCGGACCGCCTTTGCCGCGCTCTAAGGCCTCGGTCGCCGTCATGGCTGCGTCGCTTGTCTCCGCATCGCACATGAGTTCACCGTGGATCGCTGAGAGCAGCGAATGGAGAGCGCCGAGCGTCTTCTTGTCGCCTGCCGTTGCCGAGCGAGCAAAATCGACGATGGCGGGGCTGGGCGCGGTAAGCGGGGTCTGCCGCAAATAGAGCGCCGGTGGAAAACGCTCCAATGCGCCAGAGGCGACGCCCGCCGTGTCGAAGGTCGTAACCTCCCCCTCGATCATGATTGTGATCGACTCGAAAGGCCCGTCTGCCGTGAATCGATGAACGATATTGCCAAAGGCGTCTTCCGACGAAAGCAGGCGGCAGTCGCGGTCGATGTCGATGCGCCAATTTTTCACATGATGGCCGTCGTAATTTCGGGGGGTTAAACGCAGATGCTGGACCGCCGATTTCACCGGCTCGTGATAGCGATACTGCATTTGTTGGCGGATCCGAATGCGCATAGGAGTCTCGTTAAAGGAAGACCGCCTGCGCGTCGTGCGGAAGCGCAGGGCATTTCAGGGTCAGAGGCCGCCAGATGAAAACCGGGAAAGCTAGAACAGATATTGTTCGGAGATCAGCGCGCCGAGACGGTTGTTCTCGCTGATGAAGCTCTGGATGAATTCATGCAGCCCACCCTGGAAGACCTGCTCCATCGTCAGCGTCTCGAGCTTGCCATACATGTTGCGCGCCTGTCGCTGCGCGGCTCCCTGGCGGCCGTGGGCGCGCGCGAGATTGTCGAGATTGCGCAGGATGCATTCGTAGCAGGAGAGCAGCGAGCGAGGCATTTCGGGGCGCAGTATCAGGAGATCTGCGACAAGCCACGGCTTCATGCTCGTGCGATAGACCCAGTGGTAAGCAGTATGCGCTGAAACAGCCCGAAGAATCGCCGCCCATTGGAAATAATCGAGCGAACCCCCGATAACCTCCTTCTCTGGAAGCAGCACGTGATATTTTACGTCGAGCAGGCGCGCGGTGTTGTCTGCGCGCTCGATGAAAAGCCCGACGCGCGAGAACCAGTAGGCGTCGTTGCGCAGCATCGTGCGATAGGCGCCGCCGTCATAGATCAGCGATGTCTGCTTGACGAATTCCAGGAAGCGCCCGAGTTCGTCGGACGAATAGGCGCCGCGGCGAGCCTCCATCGCTTTCAATTCCAGATAGGCGCCGTTGATCGCCTCCCACATTTCGACGGTCAGCGCGGTTCGAACCGCGCGGGCGTTGGTGCGGGCGAATTCGATGCAATTGCGGATCGAGCCGGGATTGTCGCGTGAGAAGGTCAGGAACTCGATGACATTGGCTTCTGTGACCGGCTTTCCCGCCTTCTCGAAGGCCTGGGCGGCGCCTGAAGAGAGCAGCACGCTTTCCCATTCGGTCTCGGCCCCGCCGTAGGTCTTCGGCAAAGCGGCGAGGCGGCGCGAGGCCTCCAGAGCGCGGGCGAGGAAATCGGCGCGCTCCATGTAACGCGCCAGCCAATAAAGATTGTCTGCTGTGCTCGAGAGCATTGGGCGTTCCGTTTGCGCGCGCTCGCGGCTGATGTCCTGCCGGATCGTTTCCAAAGGGGCGGGAAGAAGGGGGGTGGTCTCGCCGATTGCGTGACCGCGCCGCTCGAATTCTTCGAAGGAAGAGAAGGTGTCGAGCATCACGCTTACCCCATTATCGCGTCGTCGATCACCCAGGTGTCTTTCGTGCCGCCGCCCTGGCTGGAATTCACGACGAGGGATTTTTCCGTCATCGCAACGCGCGTCAGGCCGCCAGGCACGACGCGGACGCCTTTTGCGCCCTGCAAAACGAAAGGCCGCAGATCGACATGGCGGGGCGCGACGCCCTGCGCCACGGCGACAGGGCACGTCGAAAGCGCGAGCGTTGGCTGCGCGATGAAATTTTCGGGCTGTGCCTTCAGCTTCGCGCGGAACTCCTCGACTTGTGCGCTGGAGGCGTGCGGACCGACGAGCATCCCATAGCCGCCCGAGCCGTTGACCTCCTTCACCACCAGCTCTTCGAGATGCTCCAGCACATAGGAGAGCGCCTCAGGCTCGCGGCAGCGCCACGTCGGGACGTTCTGCAGCAGCGGCTCCTCGCCGAGATAGAAGCGGATGATGTCCGGCATGTAAGTGTACATTGCCTTGTCGTCGGCGACGCCTGCGCCAACTGCATTTGCGAGCGTCACATTGCTCGCGTGATAGGCGCCGATCAGACCGGGGACGCCAAGCACGGAATCCGGGCGGAAGGCCAGCGGGTCGAGGAAGTCGTCGTCGATGCGGCGGTAGATGACGTCGACGCGACGCGGTCCATCCGTTGTGCGCATGTAGACCACGTCGTCTTTCACGAAGAGATCCCGTCCCTCGACAAGCTCCACGCCCAACTTGTCGGCCAAAAAAGAATGCTCGTAATAGGCCGAGTTGTATTGCCCCGGCGTCATCAGCGCGATGGTCGGTTCACCCGTGGCGCGCGGCGGCGCCACCGAGCGCAGCGTCGCGAGCAATTCGTCTGGATAATCCTCGATGGGCGCGACGCGATGCATGGCGAAGAGATCGGGGAACAGCCGCATCATCACTTCGCGATTTTCCAGCATGTAGGAAACGCCGGACGGCGTGCGGGCGTTGTCTTCCAAAACATAGAAGCCGTGGTCATCCGTGCGCACAATATCGACGCCGGCGATATGCACATAGACGTCGTGCGGAACGCGGCGGTCCGCCATCTCCAGGCAATAACCTGGATTGCGGTAGACGAGGTCGCTCGGGATCTTGCCGGCCGCGAGGATTTCGCGTTTGCCGTAGATGTCCTTGAGGAAGAGATTGAGCGCCGTAACGCGCTGCACGAGACCTTTTTCGAGCGCCGTCCATTCGCTGCGCGCGATGATGCGCGGGAGAATGTCGAAGGGGATGAGGCGCTCCGTCGCCTCCTGCGCGCCATAGACGGCGAAGGTGATGCCGATCCGCCGGAAGAGCAGCTCCGCCTGCTCGCGGCGGGAGGCGAGCAGTTCCGCAGGCGCGCCAGCGAGCCACTGCGAGAGCTTCCGATAGGGGGCTCGTATCGCGCCGTCGAGGCCGCCCATCTCATCGAATTGAGTCACGCGCTGGTCCACCTGTCGACGCTCCTCTAATTGCCGCGCGCCGGGCTCCTCCGAGCGTTTAGGCTGCTCTCCGCAGGGCGGTAAGTAACAAGAAGCATGCCAGGCTGGTTGTCTTGCCCCTGTCATAGAAGCCTCACAATGGCCAACTATCCGAGGCGTTGAGAAATTGCTTCGGCTCAGCTTGCGCTCATTAATGCTTCGTGAACGCGCTCTCAGAAAGTTTCGGGGGTCGTCCGCTATGCGCTCGGTTCTGTCCCGGCCGGGGGCGCCCCATGCAGCTGTCTCAGCTGCATGGACGAAGCTTCGGCAAAGACAACGGCGCGACTTTCGACTATCAAGTTTGTGGTCAATACTTGCGTGGGGCGGGGTCAATGTCTTTGATTGAGGCCGCCCGGGCGATCTGAACGAGGGGCGTATGCGGGGCTATGTCGGGTTGGGAGAAGGTAGCCCGCGCAGGGCGGCGCCCCCTGGCGTTGCGTGCCGTCGCCTTTGCCTGTTCCTGACTGTTTTCGCCCCCTCCGCCGCAAGCGCGGGCGACGCGCCGCCGCCTGTCTTCAACTGGGCGGGGCTTTACCTCGGCGCGAGTTTTGGAGGGGTTTTTCCCTTGCATGGCGGGGAACGCCTCCAGGCTGGAAGCGGCTTCGGCTCGCCGGTCTTCGACCTCTATCCGGCAAGCAATACTCGGACAGGGGTGACTGTCGGCGCGCAAGCTGGCTACAATTGGCAACGCGGGCCCTGGGTCTGGGGCTTCGAGACCGAATTGAGCCTGCTCGATGGTCGCCGTACGCCGAGCGGGGTCTTCCCGACCTCGCCCGCCTATCCCGGCGTACCTTTCTTCACCATGTCGGCAAACGCCAACGCCGCTTATTTCGCCAGCATTCGCGCGCGATTCGGCTTCGCCTACGACCGCGCGTTGATTTATCTGACAGCCGGCGTCGCAGCGGGCGGCGCGCGTGGGCCGGCGAAGATTTCCTTCGGACCCGGCATCGACTTCACGGCGGACTGGTCGCAGTCGTCGCGCGCAAAATATGCCGTTGGCGGCGGTTTCGAATACGCCTTCGCCGCGGACTGGTCGGCGCGCGCAGAATATCTCTTTCTCAGCCAGTCGCTGAACACGCAAGTTTTCGACGATGGCAACCAAAACCAATATTTCTCACGCATTCGCAATGAGAACCACATCTTGCGCTTCGGCCTGAATTACCACTTCGGAGAGAGCAATCTCATTCCCGGCCCTGTGGAGTATGGCGGCCACAGAAACGCCGGCAACGGGGGCGGAGACAAGGAAGAGGTCAAAGCGGAGCGCTACAGCGTCCACGGCCAATCGACCACCGTCGTTCAGGCTCTTCCGAAATTCTACGCCAAATACGACGGCCCCAAGAGCTTTCCATCCAAAGGTGTAGGCGATGTTCTGACGCAGAATGATCTTTTCATGGGTTTGCGCCTTTGGGAGGGCGGCTCCGTTTTTCTCAACCCGGAGATAAACGAGGGCTATGGACCGGGAAATTCGACAGGCTCCGCGGCCTATCCCGACGGGCTCGCGCAAAAGATCGGCCGCGCTGCGCCCTATATGCGATTCCAGCGCTATTTTTTGCGGCAGATCATCGGCCTGGGCTCGAACGGCGACCAAACACACGATCCCGATGAAGGCTCCCGGAGCGAGGTGCTGGAATCGATCCAGAACCAGATTGCCGGCAAGGTCGACAAGGATCGCATCATCGTCACGTTGGGGAAGTTTTCCGTCGGAGACGTCTTCGACGACAATGTTTATGCGCATGATCCCACGACCGGCTTCATGAGCTTCGCCTTCAATTACATGGGCGCCTTCGATTACGTTTCGGACGCCTGGGGCTTCACCAACGGCCTATCCGTCGAATGGAAGCAAAACTGGTGGACGCTGCGCGCGGGGACGTTCCAACAGTCGAAGGTCCCCAACGGCAACGACATCGAGCCTGTATTGTTGAAGCAATATATGGGCGTGCTCGAATTCGAGGCGCGTTACGAGCTTCTCGGACAACCGGGAGCGATCAAATTTCTCGCCTATGGCGACAATGGCCGATTTGCCAAATTCCGCGACGTGTTCAACCTCGCTTTGGCGACCGGCAATCTTCCGCCCGACGTTACGGCGCTTCAGCAACGTCATTTCAAACCGGGCGGTGGAATCAATATCAAGCAGCAGATCATGCCGAACATCGGTTTCTTCATGCGCGCGAGCATGGCCGATGGACGGTATCAGACGGTCGATTACATCGACAACGATCGCCAGATCTCGGCCGGCTTTGTCTTCGACGGCGCGCTGTGGGACCGTCAGGATGACGAGGTCGGCATTGCGGGGGCCATGGCGGGACTTCACGGAGACCACGTCCGCTATTTCGAGCTCGGCGGCATCGGCACCTATATCGGCGATGGCGCGATGACGTATGGCGGCGAAAAGAATATGGAGGCGTATTATAAGGTCGGTCTCAGCAAGAATTTTGACGTGACCTTTGATTACCAGTTCTTCGTCAATCCAGCGCACAACATGGCGCGCGGCCCCGTCAACGTTTTCGGCCTGCGCGCGCGCGCGGCGTTCTGAGGCGTTCTTACGCGAAATAGTCGCGCAGGCGTTCGTCGAACTCCGGGAAATAGCGCGAAATCACGCTGACGTCGAAACGTTCGAGGATCGCTTCTTTCGGCTCCCGATCCAGCAGGAAGCGGAAAGCGGCTTCGAGCAACTCCTCAGCAGCCGCGCCACGGCCGAGCCGTTCGAAATCGGTCTGCGACAGCGTCACGCGATGGCGCCTTTCGCCTTCTGCGTCTTTGACGCAGACATTGAATGCAAAAGGCTCCCCATCGCCGACGCGCATGACCCGGATCGCAGCGCTCACAGCAAAGCCTCTATGTCTTTTTCGATGGATTGCGGCGCATCGGTCGGCGCATAGCGCTTCAGGACCTTGCCGCCCCTGTCGACAAGGAACTTCGTGAAGTTCCACTTGATCGCCTCTGAGCCGAGAATCCCCGGAGCTTCATGCTTCAAGCGCTTGTAGAGCGGATGGGCGTTCTCGCCATTGACGTCGATCTTGGCGAACATCGGAAAGCTCACGCCATAGGTTGCAGTGCAAAAGGACGCGATCTCGCTCTCCGAGCCCGGCTCCTGCGCGCCGAACTGATTGCAGGGGAAGGCGAGGACGACGAGGCCCTTGTCGGCATATTTTTCATAAAGCGCTTCGAGCCCCGTATATTGCGGGGTGAAGCCGCACTTGCTCGCGACATTGACGATGAGAAGAACTTTGCCTTCGTAATCGCGCAGGGATTTTTTCCCGCCGTCGATCGTCCTGGCGTCGATGTCGTAAAGCGTCATGCGGGCCTCCTGTATTAAAGGAGGCTCGCATAAAATCGCCGCTCACGCCACCAGGCTGTCGGCGACGTTGGTCTCCTGCTCTTCGAAGCCACATTCCTTCATCTTGCGATAGAGCGTCGAACGGCCAATCCCGAGGCGTCGCGCGATCTCCGACATTTGCCCGCGATAATGTGTGAGCGCGAAACGGATCGTCTCCCTTTCCAGCTCGTCGAGCTTGCGCATCTCGCCATTGGGCGCCAAGAGCTGCAGAACGTTGGGATCGCGGATCTCGACGCGCACGATCTCACGCTCGCGCGGCGCGTCCACCGCCGGCGCGAAGGCGGGAACAGGGGGCACGCGCACATCGAAGCCCTCGACATGGGACGCGATCTGCGGGAATTCGGCGAGCGTCAGCTCATCGCCTTCCGCGAGCACGACGGCGCGAAACACGGCGTTCTCCAGCTGGCGAACATTCCCGGGCCAGTCGTAGCGCGCGAGCAAAGACAAGGCCTCGGCTGTTATGCCGCGGATATTGCGCCCCTCTTCGGCGGCGAAACGCGCCGCGAAGCGACGCGCGAGATCGGGAATGTCTTCGCGCCGCGCGCGCAACGGCGGCATGCCGATGGGGAAGACGTTCAGGCGATAGAACAAGTCCTCGCGGAATTCGCCGCGCTTGACCTGCTCGATGAGATTCCGATTGGTCGCTGAGATCAGGCGTATGTCGACACGCACAGGGCGCCTAGCGCCGATGGGGTCGATTTCCCCTTCCTGCAGGGCGCGCAAAAGCTTCACCTGAATATCGAGCGGCAATTCGCCGATTTCATCGAGAAACAGCGTCCCGCCATTGGCTTCGAGAAATTTTCCCGCGTGCTTTTCGGTGGCGCCGGTGAAGGCGCCTTTCTCATGGCCGAAGAGAATCGATTCGACGAGATTGGCCGGCAGCGCGCCGCAGTTCACGGCGATGAACGGCTTGCCTTTGCGATCCGAGGCGCCCTGGATGGCGCGCGCGACCAGCTCCTTGCCGACGCCCGATTCCCCTTCGATCAGCACGGGAATATGCGAATGCGCCGCGCGTTCGCCGAGCCGAATGACGCGCGCCATGTCGGCGCTGCGCGAAACGAGGTCCTTGAAGGTGAGGCTTCCCCGCGCGCGGCGGTTGATCCTGCGGATTTCGCCTGCGAGCGCGTCCGCGGAAAGCGCGTTCTTGATCGAGATTTGAAGCCGCTCCGCGCCGACTGGCTTCACCACGAAATCATGCGCGCCGGCGCGCATGGCGGAGATCACCGCTTCGATCGAGCCATGCGCCGTCTGAACGATTACGGGCGTCGCGATCTTGGCGTCGCGCATGCGCGTCAGCACGCCCATGCCGTCGAGATCGGGCATCACGAGATCGAGGATCAGCAGCGCGACAGGGGCCGCGTCCGAACGCGTCAGCCGCGCCAGAGCCTCCTCGCCCCCTTCGACTGTTTCGGCCTCGTAGCCAAAGCGCTTGACCATCGCCTCGAGAAGGCGGCGTTGCACGGGATCGTCATCGGCAATCAGGATCGTGGGGGTCATCATTATTCCTGGCGTCCGGCTCGGCCCTCGCGTCACCGTGACGATTTGCTTATGAGCGCATCGTTACTAAACAGGGTAAAGTTCGGGTTAATCGGAGCCGTTGCCCGCTTCATTGTGGGACGCAACCCCCCGCGGCCCAGGATAGCTTAGTCGATGGCGTGACGCCTCGGGTTGATCGCGCTCGGGCTTTGCTCATATGAAGATGCATTCGCCGCGAAGGCGTCCGCAACTCCTCCGATGGTTATCGCCATGCGCTTTACCTCGTTTGTCGTATCCTCACCCGCTGACACGGCCGCGGGCTTTTCCGAAACCCTGCCGGAATGGAACCTATCTGACCTTTACGCGAGTATGGACTCGCCGGAGGTCAAGGCCGATCTTGCGCGCGTCGCCGAAGAGGTGGCCCGCTTCGGGGCGGATTACCGAGGCAAGCTTGCGGAAATCGCCAAGAGCGCCGGCGCCAGCACGACTCTGGGCGAGGCGGTCGCGCGCTATGAGGCTTTGCAGGATTTGCTCGGGCGTCTCATGTCCTATGCGGGGCTGCTCTACAGCGGCGACACGACCGATCCTGCGCGCGCGAAATTCTACGGCGACGTTCAGGAGAAGATCACCAACGCCTCGGCGCAGCTTCTGTTCTTTCAGCTCGAGCTGAATCGCCTCGACGACGCCGTCCTGATGGCGGCGGCCGACAAGGCGCCGCTCGCGCGCTGGAAGCCCTGGCTCGAAGACATTCGCAAGGAAAAGCCCTATGAGCTCGACGACAAGCTCGAGGAGCTGTTCCACGAAAAATATATCTCGGGCGCGGCCGCGTGGAATCGTCTCTTCGACGAAACCATCGCGTCATTGCGCTTCAGAGTCGGCGGCGAGGAGCTGGCCATAGAGCCGGTCCTCAATCTCATGCAGGACCCGAGGGAAGAGAAGCGGCGTGAGGCGGCCGAGGCGATCGGCGCGACGCTGAAGGCGAATTTGCGCACTTTCTCGATCATCACCAATACACTCGCCAAGGATAAGGAAATCTCCGACCGCTGGCGCGGTTTCCAGGACGTCGCCGATTCGCGCCATCTCTCCAATCGCGTCGAGCGCGAGGTGGTTGAGGCTTTGGCGAAGGCGGTGACGGACGCGCATCCGCGCCTCTCACATCGCTATTACAAGCTCAAGGCAAAATGGTTCGGCAAGGATTCGCTGGATTATTGGGACCGGAGCGCGCCGCTGCCGGCGACGCCGTCCAAGCGCTATTCATGGGAGGAGGCGCGCGGCGTCGTGCTCGACGCCTATAAGCGCTTCGCGCCGCGCATGGCCGAGATCGCCGGCGATTTCTTCGACAAGCGCTGGATCGATGCGCCAGTGCGGCCGGGCAAGGCGCCGGGCGCTTTCTCGCATCCCACCGTCCCCTCTGCGCATCCTTACGTTTTGCTCAATTACCAGGGCAAGACGCGCGACGTGATGACGCTCGCTCACGAGCTCGGCCACGGCGTGCATCAGGTGCTCGCTGCGCCGCAGGGCGCGCTGATGGCGCCGACGCCGTTGACGCTCGCGGAAACTGCCTCCGTCTTCGGCGAGATGCTGACCTTCCGCTCGCTCTTGGCGCAGGCCCCCGATACGGCGCAGCGCCGCGCGCTGCTCGCCTCCAAGGTCGAGGATATGCTCAACACGGTCGTGCGCCAGATGGCTTTTTATGCCTTCGAGCGCAAGGTCCACAGCGAGCGCCGTAACGGCGAGCTCACCGCCGGCCAGATCTGCGACATATGGATGAGCGTGCAGGGCGACAGCCTCGGGCCGTCGATCCGGCTGGGGCCCGGCTATGAGACCTTCTGGGCCTATATCCCGCACTTCATCCACTCGCCCTTCTATGTCTACGCCTATGCCTTCGGCGACTGCCTGGTGAACTCGCTCTATGGCGTTTATCAAAAGGCCCACGAGGGCTTCGTCGAGCGCTATTTCGCCCTGCTCGAGGCCGGCGGCGCCAAGCCTTACGACGAGCTGCTGAAACCCTTCGGGCTCGACGCGCGCGACCCTGCCTTCTGGAGCATCGGCCTCGAGATGATCGAGGGGCTGATCGGCGAGCTGGAGGCGATGGAGGAGGCTTAGGAGCCTTCCTACCTAGGCTGGGCGTGAGCCTAATCTTTCCCGCCTGCGGGGAGGGCGTCCCGCGTAAGCGGGGTCGGGTGGGGTAGGTTCACCCGATTGGCCCGGCGCGCGGCGGCGCGCCAGCCTCCAAAATTAAAACGCCGGCCAAAGGCCGGCGTTTGGTCACTTTTCCAAACGGCTTATTGCACGCCGGCGCGGATCGAGAACTTCTCGCTGCCGCACTGGACCGGGCCCTCGTAGACCTTGCCAGTCTGATTCGGCTTGCCGGTCCAGACGCAATCCTTCTTGCCGTCGCTGCGCTCGTTGAGGTTCACCGTATAGACGCCGCCCTCGACCTTGCCGTCGATCTTGTAGGTGACGACAGTGCCGTTATCGAGCTGCAGGTCGGCGTTGCCGGAAACCTTGTCGCCCTCGGTGGTCAGCTTCCAGGTGCCATTGGCGCGCTTGATGCCCGAAGTGGAGATCTCCGTGACGCTGTAGCTGGCGGCGAAGGCGGAGGCCGTGAGGGCCACGACGGCGACGGCCGTGGTCAAAGCAAGCTTGATCATCTGTTTCGCTCCCATAGATTTGGGCTTGGCGCGCCAGCTCGGCCACAGGGAGACCGAGGCGCGAGACATGGCCATCAAGCCTTCCCTGTTCCGCCGCATCATGCGAGCGAGAACAGCGGCACTTCGCATGAAGCCTTGGTCGAGGTCAAATGGTTTCGAGAGCTCGGTTTGGGAGAAAGGTACGGAAATGATCGAACAGTGGCGCGCGGTAGACGACTATATGTCGGATCGCCTGATCATTCCCAGCGAGCGGCAGGGCGCAACGCTGGCGGCGAACCGGGCCTCCGGCCTGCCCGCCATCGACGTGTCGCCGCCTCAGGGCAAATTGCTCCATCTGCTCGGGCTCGCGATTGGCGCGCGTCGCGTTCTCGAGATCGGAACGCTCGGCGGCTATTCGACCATATGGCTGGCCCGTTCGATTGCTGAGGGCGGGCAGGTGGTCACCATCGAATTCGATCCCCGCCACGCTGAAGTCGCCCGTCAGAATATCGCGCGCGAGGGCGTGTCGGCGAAGGTCGATCTGCGCGTCGGCGCGGCGCTCGATATTCTCCCAAAGATCGAAGCCGAAGGCGGCGCGCCTTTCGATCTCTCCTTCATCGACGCCGATAAGGCCAACAACGCCGCCTATTTCGGCTGGGCGCTAGACCTGTCCCGGCCGGGGTCGCTCATCATCGTTGATAACGTCGTGCGTGAAGGCGCGGTCGCTAATCCCAACACCACGGACGACGGCGGGCTGGGCGCGCGTCGACTCTTCGACGCCGTCGCCGCGGAGCCTCGGGTGACCGCCACCGCCATTCAAACGGTCGGCTCAAAGGGCTGGGATGGGTTCCTGGTCGCCCTGGTTAAAGGCTAGCCGCGCGGGGGCTCCGGGGAGGCGAGCCGGGCGATGGTCGCCCGGCCGGCGCGATGATAGGCAGAGAGGGGCGTCTCAGGCGTCTTCGAGCGCGCGTTTGCCTATGCTTCCAGGGCGTCGGATCGGCGCGCCATCGACGCCGAAAAAAGCGGCCTCGATCTGTCTGCCTTCTTCGTCATAGCGCCAGGCGATGCGCGCGGCCCCGACATCCTTTGGCGCCGTCGGCTTGCCTTCCGCGTTGAAATAGGCCTCCTCGACCTGATTGCCCTGGGCGTCATAGGCGCGGGCGACGCGTGCGGCGCCGATGTCCTTGCGCTTGATCGGGCGCCCCGCCGCGTCGAAATACATTTCCATTACCTCGACCCGACCTTTTTCGGGCGCTTGGGCCGGCTCGGGAGCGATGCGTATGGAGCCGTCGACGACGGCGGTCAGCTTGCCATTGTGCGAGCAGCGGTGCTCGCGGGCGGATACGCGGGGCTTGGCGGCCTTACGCGCGGTTCGAGGTTTCTGTTCCATTGATCCGAATTCACCAAAGGCGCTCCACGGCCAACCTCGCAACAGGTCGTTTCGACCTGCGATGGGCTTGTTGAGGAAGGTTCAACTTCCGATGGAGTCGCTGCCCGTGCAAATCCGCGCCCGCAAAAGCGGGGCGGAGCGTCCGACGCCGCTGGCCGCGGCTGGCTTCAGATCAGGGCAGGGGGTGCGCGCGAGCCGAGGGGCGGGGTCGCGGCCTCGGCGTTGGGGAGCGCGCGCTCGAAGGCGAGCCGCGCTTCGATGTAG
Source organism: Methylocystis sp. (assembly GCA_024506175.1). Classification (GTDB taxonomy): domain Bacteria; phylum Pseudomonadota; class Alphaproteobacteria; order Rhizobiales; family Beijerinckiaceae; genus Methylocystis. The sequence continues at coordinate 28,860 of JAMBEQ010000021.1, forward strand.
GAGAGCGCCGGCGGGGTTTCGCCCACAAAGGGCGAAGGGGCCGCCGCGCCGCCAAAGGATGCCATATGGACGACGCAACATGCGTCGCCATGTCGGCTGGTCCTGATCGGCGCGCCGGGCGCGCCGTCGGGCGCGCCGGAGGCCTTGCTCTGGCAGATGGCGTCGGCGAAAAGCGCCGCGCCGCGCGCGCTGGTGACAGCCCCGGCCGCGACGGCCTGCAGGACAAGCAGATAGGCGACGAGCAGCGTGGCCGCCGTCGAACCGAAATGCCTGTTTTTGTCGCTGCGTGGGCTCATAACTTCAAAAAGCTAGTGGCTGGCTTTGTTATGGTCAATGCTCGAAAGCTCTGTGGACCTGCGGCTCAAGGTCGCCATTCGACCGGTTCGGCGGCGACGGCTTCCTCGGATTTCGAGGAAGCGATCGCCGATCCGACGTCGCGCAGCGCCTCGGCGACGCCAGCGCCCGAGGCCGAAGACAGGGCGAGGAGAGGCCCGCGCGCCTCGGTCGGCGGCCCGGCGCTCGCCATGGCCCGCTTCAAGCGCTCGCGCTGCTTCTTGAGATGCTCGGGATCGACCGCGTCGATTTTGGAAAGCGCGACAATCTCCGGTTTTTCGTCAAGCCCCGCGCCATAGGCGGCGAGCTCGGCGCGCACGGTCTTGTAGTCTTTGCCGGCGTGCTCGCCCGTCGCATCGACGAGATGCAGCAGGACGCGGCAGCGCTCGACATGGCCCAGAAAGCGGTCGCCGAGGCCATGGCCTTCGTGCGCGCCCTCGATCAGCCCCGGAATATCGGCCAGGACGAACTCCCGCCCGTCGCGCCGCACCACGCCGAGGCCGGGGTGCAGGGTGGTGAAGGGATAATCCGCGATCTTGGGCTTGGCGGCGGTCACGCTCGCCAAAAAAGTTGATTTGCCGGCATTGGGCAGGCCCACAAGCCCAGCGTCGGCGATGAGCTTCAGACGTAGAATGATGGTGCGCTCTTCGCCCGGCTGGCCGGGATTGGCGCGCCGCGGCGCGCGATTGGTCGAGGTGGTGAAATGGGAGTTGCCGAAGCCGCCATTGCCGCCTTTGCAGATCACCACACGCTGGCCGACCTCGGTCAGATCGGCAATCAGCGTCTCCTCGTCCTCCTCGAATATTTGGGTGCCGACCGGCACTTTCAGCAAAGCGTCGGCGCCGCGCCCGCCGGCGCGGTTCTTGCCCATGCCGTGCATGCCGGTCTTGGCCTTGAAATGCTGCTGGTATCGGTAGTCGATGAGCGTGTTCAGCCCGTCGACGCATTCGGCCACGACATCGCCGCCACGGCCGCCGTCGCCGCCGTCCGGCCCGCCGAACTCGATGAACTTTTCACGCCGGAACGACACGCAGCCGGCGCCGCCGTCGCCCGAACGCACATAGACCTTGGCCTGATCCAGAAATTTCATGTCACGCTCACGTGGACGTCATTTTAGGGCGCCGCGAACCGAAGGCGGTATGGGCCGCGCCGCGCGACAGCCGCATCCGCTCGACCTTGACCCGCCCGCCACGGGCCGGGGCGTCGATCTCGGCTTCGCCAAGGCTCGTGAAGCCGAGCTTCTCCTGCACGCGGCGCGAGGCGACATTGCCTGGCAGCGAGTCGCAGACGATTTCGCCGAGCGAGGTGATCCCGTAGATGAGATCGACAAAGGCGCGGGCGGCTTCGGTCATCAGCCCGAGGCCCCAGAATTCGCGACCCAACCAGTAGCCGAGATGCGCGGTTCCCCGAAAGTCGGAACCATGCGCGCCGATCACGCCGATCGCGTCATTGGGCGTCTTCTTGAACGAAATCGCCACGATGAGCCCATGCCCCGACCCATTTTCGGCTCGGGCGCGGCGGACGAACTGCTCGGCGTCGCCGACATTGTAGGGATGGGGGATTGTGGCCGTCTGCGAGGCGACCTCGGGATCGCCGGCGCGCCGCGCAATGGTTTCCGCATCGGAGAGCCGTGGCCAGCGCAGCCACATCCGCTCCGTCTCCAGCCTGAAAACGTCGTCGTGGGTAATCTCGGGAAACATCAAAAAGCTCCAAGCGAAAGACCGAATGCGGCCCCGGAAGAGAGAAGGGGAAAGCGTCGGCCGCTTTCCCCTAAAGGCCCTTTGAGCCTTTTTCCGGACATTTCGCTCTGGAGCTTTTGCTCCTTGCGCGGATCGAGACGACCTGTCCGCCGGGGAACGACCGGCGGGCGGGTCATTGACGATCCGTCCGCCTTACTCTGCGGCCTCTACGGCCGGAATGACCGATACGCTGGCGCGGTTACGGCCGGATTTGAATTCCACTACGCCGTCGACGAGGGCGAAGAGCGTGTGGTCCTTGCCCATGCCGATGTTGCGGCCGGGATGCCATTTGGTGCCGCGCTGACGCACGACGATATTGCCCGCGACGACGGATTCGCCGCCGAATTTCTTGACGCCGAGGCGCCGGCCGTCCGAGTCGCGGCCGTTGCGCGACGAGCCGCCCGCTTTCTTGTGAGCCATTGTCCTGCTCCGACTTGTTCCTTACGCGCGGCTCTGGGGCCGCCTGTGAATTCCGTTGTTTAGATCGAAAGGATCTTAACGAGCGTCAAGTCCTGGCGATGCCCGCGCTTGCGCTTGGAGTTCTGCCGCCGGCGCTTCTTGAAGGCGATCGACTTGGGGCTGCGGGCCTGCTGGACGATCTCGCCGGAAACCGACGCGCCCTCGACCGTGGGGGCGCCGACCTTGGGGGAATCGCCCCCGATCATTAGCACCTCGTCGAAGGTGATCTTGTCGCCCGGCGCGCCATCGAGCGCCATGACCGTGATAATATCGCCAGCGGACACGCTATATTGCTTGCCGCCGGTTCTGATGACTGCGAACATCGTTTTTTCCTGTGTTCGAGTCCGGCTCTCGCGTTGTTGGGCGAAACGTGAATCCGAAAAGTCTGCAACTTTTTGGCGTCGCGCCTGCGGGCCGGCTTTTTGGCAGTAGGACCGGTTGTGCTTCGCTTTTCCAAAAAGAAAAACGCGGCGAGACCGCCGCGACGAAGCATTGGATTGCCTAACCTGCCGGGGGGCTCGTGTCAAGGCGAGGCGGCGACCGGGAGGCGCTTTCGCGTTTAAGTCCCATCGGCGCGGCTTCTCTCCGGGAGAGGGAGCTAGGCTGTCACTGCTGGGATCCAGCTCTCTTTCACGCTGGTCCTGAGTGCGATTTGCTACCGTCAACATAGCAGGAATCGGTGGGGGATTTTGATCGCCTTTTGACGGGCGGCGCGGCTGGGGAGACGCGTCTTCCCACAGAAACCGCAAAGGAAGCTAGGGGCGAGTTGAAAGGAGCCGCGCGGCGGCGCTTCCCCCCCCCGCGCAGGCCTTCGTTACTCACTCTAAGCGCTAGGCGGTTTTGCCTCAGTAGACGATGCCCTGCCGCAGCGAGTTGGTGATATCGGAAATGTTGAGTTGGTTCGAGGTTTGCCTGTTCGGCGTCGAGGCGATGCCGACGGCCGTGGCCGTGGCTCGCCCCTGTAGCTTTGGATGGCGACCACCGGCGAACGGCGGCGGGAGTTCGGCGCTGCGGTTTTTTCCGGGACGAGAGATCATGCCGAGCGTAAGGCACCTTCTTATTGACGCCAGCGCGGCCGCTTCCCATCTCCGGGCCATGCTTCCTCGCGCCCAGGCGGCCTCATGCACAATCTGACCTTGCGACCGGCGCTTCTGGCCTTGCTGCTTGCCCCGCTCGCCGCGCATGCGGAGGAGCCCCCCTCGATCATCGCGCCGGAAGGCGACCGCTTCACGCTTCAGCAGACCGAAGGCGGCTTTCTGCGCATGAACAAGGACACGGGCGCCGTCTCCTATTGCTCGGTGAAGGACGGGGTTTCCGTCTGCCGGCTCGCCGCCGACGAGCGCGCCGGGTTCGAAGCGGAGATCGAGCGGCTACGCGCGGAGAATTCGCGCCTCAAGGCCGCGAGCGCCTCCCCGCCGAAATCCGCCACGGTCCCCAACGAAGAAGAGTTCGAGAGGGCGCTCTCCTTTACCGAGCGGTTCCTGCGACGCATAATGCGTCTGTTCAAGGAGGAAGCCCCATCGGGAGGCGCTCTGTGAGCGCATTTCGCAAAAGTTGACAGACTTTGCGATGAGCATGAGTGGCGCGCCGATGAACGACCAGGGCCCTTTCTCCAACTGGCCATATCTCGACAAGCCGGAAAAGGCGCGCTCCGAGCGCTCCTATTTGATTCTCCCCGGCGCCGCCAAAACCGAAAACACAACGGAACCCTTGCCCATGGCGTCGAATAACGCGCTCGAGAATTTCCTGGGCGGCTCGCCCATAACTGTCGCCGTGCGGCTTTTCTTCATCTCGCTCGTCGTGGGCGCGCTGCTGATGTGGCTGGAGCTGCGGCCGATCGACATTTTCCACGGCGTGCAGGCCTTTTTCAACCGCATCTATGCGCTGGGCTTCGGCGCGGTGCGGGAGCTCATCAGCTATGTGCTGGCTGGCGCCGTGTTCGTGGTGCCGGCGTGGATCGCGTTGCGGCTCTTCAATATGGGGGGCGGGCGGCGTTGACGAGCGTCAGCGCCCGCGCCTGATCGACGAGGTCAGATCCTCCTCGTCCGCCATCGGATCATCCCGGCGCGGCGGTAGAGGCGTCTCGGGAACGTTGACCGGGCCAAGGCTGTCTGCGCCCTCGAAAGCCGCCGCGGGCGGCCGGCCGGTCGTGTCATTATCCGTCTCCTCGCCCAGAACCGGCCGCGCATTCTGCATGGCCACGAGCGGGGATTGGTCGGGCGGCGGCGTCTCCTGCGGCTCGGGCTTGCAGATCGTGCGGCCCGAGCGCCCATGCTGCGCCAGATCGACGTGAATGTGGTCGTAGTGGAAGGCGTTCGATCCCGGCGACAGCACGGTCGAGAAATGCCCACAGGAGCCGCGATGCACGTCCATCAGAAAGGCGCGCGCCTGCTCGTCGCCGCGCCACCAGTCGCGCAGAAGCGTGATCTGGCGCCCGTCCTCCAGCACGAAGCCGCCGACGTCCAGCGCATTGCCGAAGGAATGTTCGGAGAGTTGCGCGCCGCGCTGATTGTTCATGCCACGGCAGGCGTAGGAACCCATGGAGTCGATGCGCACGACGCGCCGGCCGAAACGCGCCTGCGCCGCCGGCTGCACCGTGTCGGCGACCCAGGACTCGAGCTCCGCGACCATCGGGCAATCGAGCGTCGCCGTCGAGTTGAAGGAGACCGATCCGCCCTGTAGCGCGGTCACCTTGAAGGGCTTGGTGAGCCCGCAAATGCCGGGGCCCTCGAGTTCATTGGCGAGCGCGATCCATTCGGAGGGCTGGACCCGCCGCTGCGCGATGCAGGCGTTCTCGGCCTGCGTGCGCCAAGCCGGCCGCTGCGGCCTGAAGGGCGCCGAGCACCCAGCGAGCGTCGCGGCGAGCGTCAGAAGGAGGAGTATCGCGCGGCGGATCATGCCGCGAAGCGTTACCCACGCTCCGTTAACCGGGCGTCGAAAAGTTTAGTTAACGGAGTAATATTCCAGGCGTGTTGCGAGGCTGCCCCAAAAGGCCGCGGCCGGCGCTATAGCCGGCCGCGGTTTGGGCGCGCCTATTGGCCCTTGCGGGCGCGCATGAAGCTTTCGAACTCCTCGCGGTCGCGGGCGCGCCGCAGCTCGGCGATATGCTGGGCGAATTCGCGTTCGGCCTCGGCGACCTTGCGGCGCTCTTCCTCCAGCCGGGCCAGCTCGCCCTCCCGCCATTCGTCGAAAGCGACATTGCCGGTCGAGCGCATGAAGGACGGGCCCGTCCAGCCGCGCGAAGCCTCCTTCGAGACATCGCCGAAGGCGCTGCGCATCTTGGCGCCTTGCTCGGCGGCGAAGGAGAAGAGATCGCCCTCATGGCCGAAGCTCCTGCCCATGAGCTTCAGCAGCAAGAGGGCGAGGCCGATCGGCCAGAAGATGAAGAAGCCGATAACGACGGCCGCGACTTCGAACGGCCTCCAATGCGCGCATCCTCCCTGACGCCCCCAAGGAGAGGAGTACACTCGGGAATTACGGTCGCAGCTCATGTTGGGCTCCAGTTTGTGCTCGGCTCCGGTCTCCCCTCGCCGATGTGAATGTTATAGACATTAACATCTGGTTTCGCAAGGAAAGGGAGCCTGGGTGGCCGTTTCGACCGCCCCGCTGGATATCGGAGCCTTGGGGCGGGCTTTCAAGCCGCGTCGGGCTCGCAGCTCAGAATCCAGGTCTGTCCGCAAAAAGCGACATAGATCCGCTCCTGTCCGAGCGCTTGCCCCAACTCGATCGCCAGTTCGTTGAGCATGGCCTCGATCTCTTCGTCGGGCAGCTCACCGAGGTAGGCGTGCACGGCTTCACCGGTGAAAATCGCGACCGGCTCACGATCCGAACCGACGGTTCCGTCGCCTTTGGGCCAGGCGTAGGTGACCTCCGCTCGGGCGAACATGCCAGAGAGCGCGGGTTTCCCCGCCTCGACCCGGCGGCGCATCCATCCCCGCGCGGTGCGCACGGCTTCAGAGACGTCATACACGCGGCCGTCGGAATCCCAGCCTTCCCGCAGGCCCACGGTGATGCGGAAATCCCGCCGAGGCCCAAGCGAGCCGGAGACAATGCGGTAAGAGCGATTGGGTTCGGTCATTGGGAGAAATTACGGCGCGCGACGCGCGAGGGAAAATAGTTATTCCGAAAACTGGACCGGCCGGGCTCGCCAAACTAGAGCGCATTCTTGTCGCAGAAGTCCTGTCAACTCTCGCGGAATGCGCTTTAGCTTCCTTGCGGTCCCTTTAGTTCGACAACATTACGCTCCGGGTCTGTGACATAGATCGAGGGCCCGTAGCCTTCGGCGCCGTAACGGGAGGTGGTCGGTCCGGCGTCGACGCCATTGGCTTCAAGATGACGCCGGATGCCGGGTTCGTCAAAGGGATCGACGCGGAAACAGAAGTGATCAAGGTTCCGCCCTTCCGTCCCCGGCGCGGTGCCTCCAACACTCCCGAGTTTCCCGTCCACAGTCACAAGATCGAGAAGTGACCGGCCTGCTCTGAGCTGTATGAGGCCAATCTCTTCTTGTCGCCTTTCAATGGTACATCCCAGAACATCGCAATAGAACTTCAGCATAGCGTCGAGGTTCACGACGCGAAGCACCAGATGGTCAATTTCCCGGATCCGGATCATCGCAACTGCTCCTCGGGGGCCCAAATGGCCCTCTTCGGCGGCTTTTATAGCGAGGCGCAATGACGTCTCTAAGTTGATTTTCCCATAGAGCCTCGTCGCTGCGCCGTTGGCTATCTCAACGCTGATATCGGCGTTACGGCAAGCCCCCGGGCAGCGCTGAAATTGTGTGACCGCCAGCAGCCAGATATGGCTGATCGCCTTCGCCGGCCCGCGATCACTCCACCTCTGCGTCCGCAGTGGCCGCTTCGGCATCGACGGCCGCCGTCTCCTGCTTGGGCGTGCGCTTGAAGGTCGACTTGCGACCGCGCAGGGTCTGCAAGATTTTCGCCCCATTCGCGAAAGCGAGATAAACGAAAAGAGGCGGAAGCGAGCCGACGGTCTTGGCGAAATCGAGAACCGCACCACGCTTTAGGTGCAGGTAGGGCGGCAGCGTTATGCCGAGCGCCACCATCAGCGTCATGACGAGAATCAGCCCCAGCACGCCGCAATAAGGCGCCAGCGAGCCATGCAGGATTGCGCCGAGCGCGAAGGCGATGAGGCCGATCGCGGCCGCCGGGAAGAAGATTTGATGCGCGATGAGCGAGATCGCCAGCACGCGCTTTGGGAGCGGCCAGGGCGCCTCCCAAATGGGAAGGATCGTCTTCTGCGCCACCTGTACGAAGCCGTTGGACCAGCGCCTCTGCTGCCGGCGGAAATCGCGTATGCCGTCCGGCACCTGGCCGGGGATCGGCGGCTCGGAAACAAAGAGCCCATGCCAGCCCTTGAGTTCAGCTCGCACGGTCAGGTCCAGATCCTCGCAGAGCGAGTAATCCGACCAGCCGCCGGCGTCCGCCACCGTCGCGCGGCGCCAAATGCCGCCGGTGCCGTTGAATTGGAAAAGCCAACCCGCGAGGGCGCGCGAGCGCTGCTCGACCATGTAATGGCCGTCCTGGATCAAGCCTTGGGCGCGAGTCAGCCAGTTGGTCTCGTAGTTCTGGAACTCGCAGCGCGACTGCACGAAGCCGGCGCGATCGTCGATCAGGAAGAGCGGCACAGTGCGGCGGAGCCAATTGGCCGGCGGGCGGAAATCGGCATCCAGCATGGCGATGAAGGGCTCATTTGTCAGCGTCAGCCCATGCGCGCAGGCGCCGGCCTTGAAGCCCGAACGGTCTTTGCGGCGCACATGGTCGATGATCGCGCCCTGGGCGCGTAGCTCGTCCGCGACGCGCCCGGCCCGTTCACTTGTCTCGTCGGTCGAGTCGTCGAGGAGCTGAATGCGAAGCTTGTCCTTCGGCCAGTCGAGCTGGGCGACGCAGCGCAGCGATTGTTCGGTGACGAGCGGCTCGTTGAAGACTGGGATCTGCAGCAGGACATGCGGCAGGTCGGCGTCGGGCGTCGCCGGCGCTTCAGGGTCGCGAGCGCCGCGCAGCCAGTCAAAGAGAAAGCGCCCGATGACGACGAGGTAGCCGACCCCGATGGCGACGAGGATCGCGGCGCAAAGATAGGCGACCGCGTCGACGAGAAATAGGAAGAGTCCAAGCAGCAAAAGGCTATCCTTCTTCAGGCGCGCGGGGCGCTGGCTGCGCCATTGCGCGCGCGTGGACCTTGTCCTTCGCCCAGACTACTCTGTCTGTCATCCAGGCGTTCACCCAGACCGCGAGCATGATTGCCTCGCGGAAAACGAAAACCGCAGGCGCCGCGTAGGATAACTGCCACCCTTTGGCCAAGGAAAGCAATGTTTCCAACGCGAACCAGAGCGCGAAGGTTGCGGCGAAGCCGCAAAACGGCGTCGCGCCAAGGAGCGGCGCGGCGAGCGATCCTGCTACAAGCGACGGAAAAGCTTGGCAGATCGGCTCCAGCAGGAAGGAGACGAGCTCATCGTGGCGACGGATGACGCTCCATCTCAATTGGCGTTGATAAACGTCGTGGAAATCTCGCGCGCCCAGCTCCTGGCGGACGGGACGATGAGAAAAAACCGGACGTTGACCGATTCGCCGCATCGCCTTGGCGAGCGCGTTGTCTTCACCCACCGTATGAGAAATGGCGTCGAAGCCGCCGGCGCGCAGGAAGTCCGAGTGGCGGAACAGCATGATCTTGCCTACGCCATGCCCCTGCCCGAGGCACGAGGCGAGGAACAGCATGCGCGCGTGTGGCCCATTGATGATCGCCGCCTCGACATGGGCGGCGAAATTTTCGAGCCCGGCGCAATAGGGAATCGCGCAGACGAGCCCGACGTCGTCCGTCAGCTGCCGGATATGCTCGGCGAGCGCGTCGGGCTCCAGAAGGACATTGGCGTCCTTCATGAGGATCACGTCGTTCTCCGCCTGCATAAAAGGCGCGTAAAGATTGTCGACCTTCGGGCTCACCGCGAAACGCGCCGTCGACAACAATATCCGCGACCGCGTCTCTGGGTGGCGCGCGAAGATCTCGCCCATTTTTCGCAAGGCGGGCGATCTCGGCTCCGCCGCTGAGACGGTCACGTCGAAACAGGGATAGTTCTGAGTGAAAACGGTTTCCTGAGTTCGCCCGAAGCCGTCATCGAGAAGCTTCACCGGCAAAACGATGGAGACCGGCGGCTGGTCGCGCCGCCGCGCGCGGCGCTTCGCGATGCGCGGCTGCACAATCGTCGCAATGACTGAGGTGGCCAGGAGCGCCGTGGCGATGGCCCAATAGGCGGCCGCAAGCCAACTTATGAGCAAGTCGGCGCTCACATGCCCTCGCCGCGCTCTGGCGATTCCGGCACGACGACATGGAAGCGCCGCATGATGCCGTCGACCAGAGAGGGCGGCAAGAAGGAAAAGAAGCGCAAGGCGTAATACATGTATTGCGGGAAGGCGATGACCGGCCGCCGGCGCTCCAGGCCGCGTTTGATGATCTCCGCCGCCTTGGCATCCGAAATGGCGCTCGGCTGCCAGGATTTGGTGCGCGCAGACATGGGCGTCTTCACGAAGCCCGGCACGATGAGGCTCACCTTCACGCCATGGGGGGCGAGCTGGCCACGCAGACAATCGGCCCACATGTGAACGCTGGCCTTGGCCGCGCAATAGGCGGGCGAATAGGGCAGACTGCGCACGCCCGCCATGGAGCCGACGATGGCGATCTGACCCTGCTTGCGACTCGTCATGGCGGGGATGGCGGGCTCGACCGTGTTGAAGACGCCCGCGACATTGATCGCCAAAGTGGCGCGCACGGCTTCCGGCGTCTCCAGAATTTGGCCCGGCGACAGGCCCGTGGCGACGCCGGCGTTGGCCACGATGATATCGATGGGCCGCGCGGCATGTGCGGCCTCGACGACGCGCGCCATGGCCTCGCGATCGCGCACGTCGGCAACGCGGGTTTCAACCTCGGCGGCGCCGGCGGCGCGGCAGGCTTCGGCGGTCGCATCGAGGCGCGCTTTATCGCGGCCGAGCAGATAGAGGCTCGCGCCGTCCCTGGCGTAGGCGATGGCGAGCGCCCGGCCGATGCCGGAGGAAGCGCCGGTGATGAGGAGGCGCTTTCCGAGCGCGAGGTCGGACGCGGCAGGCGCCCGGGTCGAGGCAACGGCCGTGTCGGTCATGGTCTACCCGCCCCGGCTTTGGCCTCAGTCCCCGAGACAGAAGGGAGAAACCGCAACGTCGCCTCGCCGATGATTCCCGGCGCGCGAGCGGCGCCATGGGCGAACAGGCGGATGAAAATCTCGTCAGGAGACGCGCGCAACACCCGGCCAGAGAGCCTCACCGTCTCGCCGCGCAGGATCGGCTGGATGAATTTCGCAGAAAAGCCGACAAGGCTGAGATCCTTCCGCCATTTGGCGAGCATGGGCTCGAAGGCGGCGAGCAGCTTCATCCCATGCACCGGCGGCGCAGCGAGGCCGATCTTGGCGGCGAGCGCGTCGTCGAGATGGAGCGGATTGTCATCGCCGGAAACCTCGGCGTAGCGCGCAAGGGCCTCGCAGTCGAAGGGGCCGATGACCACTTCCGGCAACTTGTCGCCGACGCTGATGGCGTGGCTCATGGCGCTGCTCCGAGTCCCGCGCGGGGAACGAGACGCAGGGTCGTTTCGATCCGCGCGACCGTGGCGCCGTCGAGGGCGGAGATGGTCGCGTCAATCACGATGCGCGGCGGCGTCGCTTCGCAGCGCAGCAAGACGCGAACATCATAGCTCTCGCCCGAGAGAAGCGGCGTCTCATAAGCGAAGCTTTGGGCCTCATGCACGGGCACGGCGTCGAGCGTCGCGCAGATTTCGCGCACTGGCGCAGAGAGCGCCGGCTCCATCAGCCAGAGGGCCGGATAAGACAGCGGCACGCTCGATCCATCCCCGCCCGTCTCGCGCGCATAGGCCGCCGCGCGCGCCGGGTCGACTCGCAGGCGGAAGGGGCCGAGATTTCTCGGCGCATCGAGCGGCAGATCTGGCTTCTCGGCGTCAATCTGCATGGCGAACGACCAGAACGGCGTTTATGCCGCCGAAAGCGAAAGAGTTGGACATGGCCGCGTCGATCTTATGGGGCCGCGCGGTATTGGGCACGGCGTCGATCGGGCAGCGCGGATCGAATTCCAGGAAATTGATCGTGGGCGGAACTACTTGCTCGCGCAAGGCCTCGATGGTGATCGCGAGCTCCAGCCCGCCGCTGGCGCCGAGCGCATGGCCATGAATAGGCTTGGTCGAGGAAACGGGAACCTCGCGCCCATAATCGCCGAAGACGCGTAGGATCGCCTCCGACTCGGTAATGTCATTGGCGTGCGTGGCCGTGCCATGGGCGTTGATATAACGGATGTCCCGCGGGGCGAGGCCCGCATCCTCCAGCGCCTGCGAGATGCAGCTGGCGGCGCCATCCAGATCCGGCCGGACGGGGTCCTTGGCGTCGCTCGTCGTGCCGTAGCCCGCGAGCTCGCAAAGCGGCTCCTGGCCGCGCGCGCGCGCCGACTCGGCCGTCTCCAAAATAAAGACCGCCGCCCCTTCGCCGAGCGACATGCCGTTGCGGCCGATGGAGAAGGGCCGACAGAAATTGGGCGTCATCACCCGCAGCCCTTCCCAGGCGCGGATGGTGGCGTTGATGACGCAGGCCTCGGCGCCGCCGACGATCGCCTTGTCCACCATGCCGGAGCGGATCATTTGCATCCCGATCCCGACCGACTGGCTCGCCGAGGAGCAGGCGCTGCCCACGGCGAAGGTGGGGCCGAGCGCCGAGAAGCGGGCGCCGAGCGTGGTCGGCATGGCGCTCGGGATGAGCTTCGGGACGCTCAGCGTCTCGGGCCGCGTGTGCTCCACGTAGTATTTGTAGATGCCATCCTCGATCGTGGTCATGCCGCCGATGCCGGTGCCCATGATCACGGCCGTGCGCGGCCCGGCGATGTCCTTGCGGCCGAAGCCCGCCTGCGCCATCGCCTCGTCAGCTGCTACGACGGCGAACTGCGTGAAAGGGTCGCAGAAGGGGAGAACGTTCTCCTCTATATGGGCGGCCGGGTCGAAATCCGGCACTTGCGCGGCGATCCGGATGCGCCCGTCATAGGGGCGCTCGGTTTTGAGCTCGCGAATCTGGGCCACGCCGTCGCGCGCGGCCTCCCACAGCTTGCGCGCGCCGACGCCCGAGCCGCAAACCACGCCCATGCCGGAGACGACGACTCGGCGTCCTCCGTCCCCGCTTCGCGAAGCCGCCATTTACTGGGTCTCGCGCTCTTTCTGAATATGCTCGGCGATCGCGCCGATGAGGCTCTCGACTGTCTTGGCCTCCTGGAGCGAGCCGTCCATCGGGATATAGACGTTGAACTTCTCCTCGAGCGCCGTGAGGATCATGACGATGTCTACCGACTTGAGGTCGAGACTTTCGATGGTCGCGTCGGGCGTCACCTTACTGCGGTCGACCATGCCCTCCGAAGCGATCACTTCTATGATTTCCTCTTTGAGCTTGGCAATGTCTTGAGGATTGTCAGCCACGAAATCCCTCCGTTAAGGGTCTATCGATCCGCGAGAACGCTCGCGTGGCGCACCACCGCGCGAAAGCGAAATGAAGGCCGTGCGCCCACCCCTTCCACGCCTTTTCCGGGGCGGCGGAAACTTGGTTACGGGTTTTGGCGACGAAAATAAAGCCCGGCCCAACCTTCGGGGTTCAGGTCCCGCTTCCCCAGGGCGGCGCTTCGTGGCAAAAGGCCCGCAAAACACGAGGGGTCCAGATCGAAATGAGCGCCAACGAGACAGCCATCGCCGGGGTTTTTCCACAGCCGAACGAGGAGCAGTGGCGCAAGCTCGTCGATAAGGCGCTGAAAGGCGGCTCCTTCGACAAGCTCGTTTCCAAGACTTATGACGGCGTTGCCATCGCCCCCCTTTACACGCGCGCCGCCAATCAGGCCCCGCGCGCCCTGCGCAAGACGCCCGGGCGCTGGTCGATCCTCGGCCGCGTTGATCTCGCCGACGCGGACGCCGCCAACAAATTCGCCCTCGAAGATCTCGAAGGCGGCGCAGATGGCCTGCATATCGTCTTTGCCGGGGCGCAGGGCGCTTATGGCGCGGGTCTGACGAGCGACAGCGACGAGACGATCGCACATCTTCTGGCCAGCGTTCGGCTCGATTACGGCGTCCCCGTCCTCGTCGAAGCCTCGCCGCGGGCCCCCAATGCGCCCGCCGCCATCATGCGTTATGTCGACAGCCGCCACATCGAGCCGTCGATCACCCGCATTTCCTTCGGCCTCGATCCCCTGGGGCTCCAGGCGCTGCACGGATTCGCGCCGGCCCACTGGAGCGAGGGCGCTAAGACTTTCGCCGCCGCCGTCAAGGCGATCGCCAAGGCCGGCTTCTCCAATGGCGTAGTTGTCGCCGACGCGCGCCTCGTCCACGCGGCGGGCGGCTCGGAGGCGCAGGAACTCGCTTTCGTGCTCGCCGCCGCCGTGGCCTATCTGCGCGTGCTGACCGACAACGGCCTCGACATCGAGACCGCCCGCTCGCTGATCGCGCTGCGTTTCGCCGCCGACGCCGACGAGTTCATGGGCGTCGCCAAATTCCGCGCCGCGCGCCGGCTCTGGGCTCGGGTTGAGGAAGCCTGCGGCCTCGCCCCGAAGCCGGCCCTGATCTTCGCCGAAACCGCCTGGCGCATGATGTCGCGCCGCGACCCCTGGAACAACATATTGCGCGGCACGCTCGCGACCTTCTCCGCGGCGATCGGCGGGGCCGATACGGTCACCGTTCTGCCCTTCACCCAGCCTTTCGGCGCGGCGGATGGGTTCGCCCGACGCCTCGCCCGCGACACGCAACTCGTGCTGCAGGACGAGTCCCATATCGACGTCGTCAACGATCCGACGAGCGGAGCCGGCGGGTTCGAGGCGCTGACGCAGGATCTATGCGAGCGCGCCTGGGCGGCCTTCCAGGAGATCGAGGCGGAAGGCGGCCTGCCGGCGGCGCTCGAAAAGGGAAGCTTCCAGGGCCGCGTCGCCGCGACCGCGGGCGAGCGCGCGAAAAGGATTGCGCGTGCGAAGGAAAAGGTCATCGGCGGGAATGAATTTCCGGATATCCACGAAAAGACCCTCGACGTCGCCGCGCCTTATGACGCCTCGCGCCTTTCCGCTGACGCGCCCGCCGGGGCGCTGACGTCGGCCTCGCTCGCCCCGCGACGTCTCTCCGAGCCCTTCGAACGTCTGCGCGACGAGTCCGACGCCTATGCCGAAAAAACAGGCAAGCGCCCGAAAGTCTTCCTGGCCAATCTGGACTCCGTCGCGGCCTTCACGGCGCGCGCCAATTACGCCAAGAATTTCTTCGAAGCGGGCGGCGTGGAAGCCGTTTTCGGGCCTGAGGCCGAGTCGACGGCCGAAATCGTGGCGGCTTTCGGCGCGTCTGGCGCCAAACTCGCTTGCCTGTGCTCGTCAGACAAGATCTACGCCGAGGCGGCGGAGCCGGCCGCAACCGCCCTGAGAGCGGCGGGTGCCAAGCTTTATTCCGCCGGCCGGCCCGGCGAGATGGAGCAGAAGCTTCGCAATGTAGGCGTCACAGAGTTCATTTATGTCGGCTGCGACATGCACGACGTTCTGCAGCGGGCGCTCGAGGAGGCCAAATGAGGTTCTGGGCAATTGCATTAGCGACGTCGCTCGCGGCGAGCGGCGCGGCGGCGAAGGCCCAGAAAAACCATAAGGAAGACGCTCGCCGGGAGATCGCGATGGCCGCCCCCCGGGACCCCAACGGCGCCTGGACCATCGAAGCGACGACGAGCGTCGGCGATTGCCCTGCGCTCATCCCCAGCGCGTTGACCATTGACGACAAAAGGATCACGAGCGCCTTCGGCGCCAGCGTCTCGACGTGGGGCTACGTGGACGAGGATGGCAACATCGTCGCGCGCTTCACCGGCGAAGGCGAGCATGTCGCGCGTCTCCACGGCATGCTGAAGGCCGGCAAGGGCGCGGGCGCCTGGTCCTCCTCGACCGACATGTGCGGTGGAGTCTGGCGCGCGGCGCAGCAGTGACGTTCCGGTCCCTGCGAGGCGATCGAGCCTATGGAAGGTTTCCCGAACTGGCCGCTGCGCGGCTCCCCGCTTGATCGCGACGCGCGGAGGGGCCATAAATCGCTCGCCGGGACGCCGTTCGGGTCCCGAAAAATCGAGGCGCCAGAAGGGCTTCCTATCATGTCGCGTCCGCCGCTCAATTCGCCGTTTCTGCTGGGGTTCGACGAGATCGAACGGGCGCTCGATCGCGTCACGCGCAGCGGGACGGACGGCTATCCGCCTTACAACATCGAGCGCATCCCGCGCACCGAGAACGAGCCCGAGCGGTTGCGGATCACCTTGGCTGTAGCGGGCTTCACCCGGGATCAGCTCGACGTGTCGCTGGAGGAAAACCAGCTCGTCATCCGGGGCCGGCAGGTGGACGACCGCGAGCGCCATTTCCTGCATCGCGGCATCGCCTCGCGCCAGTTCCAGCGCGCCTTCCTGCTCGCCGACGGCATGCAGGTGCTCGGCGCCGACCTGATGAACGGGCTGCTCTCAGTCGATCTCGTGCGCCCGGAGCCGGCTCGGGTGATCCAAAAGATCGATATCGCCGCGCGAGATTGATGGGGTCGCGTTTTCCTATGGCGCTTTGTTTGATGACGCATTTAGGCTAGCGATGAGGTCAACGAAGCGTGATGCGGTCTCTATCGCTTCTTCTGCTTCCGCGAGAGTCTTCTGCGTCATAGATCGAGGCCGTCGCGCCCAAGCTCCTGCATCAGGGGCGAGTGATCTCGGTAGGCTCCAGCCGAAAAGGGCGATGCATTAATAACCGCACCCGTTTCAAAGAGAATGTCGGCTTCGATCGCCGCGAGGCGCCCGCTTTCTTTCCAGAAACTGTCTCGATCTTTCAGGAAGACAGCGATGTCGTCGTCTGAGTCGGGCCGGGCCTCGCCGCGGGCGCGGAAGCCGAACAGCACAACGCGTTCGATTCGCTTCCCGTACACCTCATCGAGCGCCGCGCGAAACCGACCGAGATAGGATCGAAGGCTTTCATGAAAACTAATATGCTACAGGCCGCGGATTCTGGAATCGCCCGCCTTGGCCCCGGCGTCTCGCTTCCGGCTTACTCTGCCGGCGCCGGCGTCGGCGCTCTCGCGCTCATTGCGGTGAGCTTTGTCGCCGCCAGAATCGCGACGAGCGTCGCCCCATAGACGACCACTTGCATCTGCGACGGCTGATCCGCGTATCCGATCAGCGTATGCAGCACGCGGCCGGGGATGCTCTTGTCCGAGAGGATCCAGGACGTGTCCCACAGCGTATCGGACAAAGCCGTGATCGTTCCCGCCTGCTGCAGAAAGGCGACCGCCTGGGCGGCGAGGCCGGCGGCGAGCAGAGTGATCAACGCCGTCGTTACGGCGAAAAGTCTCTTGGGCGGGATCGACACGAGGCCAAAGAAGGTCGCGAGGCTCGTGAGCGCGCCTAAGGCAAGGCCGGCGACGCCGCCGATCAACACGCTCGCGCCCGACTCGCCGGAGGCCAACACGCCGTAAAGAAAGAGCGCGACCTCCGATCCCTCGCGCAGCACGGCGAGGCCGACGACCGTTGCGAGCGCGAAGAGCGTGCGGTCGCCACTCGCCACCGCCTTGCCGACCGCGGAGAGTTCTTGCGCCATTTCGCGCCCGTGCTTCGCCATCCAGATGTTGTGCCAGGCGAGCATGACGACGGCGATCATCAGCACGCCGGCGTTGAAGAGCTCCTGTCCGCTGCCCGCGACGGCCCGCGACAATTGCTCGGCGAAAGCGGCGACGGTCAGCGCGCCGAGCACGCCGGCGCCAACGCCGCCGGCGATGAAGCTGCGCGAGCCCGCGACGCCGCGCGTCACCGCCGCGACGATGCCGATGATAAGGCCGGCTTCAATGGCCTCGCGAAAGACGATGATCAGGGCGCCGAGCATTATTCGACAACCACCTCGCCCTTGGCGGTGTCCTCGTGGAATTCGCCGAAGAACTTATAGCGTCCGGGTTTCAGCGGGCGTAGCTGGAAGGTCGCCTCGCTATTGGGGGGGACGATTTTCTCGATGCGCAGCGGCTTCGACTCGAATTCCTCAGGAGTCGCGTCGAGGTTCTTGACGACGAGCGTCGCCGCCTTGTCGGCGGCGATCTTCAGCTCGGCGGGGTCGAACTTGTGGTCCTTGATTGTGAGCGCATAGGTCTCGGCAGAGACCGCCCCCGTGAAGCCTATGACCAAAATCAACACCGCCGCCGCTAGCCTGTTCATGTTCGTCGCTTCCTGGCCGAATACTTGACACAAGCAACGTAGAGACCAGCAGCGCGGCCGTCAAAGGGCTTAGTCTGGATTGTTTCCAGACTGTTTGATTGACGCTTTTCTTACGCGCTACTGTCCGTTTTCTCACGCTCGGCGCGCTTTCCGCTCGCGTAGCATCATGCGAGGGACCAAAAATCGCGCCAGTTCGAATATCGGGATCGCATTCTTTTTCGCAAGAGTCCGCCAACTCTTGCGGCATGCGCTCAGCCGCCGGGATAGCCGTGGCGGGCCTTGGAGGCGCGCACGAGCGAAACCGCCTTGGCGTCCTGGCCCGCAGAGCAGGCGGCCGCGGCCTCCGAAATCTCGCCCTGGATCTGGTTGTAGACGCCCTGATTGACGTGGCCCATGGCCAGATCGTTCTCCATCACCGCCTTGTAACGCGACACCGCGCCCGAGCACCCGGCCCCTTCCGGCATGAGGGCCGACGGTGTGACGTTCTGCCGCGCCGGGCTCGGCGGGTCGATGACGGGCTGTGGTTGCCGGGCGGCGTTGCAGCCGGCGAGGGCGGCCGCCGACAGACCAGCAGCGAGGAAAGCCGAAAGGCGCATAAATGTCCTCCGAATTGGATGAGGGGCTTGCGCGTCCAGTGTTTAAGGTCTCGACCCCAGGCCAGGCAACGGCGCCCCGCCACTCTCCGCCGCCAGCACCTGCGGCGGCGGGAAGATGACCTCGATCAGCGTGCCTTCGCCCTTGCGGCTCTTGATTGTGAAGGAGGCGTGGTTCGCCTCGATCAACGCCTTTGTCAACGGCAGGCCGAGGCCCGTGCCAGGGCGCTTCTGCAAGGTCGGAATGCGTTTGAAGGGCTCGAGCGCGATCCGGACCTCTTCGTCAGACATGCCGATGCCCGTGTCCTTTACGCGGATCACGACATAGCCCGCGTCGGTGAGGGCCGTGGAGACGATCACCTGGCCGCCGGCGTCGTTGTACTTCATCGCATTCGAGAGAAGGTTGAGGAGGATTTGCTTCAGCGAGCGCCTGTCGGACCGGATCATCGGCAGGCTCGGCGAGAGCGACAGGCGCATCACCACGCGCGCCTGATTAGCCTGCGTCTGCATGATCGACGCGCATTCCGATATCACGGCGTTGGCGTCCACACGGTCGAAATCGAGCTCCATCTTGCCGGCTTCGATCTTCGAGAGATCGAGGAGATCGTTCACGAGCGAGAGCACATGCGCGCCCGAGGCGTGCACGTCCCTGAGATATTCCTTGTAGCGCGTGGAGCCAATGGGTCCGAAGCGCTCCTCAATCATCACTTCGGCGAAGCCGATGATGGCGTTGAGCGGCGTGCGGATCTCATGGCTGATGCGCGCCAGAAAGTCGGACTTCGCCGCGCTAGCCTGTTCGGCAACGTCGCGGGCGGCTTCGAGCTCGACATCGCGAACTTTGGCGTCGGGCTCCCGCAATATGACGCAAAGCTTGCGGGCCGGGCCCAGACGGCGGCATCTCGCCTCGAAAGACTTGCCCCCGACCCGCGACGTCAGGCGCAGCGTCTCGCCGGCTTCGCTCGCGCGGGCCAGCCTCGCTGGGAGCGCTTTCGCCTCGTCGGCAGAAAAAAGCGCGGCCGCCGGCAGGCCGCCGAAGGAGCCGGGTTCGGCCTCGAACAGGGTCGTGAAGGCGCTCGTGGCGACCTCTATTCTCGCATCTTCGGCAAGAACGGCGACGGCGACGCCATTCGTTTCCAGAATGTCTCGTAGCAGACTGTTATCCGCTTGGAGGCGGGCGAGCTTCTCCTCCCTTTCCCGGGCGACCCCCGACGCGCGCTCATCAGGGCCGGGCAGAGGGTTGCGATGGCGGCGCAGGGTGACAAGCGTCGCCGGCCCGCTCTCCCAATCGATCGATTGCAGGTGGACATCGACATCGAGCGTTTCGCCGTGGCTCGATTGAACCGAGGCGGCGCGGGCGCCAGCGCCGACGGGAGGGCGACCGAAAAACATGCGCGCAAGCCCGCCGTCGGCCTCGAATGCGTCGACGTCATCGTAGCCGAGATAATCGAGCAGCGTGCGATTGGCCAAGAGAGTCTGCGCCCCGCGCGCGACCAATATGCCAACCGGCAGGCAGTCGAGAATGCCGACCATCGCTGTCGGGAGCGGCGCCTGCAGCGCAGGTTCCGCTATCGAGGCCTCAGGCGCCGCCTGCATAAGGCGCCCGAGCGCCGCAGCGATATCGTCAACGTTGCAGTCGGCCGGCCGGCCATCAGCGAGCTCCTCGGGGAGATCTCCGGCGTTGGCCAAAGGAAGGTCGCCAGCGCGGAGGGCGCGAGCGATCTCTTCGAAATTCATGCGTTCGGCGGATGTCAGTGCGTCGTTCGCCGGCGCCGGCGCCGCGCGGCATTCGCGTTCCTGCCGATTGGCGGGTGGCCGCAAGGGCACAACATTGCTCGCTCGAAAGTTTGTTTGGACCGGCCGCGCGGCCCGCGGCTCGGTCGCCTCGGCGGACCCTCCCGCCTTTTTGGCCCGGTCAGCCTCCTTCGTCCCTCGATCAGCCAGGAAGGCGCGGGAAAGATGGAGGACGCCAAAGCCTTGGAAGCCAGAAAAGCGGCGATCCGAGTCCATGATCGGCAAGGCCCCGAGCGTTGTGGGCGCGCGGGCGAATTGCGCGGGGAGGGGCCAATCGACTTCGATTCCACTAAAGCTTTTCAGAGACGCGATCGCCTCCGCAAGGGCGTGACCGAAGGAGAACGACTCGGCGACTTCTTCGACTGTGCGGCCGACAATGTCGGCGCTTGCGACGCCCACGACATCAGCAAGGGTCTGCGTTACGTCGGTAAACCGGCCGGCGGCGTCTGTCTTCCAAAGGAAGCGCGGAGACCGGGCGCCGTGGCGCGCCAGGAGGTTTTCTCGCAGCGCTGCGTCGTTCAAGGCCGCTGCGCTCGAACCGGCGGACGCGTTGGGCGCCGCGCGCGGCGCCATCTCCGGCGTCGGAAGGAGCGCATCCGGCCCTTTGGGTCGCAAGCCGAGCGCCGCAATGACGAAACAGGGGCGCGCTTCGTCGTCCGCCAGCCTGCGGCACAGGACGGTTACGGTCTGCGGCGCGTCGGCAAAATCGAGGCTCAAGCGTTCGAGCCGGAGAGCTGCGCCACGCCGGAGCGATTCCACGAGCTCCACCAGCCGCTTCGCGCCTGACTGCTCACTACTGAAAAGCCGCTTGGCGAGCGCATTCTCGTCGCAGCCGAAAACTGATCGAGCCGCGTGATTCGAATAGATGACTTCGAGAGGGTCGCCGCTCGCCGCGACGATCGGAACGCCGGAAGCGTCAAGCGCGCAAAATGCGGGGTCTGCCGCGATGCGGGTTGCGGCGAGACTGCCTTTATCGATCTCTGCCTGCGTACCGCTCATGACTTTTGCCGCCCTTGCGACAGAAACGCTGCCGACGCCTACGCGGCCCCGATCGCGCGGGCCCGCAGCTGCGCCCAGGTCCTGGCGTTAACGCAAACTTAATCGCTGGGAAACGGCCGGTCTATTGGCTTTCATAATTTTTCCTCGATTTTCGCGCATTCCATATGTGATGCGGCGCACAATTTTGTTTGCAACGCAGCATAGATTTCGGCAGAGTCCTGATGGCTGCGGGCTGTATCATTGTGGCGTGTGCGGCCCGCTGCCTAGGTTAAATCCGGGGCGGCGTTCGAGAGAGGAGACGTCGATGGTTGAACCGATTTATCAGGTGCCGAACGAAGTGCGTGACTTTGCGGAGAAGAGCGTCGAGCAGGCGCGCAAGGCCTTTGAAGGCTTCGCCGGCGCCGCGCACAAGGCCCTGACCTCTACAACCGATCTGCCGATTGTGCCGCCAGGCGCCAAGGATGTCGGCGTCAAGGCCCTGTCTTACGCCGAGGCGAACATCAACGCCGCTTTCGAGCTCGCCCAGAAGCTCGTGAAGGCCAAGGATCCGCAGGAAGTTTTCCAGCTCCAGGCGGATTACGTGAAATCGCAGCTCGCGACGATCCAGGAGCAGACGAAGGAACTCGGCGCCGCGATTCAGCGATCTACGACACTCAAGTCCTGATTTAATCCCTTTAACACCTTGAAGGAGCGCGCTATGGCGACGCAAGGCAAAGCTAATAAGCAAAGCAAGTCCATCGACGCTGGGCAGGAAGTCCCTGTCGAGACGCCGGCGGAAGCAACGCGCGCCGACGCTCCTGCCGGCGAAGCCGCGGCAATGGAGCCGCCCGCCCCGGTCGTCGCGGAACCCCCGCGGGCCGAGGCGGCGGTCGCCGCGGAATTGCCAGTCGAGGGCATCACGCCCGCCGCCGAGCCGGAGACGAGCCGTATTGTTGCGTCGCCGGTCATGATCATCGAACAAGCGGCAGACTTCACGACAGAGAGCCTCTCCGCCTCTTTTGAATTCGACGCCGCGCTCTGGTCCAGAAAATCTGTCGAGTTCTGGGCCGGGAATGCAGCCGCTTTCCTCGATTTCGCCGAGCGCATCGCTGCGGCGAGAAGCTTCGAGGAAGTCGTCGACCTTCAGTCCCGGTTCGCCAGCGCGCGCTTCGAAGCCTTTGTACGCCAGTCGCAGGAGCTGATGGAGTTCGCGAAAGGCATGGCGGTCTTGTCCGCCGCGCCGCTTTGCGCTTCCCATAAACGAGCTGCCTGAGGCGCTCTTATTTTGAAATCAACGGGCGCCGGCGGCTGCATGTCGCGGGCGCTTTTTTCTTTTAAAGCGTCGCGGCGATCAGCGAGCGCAGCGCCGGGGTGGCTTCCGGCATGGTTCCCGTCCAATCGCGAAATGCCGGGCGCGCCTGGTGCAGCAGCATGCCGAGCCCGTCTACGGGGGTCGCGCCCATGCGCCGCGCCGCGGCGAGGAGCGGCGTCTCCAGCGGCGCATAGACGATGTCGGCTACCAGGGCGGAGTTTGGTAGTGCCGCGAGCGACAGCTCGAGCGGCTCCTGGCCGATCATGCCCTGGCTTGTCGTGTTGACGAGAAGCCCGGCGCCCGCGAGCGCTTCATGGCGCTCCTCCCAGGGATAGGCCGCAACGGGCGCGCCGAAGTCGGCCGCGAGCCGATCAGCGCGTTCGCGCGTGCGGTTGAAGAGGCGGATTTCCGCCGCGCCCGCGTCAATCAGACCCGAGACGATTGCTCGCGCGCCGCCGCCCGCGCCAATGACGACGCAGGGCCCGTCCGCCGCCTTCCACTGGGGAGCGGCCTCGTGGAGAGAGGCGACAAAGCCATAGCCGTCATAATTCCGGCCGGTGAGCGAGCCATCCTCGTTGACGACGACGCAATTGACCGCGCCGATGCGCGCGACGCTCGGGTCGATGTGGTCGAGGACGGCGAGCGCCGACTCCTTGTGCGGAATGGTTAGATTGCAGCCGGCGAATCCCAGCGCCGGGAGAGCCCGCAGGGCCGTCTCCAGTTTGTCCGGCGCCACCTGCAACGGGACATAGGCCCCCTCGATTCCGTATTGGGCGAACCAGTGATTATGAATCTTCGGGCTGCGCGAATGGCCGATCGGCCAGCCCATGACCCCGGCGAGGACGAAGCGGTGGTGACGGAGCATCTTTTCTCCCGAGCGCCCGAAAAGTTGGCGAGACGACGTAGCAGATCCCAGTGGAAATCCAGTTAAGGCGGAAACTTTGCCCATAGGGGGCGCGCGGCCGACCAATGCGCTTTCCGAGCCCTTGGATTTGTGCAAACCATCGCTTAACGCGCCGGCGCGTGAGCCCGTGCAAGGTAGGCCAATGCATTTTGTGAGAAATAAGAGGCTCGACGCTCTTCTGGAAGGCGCCGAACAATCCATCGCCGACCATTGGGAGCGCTGCCGCGATGTCGGGGTGGCTGGCGCCAGCCGAGAGGCGACCGACGGGATCGACGCGCGCATCCGCGCCTATTTCCAGGCCATGAAGGCGCTCCCAGACCCGGCTCCGGAGGGCAAGGTCATCGAGACGCTTGCGCGCCTTTATGACGATCTCGAAAAGATAGACCGGGAGACCGGCGGCGCCCTTCTCGAGGAGGCCGAACGCGATCTGCTCGAGCCGCTTTTTCTCAACGCTGCGGAAATCGCCGGGCTCGATCCGCATAAATTCCCTCACCGCGAGCCGGCGGGGCGCAAACTCGATTTCAGCGCGGCGCGAGGGCGCTGAACAGCGCGTCGTCCTCGTTTACGCCAGTGTTCCCTGTGGTCAGCAGCTTCTCGCCGTAGAAGATCGAATTGGCGCCCGCCACAAGGCAGAGGGTTTGCGCCTCGCGGGTGAGGGAGGATCGCCCGGCCGACAGGCGCACCCGCGCGCGCGGCATGACGATGCGTGTCGTCGCGATCATGCGCACGAGGTCGAGCGGATCGACCTTTTCGCGTTCGGCGAGCGGCGTCCCCTCGACGGCGACGAGCGTATTGATCGGCACGCTTTCGGGATGTGGATCGAAGCCGGCGAGCACCTGCAGCATTCCGGCGCGGTCACGCTCGCTCTCGCCCATTCCGATGATGCCGCCGCAGCACATCTCCAGGCCTGCGCCGCGCACAGCCTTTAACGTATCTAGGCGGTCTTGATACGTGCGGGTGGTGATGATGTCGCCGTAGAACTCCGGCCCGGTGTCGAGATTATGGTTATAGGCCGTGAGACCCGCCTCGACGAGGCGCTCCGCCTGGCTCGCGTCGATCATGCCCAGCGTGACGCAGGCCTCCATGCCGAGCGCGCGCACGCCGCGCACCATCTCGACGACCGCGTCGAAGCGCTTGTCCTTGGGCGCCGAGCGCCAGGCGGCGCCCATGCAGAAACGGTCTGCGCCTGCCTCTTTCGCAGATTTCGCCGCGCCGAGCACCTCTTCGGTCGACAGTAGATCGACGCGATCGAGCTTTACCTCCCGGTGATGGGCGGATTGCGGGCAGTAGGAGCAATCCTCTGGGCAGCCACCGGTCTTGATCGACAGCAGCGCCGCCTTTTGCACGTCGTTGACGTCGTGGTAGCGCCGATGAACGGCGTTGGCCTGGGCGATAAGGTCGAGCAGCGGCAGGTTATGTATCGAAACGATCTCGTCGACGGTCCAGTCGTGGCGGATGTTGAAATCTGCAGAAAAATCCCCCACGGCGTTCACTTGGCGGCTCCCTTGCGGTTTTGCGAACGGGCGGCGAGCGTGCGCTCGGTCTGGTCGGCGCCGGGCTCCTTGGCGAATTTGTCCTTGAGGGTCATGAACGTCACATAGAGCGCAGCGACCACGTCAAATCCCATGTTCGCCACGACAAAAGGGGCCGGCGCAAAGTCTCGACCCGCGCCGAGATAATGCTCATAGAGCGTCCATCCCGCATGCAGCGCGAAGCCTGCGGCCACGAACCAGGGCGAGCCGACAATCGACATGCCGGCGAGCGTGCCGAAGAATGCAACGGCGGTCATCTCGAAGCCGATCCATGTTCCGGAATGCTCCGCGCCGAACGCGAGGCCGACGTAAAGGAAGGAGACAGCGATGAGCGCATAAGCGGCGAGCAGCGCCGGCCGCGTCTTCGACCAGCGGGCGAGAACGATGAGGCCGATGGCGAAAAGAACCCCGAGCCCCGCGAAGAGGGAGATTTCCACAGTGTCGAGCATGGCGTGACCGATGGGCCCGGCAAAGAGCGGGCGATTGACGATTTTCTGGCCGCCCGAGGTCTATAAGGGCGGCAGGCCGCTCGAACAAGGGGCGCTTCGAGCCTCAGCGCCCCCCGGGGCGGACGAAGCCGTCTTTTTAACCCCTTCGAAAACTGGCTTCGAGCCTGCTATAGCGTGTTTGATCCCCCGGGCGGGGCGTTTCTTTTCAAAGGTTGATCATGCAGCTCGACGCAGAGGGCAGGGAAGGACCGGCAAAGGTCCCGGCCGGGCCGGAAGGCAAGTCCGAACAGCCGCTGAGCGAGGATATCCGCCTCCTCGGGCGCCTGCTCGGCGACGCCGTGCGCGAGCACGAGGGCGTCGAGGCTTTCGAGCGCATCGAAACCATTCGCCGCCTGTCCGTCGCGGCCACCCGCAACAAGGACGAGGACGCCGCCGCAAAGCTCGACGCGCTATTGCGCTCGCTGACCGCCAAGGAGGCGACGGCGGTCATCCGCGCCTTCAGCTATTTCTCCCACCTCGCGAACATCGCCGAGGATTTGCATCCGCTGAAAGAGCGCGCCCGCGCGCTCGGGGACGGCAAGACGCTCGACGAGCCGAGCCTCGCGCGCTCCTTCACGCATCTGCGCAAGGCGGCGGTCGGCCCCGGCAAGATCGCCTCGGCCCTCTCGCGCGGCTGGATTTCGCCCGTCCTTACCGCCCATCCGACCGAGGTGCGGCGCAAGAGCCTGCTCGACACCGAGCGCGCGATCTTCACCCTGCTGTCCGAGCGGGAGCATTTGAAAGGAAAGGCCGAGCGCGCACAGAACGAGATGCAGCTGCGCGCCCGCGTGGCCCAGCTGTGGCAGACCGAGCTGTTGCGAGAAGCGCGCCTGACCGTGCGCGACGAGATCGAGAACACGCTGTCCTATTATCGCTCGACCTTTCTGCGCGAGATCCCAAAGCTCTACGCCGAGATCGAATCGAAGCTCGACGGCCTACGCGTGCCGCCCTTCCTGCGCACGGGCGCCTGGGTCGGCGGCGACCGCGACGGCAATCCCAACGTCACGGCCGAGTCGCTCTCGACAGCCCTGCGCATGCAATGCGAGACGGCATTGCGCTTCTATCTCATCGAGGTGCACGAGCTCGGGGCGGAGCTGTCCATCTCGCGGCGCTACGGCGGCGCCACCAAGGCGCTCGAAGATCTCGCCGCGCGGTCGGGCGACGACAACCCGCATCGCGACAACGAGCCTTACCGCCGCGCCCTGATCGGCGTCTATTCGCGCCTCGCCGGCACGCTCGAAAAGCTCACCGGCCACCAGGCCACGCGCCACGCTTTGGCGCCGGGAGAGCCCTATGCGAACAGCTGGGCGCTTCTCGCCGATCTCGTGACGATCGATGAGTCGCTGCGCATCCATCACAGCGAGGTCATCGCCTCTCAGCGGCTGGAGCCGCTCATTCGCGCAGTCGAGGTCTTCGGCTTTCATCTCGCCACGCTCGATTTGCGCCAAAGCTCCGACCGCCATGAAGAGACAATCGCCGAACTTCTCGCCGCCGCGCGCGTCACGGCGGCTTATGCCGGGCTCACGGCAGTCGAGAAGCAGCAGCTTCTCATGCGGCTCCTCTCAGATCCGCGCCCCGTGCGCTTGCCTGATAGAGCGTATAGCGATCGCACGATGAGGGAGCTCGAGATTTTCGAGCGCGCCGTGGAGATGCGCCGCCTTTACGGGGATGAGGCGATACGTCACTACATCGTCAGCCATACGGAGACGGTTAGCGACCTTCTGGAAGTGCTGCTGCTGCAGAAAGAGTGCGGCTTGATGCGCGGCACGCTCGACCCACGCGACGCGGAGGCGGTCGCCGCTGATCTCATCATCGCGCCGCTCTTCGAGACCATCGGCGACCTTCGCAACGCGGCGCCGATCATGCGCGACTTCTATGCATTGCCCGGCATTCAGCGCCTCATCGTCAATTCCGGCGCGCAGCAGGATATCATGCTGGGCTATTCGGATTCGAACAAAGACGGCGGCATTCTCACGAGCATATGGGAGCTCTATCGCGCTTCGACCGCGCTCGCGGAGTTCTTCGCGTCCATGCCCAATATCGTCATGCGCCTGTTCCATGGGCGCGGCGGCACGGTGGGACGTGGCGGCGGTCCGAGCTACGACGCGATCCTCGCCCAGCCGCCGGGCACGGTGAACGGTCAGATCCGTCTCACCGAACAGGGTGAGGTAATCGCCGCGAAATACGCCAATCCCCAGATCGGCCATCTCAATCTGGAGCTGCTGGTCGCCGCGACGCTGGAGGCGACGCTACTCTCCCAGCATAAGGCCCCGGCGCCGGAATTCCCGGAGATCGCAGAAGAGCTGTCGCGCTCGGGCATGGCCGCATACCGTGGGCTCGTCTACGAGACCCCGGGGTTCGTAGACTATTTCTTTGCGTCGACGCCCATCACCGAGATCGCCTCGCTCAACATCGGCTCGCGCCCGGCCTCCCGCAAGCCCTCGCGCAAGATCGAGGATTTGCGCGCCATCCCCTGGAGCTTCTCCTGGGCGCAGGCGCGCGTGGCTTTGCCGGGCTGGTATGGATTCGGCTCGGCCATCGCGGGCTATCTAAGTCAGGATCACAAAGAACGCCTCGAGCTGTTGCGGCGCATGGCGGCGGAATGGCCTTTCTTCCGTTCGCTGCTCTCCAACATCGACATGATCTTGTCGAAAACGGACCTCGAGATTGCGCGCCATTACGCCGAGCTCGTCGAGGACCGAGCCCTGGCCAAGCGTATTTTCTCGATGATCGAGGCGGAGCACGCGCGTTCGGTGGATGCGCTGACGGAGATCTTGGGCACGTCAGAGCGGCTCGCCGACAATCCGACGCTGGCGCGCGCGATTCGGCAGCGCTTCCCCTATATCGTCCCGCTCAACTATCTGCAGGTCGAATTGATCCGCCGTCACCGCGCCGGAATGACGGACAACGAGATTCGCGAGGGCATCCTAATGTCGATCAACGGCGTCTCGGCGGGCTTGCGCAATACCGGGTGAGCGTAGTCGACGCGTGGACCGCGAGAGCCTGCAGACTCGCGGTCCGGCGCCCCCGTTCAGATAAAAGGCGCGCCCGCCTGATGCGTCTCATTGATTCCAGGTCGCTTTTCCGCCTGGCCGTAAAGCGCGCCCTGAAAATAATGCACGCCCCACTCCCGCAGGATGCGCGCGGTCGCTTCGTCCTCGACCCATTCGGCGACGACCTCTAGCGAGAGATGGCGCGCGAGATCGATGAGGGTGCGCACGAAAAAGCGGTCGTCTGCGGAATTCGAGATATTCTGGATGAGGGCGCCGTCGATCTTCACGACGTCGAAGTCGAGCGCCCGCAGATTTCGAAACGATGTATGGCCTGCGCCGAAATCGTCCATCGCCACCTTCACCCCGAGCCGCTTGCAGGTGGAGATGAGATTTTTCGTCGTGTCGAAATCCTCGATCAAGCTCGTTTCGGTGATCTCGACGATCAGCCTTTCGGATACAGAGGGGTTCATGGCCACCGCCGTGGCCAGCCGGTCCGGCCATTCCGGATCGAGCACAGTATTGATCGAGCAATTCACGGAAACCCGCAAATCGGGCTCTGCGCCAAGGCGCTCCAAAGCAAGCTCCATTACGCGCTGATCGAGCAGGCGCACGAGCCCCGCCTTCTCGGCGACGGGCAGCAGCGAAGCTGGCGAGACCGCGGCGCCGTCCGCCAGGCGCACGCGCAGCAGCGCCTCATGGAAGGCGATCTTGCCGGTCGCGGCATGGACGATTGGCTGAAAGGCGAGATCGACACGGCGGTCGTTCAGCGCCGAAACGATGCTGTCGGCCACTTGCAGGGCCCGCAATCGCGCATCCTCGCGGGCGAGGGAGGCGGTGTAGGCGATGCAACGCTTACCGTTGTTCTGGCGTGCGACGTCGAGCGCTTCCTCGGCGTGCTGGAAGAGAACGCTCGGAACCCGGCCCTCGCGCGGTCCAATCACGACGCCGATTCGGATCGTCGCGGGAATGGAGCCAACCTTCGTCTCAAAAGGCGTAGTCTTTACGAGGTCAATCAGACGCTGGGCTGCGGCGATCGTCTCCTCTGCATCGCAGCTTTCGAGGACCAAAGCGAATTTATTGCCCGCATGACGCCCGACGACGTCGCAGGCGCGCACGTTTTCCCGTAGCCGCCCGGCGAGGCTTGCGAGCACTTCGTCGCCAGCGTCATAGCCATAAGTGCGGTTGAGCGCGAAAAGGTTCTCGAGCGCGATGAGCAGCACCGCGAACGGCTTACGGGTGCGCTCAGCCTCTTTCAGGAAGCGGGCGACCTGCTCGCCGAGTTGGGCTCGATTGATAACGCCGGTCAGTGGATCGATCTGCGAGCCGAGTGCGAGCTGGCGCTCCATCTCATGGCGTTCGGTGACAATGCGCAAGACGCCATGGGCGCGGGCGGGCTTTCCATCAGGTCCCGCAAACCAGCGGCCCGTATCCTCGAACCAGACGATCGGCGTCTGACCGAGATCGCGCGGCTGAACGAGCGCGTAGACGACCTGGTAGGGAACGCCGTCGCCCTCATCGATGCCGCTTGACCGCATGATGGCGTCGTAGCGCGAGGTCCCGCTCTCGCGAGAGATGCGCTCGCCATAGGCGAGGCCGGTATCGAGGCCGTCGCTGGAGATCGGTCCGAGAACAGCAGCGAGATTAGGGCCCCAGACCAGCCGGTCGGTGCCCAAGTCCCAATCGTAAACCACTTCGCCAATCGAGGCGAGAATGCGTCTTGGGTCAGGGCCGGCGGCGGACTCCGGGGCGAGCTGAGCGGCTTCCTGCGGCGCCGAGAGCGAGGCTCTGAGCGCGGGCGAATACACTCTCTCCGGCGCCTGCGAAACCCGATTGGCGATATGGCGCAGCTGCATCCTGACTTGACCTTCAGCGCTGTCTTGGGAACCCTACTCTCGCGGTCAAACGTAAACGCAGCGTTGCAATCTTGTTACGTTAAGGTTCATTCCGCAAAAGTTTGAGGGCTTCTGGAAGAAGAATGCGCTCCAAATTCCTAATTCCGCTCGCATGATTCCATGCGAGCGGAAAGCGCGCTATGGGACTTTCCCCCGCAAGTTGCACAGGCGCTGCGCGCAGGGCTGATTATGCGGCAAGGAACTCGGCCATTTGGCGTCTCTGGACGGCGTGGCCGCTGGCGTGCGAATGACTCCGCCAGAGAAAAAATCGTGGAGAGAAGCCCATGACCGCCGCCGCCTTCAACGACATCGCGCTCGACGAGCTCAAGGCCGGCCTCGCCGACGGTTCGATCCTGCTCGTCGACGTCCGGGAGGCGGACGAATATTCCGCCGGCCATATCAAGGGAGCGCTGTTCAACCCGCTCTCGCGCTTCGATCCCTCCAAGCTCCCGGTCGCCGGCGAGGGGCGGAAGGTTGTGATTTACTGCCGCTCGGGGCGTCGTTCGGTTTCCGCCATGGAGCAGGCCCGGCTCGCCGGGCGGCGCGACTGCAACACCCATTTCGGCGGCGGCATCCTCGCCTGGCTCAACGCCGGCGAGCCCGTCGAGGAGGGGATCTAGTCACCCCCAAAGCGCCGGAGGCGGCGGAATGATCGTCGACCCCTCGTAGACGAGGCCCGGCTCCCGGTCCTTGGCGAGCAGCAGCGGCCCGTCGAGATCGACGAAGGCCGCCATCTGCCCGATCAGCATGGCCGGGGCCATCGCGAGGGAGGTGCCTACCATGCAGCCCGCCATGATCTCGAAGCCCATTTTGCGGGCGGCGTCAGCCATCAGAAGCGCCTCGGTCAGACCGCCGGTCTTGTCGAGCTTAATGTTGACAGCGTCGTAACGGCCGAGCAGCGCATCGAGCGACGCCGTCTCGTGGGCGCTTTCGTCGGCGCAGATCGGAAGCGGGCGGGCGATTGCGGCGAGCATTTCATCCTCGCCGGCTGGCAGGGGCTGTTCGACGAGCGCAACATTGTGACGGGCGCAGGCGTCGAGCAGCGCCACGAGGTTATGCTCCCCCCAGGCTTCATTGGCGTCCACGATCAGCGTCGCATGCGGCGCCCCTTCGCGGACGGCGGCGAGCCGCGCCTCGTCGCCTTCCCCGGCAAGCTTAATCTTGAGCAGCGGCCGGTGGGCCGCCTCTAGGGCCGCCGCGCGCATCTCTTCAGGCGTCCCAACCGACAGCGTATAGGCGGTGACAAGCGGCGCAAGGCGTTCGAAGCCCGCGATCGCATAGGCGCGCCTGGCCAAGCGCTTGGCCGCCAAATCCCACATGGCGCAATCGACCGCATTGCGCGCCGCGCCCGCCGGCAGCAACCGCTGCAAGGCTTGCCGATCGACGCCGGACTCGATCTCGCGGCGCACGCCCTCTATAGTCGCGATGACGCTCTCGACGCTTTCGCCGTAGCGGGCGTAGGGCACGCATTCACCGCGTCCTGTGGCGCCGCCCGCGCGCAAGGTCGCCGTGACGACCCGCGCCTCCGTCTTGGCGCCTCGGGAGATGACAAAGCGCCCGGCGATGGGAAAAGTTTCGACGGCAAGGGTCATCTCGGTGCGCAAGGCGTGGCTCCGCTGGCATAGGCTCGCGATATGACGTGCGCTGGCGCGCTTGTCGAGCGCATGTCACAAAGCTAAGACGAATTGCAAGGCTGACGGAGCTTTCCGTCGAATCGCTTGTCTTGAAAGAGGCTTCATGGCTGCCGGCGCCGCCCAAGCTCTCCCGGACGTCTCACCCCTCGAAGGGGGCGCACGGCTGGCGCTCGCCGGCGACTGGACCCTTGCGGCCTCGCGGCGGCTCGAGCAGAAGGCTCAGGAGATCGTGGACTTCGGCCGGCGCTCGACCTTTGTGACGATCGACCTCTCCGGCGTCTCGCGGCTCGACACCGCCGGCGCCTGGCTGATCAACAGATCCCGGCGGCTGCTCGCGGGGGCGAATGTCGCGGTCGTGATCGAACACGCCCGCCCCGAGCACGATATCTTGCTCGAGGAGGCCGCCTATCGCGAGTTCCCGCCAAGAGCGCGCGGGCGCATTTCGATCGTCGCGGAGCTGCTCTCGGATATCGGCCGCGCGGTGGTCTCAAGCGCGAGGGAATTTTACCGCGGCGTCGCGTTTTTGGGCGAATTTGTCAGCGTGATGGCCTTTGTTGCGACGCATCCCAAGCATTTTCGCGGGACGTCGCTCGTCGCCCATATGGAGTTGGTCGGCTTGCGAAGCGCGCCGATCATCATCCTCATCAATCTCCTCGTTGGCTCGATCGTCGCCCAGCAGGGCATTTTCCAGCTCATGAGATTCGGCGCGACGAGCTATACAGTGAGCCTGATCGGCATCCTGGTGCTGCGCGAGCTCGGCGTTCTGCTCACCGCCATCATGATCGCTGGTCGGTCGGGTTCCGCCATTACCGCCGAAATTGGCTCCATGAAGATGCGGGAGGAGGTCGACGCCTTGCGCGTCATGGGCCTGTCGGTCATAGAAGTGCTCGTTGCGCCGCGGGTGCTCGCGCTCGTCGCGTCGCTTCCGATCCTGACCTTCATCGCCGATATTGCGGCGCTTTTTGGCGGCATGCTGGTCTCGTGGGGCTATGGCGGCATCAGTCCGGTCGCCTTCACCTCGCTGCTCAGGGACGCCATCGGCCTCAATACATTCATGGTCGGAATCATCAAGGCGCCATTCATGGCGCTGGTCATCGGATTGATCGCAACAATGGATGGTCTGGCGACGCTGGGCTCGGCTGAATCGCTCGGTCGTCAGGTCACCTCTTCGGTCGTCAAGTCGATTTTCATGGTAATCGTGCTCGACGGGCTGTTCGCCGTCTTCTTTGCATCGATTCATTATTGAGCGTGGCCGCGATGACCTTTTCCGAAAGAGACGGCTCGGGCGCGATTGGTCCGCATGGCGACGTGACCATCAGCGTTCGCGATCTCGTGGTCGGTTTCGGCGACAAGCTCGTGATGAAAGGCCTCGATCTCGACGTCTATCGCGGAGAAGTTCTCGGCTTCGTTGGAGGGTCGGGGCAGGGGAAATCCGTCCTCACCCGCGCGATTTTAGGCCTCGTGCCGACACGCGGCGGCTCCATCCGCATCTTCGGCAAGAACCGCGACAGCCTGCCGCCGGCGGAGCGGCGGGCGCTCGAGCAGCGCTGGGGCGTTCTGTTCCAAAACGGCGCGCTGTTTTCCGGTCTGACCGTCAAGCAGAATATTCAGATGCCGATGCGTGAGACGCGGGACCTTTCGCCGCGGCTCATGGACGAGCTCGCCATGCTCAAAATCGAGCTCGTTGGATTGAAGCCGGACGCTGCGGACAAATTTCCGTCCGAATTATCCGGCGGCATGGTCAAGCGCGCAGCGCTGGCGCGTGCGCTGGCGCTCGACCCGGAGCTGGTTTTTCTCGACGAGCCGACCTCGGGGCTCGATCCGATTGGGGCGGCGGAATTCGACGAGCTGATCGCGACGCTGCAGAAAACGCTCGGACTGACGGTCTTCATGGTCACCCATGACCTCGACAGCCTTTACTCGATATGTGACCGCGTCGCAGCGCTCGCCGAGGGAAAAGTGATTGCGGCGGGCCCGCTCGAGACCTTGCTGCAATCGGATCACCCTTGGCTCAAGGCCTATTTCCACGGGGTTCGTGGCGGGCGGCTCGCCGCGACAATCCCCGATTGAGAGGACGAAGCATGGAAACCCGCGCCAATTACGCCTTGATCGGCGCTTTCACCCTCGCGGCGATATTTGCGGCCTTCAGCTTCGTTTATTGGTTCTCCGGCCCGAGCCAGAGCGGCAGGCACGAAGTCTTTCAGATCGTGTTCTCAGGCTCGGTCTCCGGCCTCTCACGCGGCTCGTCGGTTCTCTTCAACGGCGTGAAGGTCGGCGAGGTGACCCATCTCGCGATCTCGGAAAAAGATCCCAGCAAGGTCGACGTGCTGGTGAAAATCGACGAGCATACGCCGGTGAAAGCCAATACCCGCGCGCGGCTGGACACGCGCGGCTTCACCGGCGTCGCCGACGTGCTGCTCGTGGGCGGCACGCCGGGAGCGCCCGATCTTATCGCGGAGGAGGGCCAGCGCTATCCGCAAATTCAGGCGGAGCGCTCCGAGATCCAGAACCTCCTGGGCAATGTGCAGTCGCTTTCGACAAAGGCCGCGGAAGTGCTCGTGAAGCTCGACAAGCTGCTCGAGGACAACAAGGACACGATCAGCGGGACGTTGAAGAATGCGGAGAGCTTCACCAAGACGCTCGCCGATAATTCAGAGCAGATTTCCTCTCTCATCAAGGACGCAGCCGAGGCCGCCCATTCGCTCAAACCGGTCGCCGCGCGGCTCGACCGCTTCCTTGCCGCGGGCGAGCAGACGATCAAGGCGATCGATCCCAGGCAATTGAAGGCGATTACCGGCAATGTCGCCAGCGCCTCGACAAACATCAAAAAATTCTCCGCGACCGGCCTCAAGCAGTATGAGCAGCTCGCAGTCGACGCCCGCAAGGCCGTCGACTCGCTCGATCAGGCGATCAAATCCATCGAGCGCGACCCGTCACAATTCATCTGGGGTCCCTCGCAGACGACGCCCGCCCGTTGAGCAGCTTTGCCTCCGCTGTAGGACCGGGCTGAAAGTCGATGAAAGCTGTTATCATTCATTGTCGTCCGGGCAACGACGCTAGGCGATCGGCAACTTTTGCGGAACGCGCTCTAAGCGGCGTCAAAGGTAATGCGCTGCGGTCGTGTTGGGGGCTAGCGCGGCAAACGGGCCGGTGCTAATCGAACGCAGCTGAAAATATCATCGTTCGGCCGGGCCGAATGACGGCAAGCGTTCGCGGCCGCAATTATTTTTGCGAGTCGAGCGCTGGCCGGGAGCAGGGGAAGAGACGGGCGCCATGGTGAAGATGAGCTTCGACGACACAGCGACACGCTACGGCGCCGAGCCGGGGGGCGGCGCGCCTACCAAGGTCAAGATCACCTTCGTCGATTCCCACGGCCAGGGCCGCACGGTGGAGGGCGAGGTTGGCTCCACGGTGATGGAGACCGCCCGCCGCAGCGACATACCGGAGATTGCGGCCGAATGTGGCGGCGCCTGCGCCTGCGCGACCTGCCATGTCTATGTCGACGAGAAATGGGTCGAGAAAGTCGGTAAGCCCTCGCAGATGGAAGAGGACATGCTCGATTTCGCCTTTGACGTGAAGCCGAACTCGCGGCTTTGCTGCCAAATCACCGTGCGCCCTGAGCTCGACGGGCTGGTGGTGACGACCCCCGCCCAGCAGGGGTAACGCCCGTCTGCAGGACCGCGAGCCTTCAGGCTCGCCATTGTGCGCGCGCCTGACGGCGCGCGGCCCATCTGCAGGCAACCGCTCGAAAGGCGGAGGGGCTTTGTAGGCGAGGCCGGATGGCGCAAGGCGGCGCCAGCCACTCGTCGGATGACGGGATCGCCCTTGACCCGGCCGCGCTGAGCAGCGGTTTGCCTTTGCATCTTCCAACGAATGCTATAGACGAACGCGAGCGGCGGCGGATGGTTCATCCGCCGGTCGGCTGGCCGCGTACGAAAATCCTCCCCGATTTCTTCGCCAGGCCGTTTCCGACCCTAGAGAGAGGGCAGCAGGCCCGTTCGCCGCACGACGCACGCGGCGATGCGCGCCGCCATTGACGTGAGGATTTGAAGACATGAACCAGCTCAATGAAGCCGCGATCGAAACCGATGTCGTCATCGTCGGCGCCGGTCCTGCCGGTCTCTTTGCGGTCTTTGAGCTGGGGCTCCTGGACATCAAATGCCATGTCATCGACATTCTGCCGCGCGCCGGCGGCCAATGCTCCGAGCTCTACCCCGAGAAACCCATCTACGACATCCCGGGCCTCCCGGAGATTACCGGCCAGGGCCTGACCGATAACCTCGTCAAGCAGATCGAGCCCTTCAATCCGACCTTCCACTTCAATGAGATGGTCGAGACGCTCACTTCGCTCGGCACGCCGGAAAAACCCGCCTTCCGCCTCACCACCGACGCTGGCAAGGTGTTCCTCGCCAAGGTCGTCGTTGTCGCGGCTGGCGGCGGCTCCTTCCAGCCCAAGAAGCCGCCGATCCCCACGATCGAGCAATATGAGGGCAAGTCCGTCTTCTACGCCGTGCGCCGCATGGAGGACTTCCGCGACAAGGACGTGGTCATCGTCGGCGGCGGCGATTCGGCGCTCGACTGGACCCTCAACCTACAGCCCATCGCTAAGAGCCTGACGCTCGTCCATCGTCGCGACGCCTTCCGCGCTGCGCCGCATTCGGTCTCGGCCATGCAGGAGCTGGTCGCGGCCGGCAAGATTTCGTTCAAGCTTGGGCAGATCACGACGGTCGAGGGCGCGGACGGGCAGCTGACGAGCGCCCTTCTGAAGGGCAACGACGGGAGCGAGGAGAAGCTCGCCTGCCAGCGGCTCATGCCCTTCTTCGGCCTGACGATGAAGCTCGGCCCGGTCGCGGAATGGGGGCTTCAGCTCAACGAGAATCTCATTCCGGTGGACACGGAGAAGTTCGAGACGAGCCATCCCGGCATCTTCGCGATCGGCGACATCAATTACTACCCAGGCAAGCTGAAGCTCATTCTCTCGGGCTTCCACGAGGGCGCGCTCGCGGCGCAGAAGGCGCATCGCTACATCTATCCCGAGAAGAAGCTGCTGTTCCAATACACAACGTCTTCGACGAGTCTGCAGAAGAAGCTCGGCGTGTCCTAAGTGAAGGCCGCAGTCCGGGCGCTGGACATCTCGGGCCTCGCGCCAGAGCAGTGGCCGGCGCTCGCGGCGATGCTCGACGATAAGGAGCGCGCGCGGGCCGCGCGCTTTGCTTTTCAAGAAGACCGTCAGTCCTACATCGCCGCCCATGCGCTTGTGCGGGCGGAGCTTTCCCGGCGAGCCGACCGCGCGCCGCAGCAGTGGCGCTTCGCGGAGACGAAGCTGGGCAAGCCATTCCTCCTGGATCCGCCGCGCGATCTGCGTTTCAGCATCACCCATACGCGCGGCATGGTCGCGGTCGCGATCGCCGAAGGAGTCGAGATCGGCGTCGACGTCGAATCGGCCGACCGACGCGCGGAGAGCATGAAGCTCGCCGAGCGTTTCTTCGCGCCGGAAGAAGTTGCTCTGCTGCGCGCCGTCGAGGGTGAGGCGCGGCGCAATCTTTTCTTTGCGATCTGGACCTTGAAAGAAGCGGTGGTGAAGGCGACCGGGCTGGGGCTGTCGCAGGGACTCGATAGTTTCGCTGTGTCGCTCGATCCTCTGCGGGTGACGATGCGCGACGGGCCGACGCAGGCATGGAGCGCCGCGCATTGGCGGCTTGGGGCCTTTCATTTTGCCTTCGTGGCGCGAGGCGACGTCGAGGCAGAGTTCAGCGCTGTGGAAGCGGGGTTAACCCTTTAGCGATAGACTCACGCCGTTGAGCCACTATTCCTTGCATACGCCGCAAAGGACCGACGCCGTGAAGAAAGCCATTTTCAGCCTTGCCCTCAGCGCCGCAGTCGCCTGTTCGAGCCTGCCCGCCGACGCCTGCACCCGCATTCTCTACGAGACCGGAACCAAATCTTTCATGATCGGCCGGACCATGGACTGGATGGTCGATCCGGGGACCGATCTCTGGTCCTTCCCCAAGGGGATGAAGCGGGACGGCGGCGCAGGGCAGGGGGCGATCAAATGGACCGCCAAGCACGGCTCGGTCGTCAGCTCTTTTTATAATCTCGCCACGGTCGACGGCATGAATGACGCCGGCCTCGTCGCAAATGTGCTCTATCTGGTCGAAGCGGATTACGGCGACGCCGCCAAGTCGAAGAAGCCAAAGCTCTCCATCGGGGCCTGGGCGCAATATGCGCTCGACAATTTCGGCACGGTGGCCGAGGCCGTGTCGGCGCTGCAAAAAGAGCCCTTCGTCCTGATCGCGCCCGATCTGCCCGACGGCAACAAGGCGGGCGCGCATCTCGCGCTTGCCGACGCCTCAGGCGATAGCGCGATCTTCGAGTATCTGAACGGCAAGCTCGTGATCCATCACGGCGCGCAGTACCGCGTGATGACCAATTCGCCGAGCTACGACCAGCAGCTTGCGGTCGAAACCTATTGGAAGGACGTGGACGGCGAGAAGTTCCTGCCCGGAACGGCCCGCTCGGCTGACCGTTTTGCGCGCATGAGCTGGAATCTGAACGCCGCCGCCAAGGAGAAAGACCCCCGGCTCGCGACGGCGACAACCTTCTCACTGATCCGCGCAATCTCCGTGCCGCTGGGCATTGCGGATCCCGAACGCCCGAACATCGCTTCGACCATCTGGCGCACGGTGTCCGACTTGGGCGCCAAGCGCTATTATTTCGAGAGCGCCTACAGCCCCTCGATCTTCTGGGTGGACCTCGACCAGCTTAAGCTGGAGCCGGGCGCAAAGCCGATGAAGCTCGACTTGAGCGGCAAGCCGATTTTATCGGGAGAGGTCTCGGGGAAATTTATGGACGCGGAGGCGTTCAGGTTCCTGTCGAAGTGAACTCGAGCGGCGTCCGCTCGCATGAAATCATGCGAGCGGCTTGGAGAAAATCACCTTCTCAAACCGATTTCCGTTCTGGTGCGCCGTCGGCACAAAAATACGGTAGCGCCCAATGGTTAGAATTGCTCAGCTGACCAAATATGGATCGCTTGCCGCCAGTACGAGGCAAAGATTTTGCCAATATGGTTCCTATTTGGCCGAGGCAGGGTGCGATGCAGAGCCGTGGCCGCTGCTGAACGACGAGTATCTGTCAAGTTTATATTCCGGGAAAGGACGCGACAAGCGCCATATCTTAAGCATCTACGTCGACCGCGCTAGGAGAATTTTGAGCTCAAAGAACATCGACCTCCTCTGGGTTCACTGCGAGGTGTTTCCATATCTCCCCAGCATTTTCGAGCCTCTCGTTCAATTTCAAAAAAAACCGATCATTTTCGACTATGATGACGCAATTTTTCACAATTACGATTTGCATAGAAACCCAATGGTTCGGACGCTGCTCGGTAAGAAGCTGACAGGCGTTCTTTCAGCAGCCGAGGTTGCGTTCTGCTGAAATAATTACTTAGCGGACTATGCGCGCAAACATTGTCGCTCCACGAAGGTCGTTCCTACAGTCCTCGATGTCGAAAGATTTTCCCCGAGACGTTCTCCAACGGTCCGGGCTCATGCCCAAATCGGCTGGATCGGCACCCCCAGCACCTGGGCGGAATACATGGCGCCGATGATGCCCATCTTGGCCTCGGTGTCCGAGGCCGAAGGAGCGCGCATTGCGGCCGTTGGCGCCGGTAAGGCGGCCCCGCCACACCCGCTGCTCGATATCCAGCTCTGGTCTGAAGACACCGAAGTCGCGCGACGCCAGGACATGGACATCGGCATTATGCCATTGACCGACACGCCTTGGGCGCGC
The DNA here is from genome assembly GCA_024506175.1 of Methylocystis sp. Lineage (GTDB taxonomy): Bacteria > Pseudomonadota > Alphaproteobacteria > Rhizobiales > Beijerinckiaceae > Methylocystis. The sequence goes on from JAMBEQ010000021.1 coordinate 68,543, forward strand.
GGCAAGTGTGGCTACAAGCTGATCCAATACATGGCCTGCGGCCTTCCGGTCATTGCTTCGCCGGTCGGAGTCAACGCCGAGATTGTCGAGCACGGTGTGAACGGGTTTCTTGCCACGACCGAGGCGGAATGGCGGGAGGCGCTTGTCACGTTGCTACGTGACCCAGAGCTGCGGCGAAAGATGGGCGCTGAAGGGCGGCGCAAGGTCGAGGCCCAGTACAGCCTGCAAGTTTGGGGGCCTCGCGTGGCTATGATGCTAAAAGAAGTCGCAGAAAGGGGCAAATTATGCTCTACCTGACGACATGTGCAGGGTTGATTTTGCTCCGTTTTACGAAAGCCCAGAGTTTTTACTATATCGTTCTGGTCGCGCTTTTTCTGTTTTCGGCGTTTCGTTTCAAAGTCGGCTGTGACTGGTCCGGCTATCTCAATCAACGGTTCCTTTTCACGAGATTTTTCGGGAAAAGGAACCGCTGTGGATAGGCCTGTTCGCGCTTCAGAGCTGGCTTGGGCTGCCGTGGATAAATGTCTTTTCATCGGCTATTTTTTTTCTTGGGGCACACGTCCTGGCGCGACGCCAGCTCGATCCACTGGCTTTTTTGGTTCTGTTGTTTTCGATCTTAATTATCAACATACCGATGTCAGGCATTCGACAGGCCGCCGCGATTGGCGTCATGTGCATCGCATTCGAATCGACCGCCGTTTAATGCGCTTTACGGCGCTGACGCTGACTTCAGCTGCTTTCCACTCGAGCGCTATCGTCTTCTTACTTTTAACGCCGCTCGTGCACGGGCGCTATTCAAAGAGGCGCCTCGCTCTGTGTGGAATACTCGCCGTGCCAGGCGCTCTCGCGCTCTTGTCGACCAAGGCTGCAGAAGTGGCCACGAGCCGCTACATCGGGGCGGGGACCGATGCGGCCGGCGCCGCCTTTCGCGTGGCGTTGCTCGTCGTGACGGCAGTCATCTTTTTCTTGTTTTTGCGCAGGAAGTGGGCCGCCGCTTTCCCGCAAGATTACAAGCTCGCAGCCATCGGCTCGTTCATGATGATCGCGATGATGGTTCTCGTGCCGATCTCATCCGTCATCGGTGACCGCCTTGGCTATTACTTGATCCCAATTCAAACAGCTGTCTTTACCCGCCTGCCTTATCTTCCGCTTGGAGCCAACCGACAACTTTTCGTAGCGGCGCCCTATCTCGGCCTTATCGTGGTTTTCGCAGTTTGGACGACATTTTCGGCGCTCTTTCCGAAATGTTATGAGCCTTATAACACTTGGCTTTTCGGATATCCGGAAGGGTGACGCCGGCGTCCGCGCCTAGCGGAAATAATCAGCAAATCGAGCTCGCCATCCCAAAGCCGGTACTGCGTCGCCTCTCGCGCGATCGAGGCGGCTTTTATCTTCTTTCCGAAGCGAATAGGCCGTCATCTTTTTGACGGCCCAAACCGGAGACTCAGAGTGAAAATCCTGATCACCGCAAATTCCAGTTGGAACGTCCTCCATTTCCGGCGGCCGATTTTGGATGCTCTCCTTGCGGATGGCCACGAGGTGATTGTTCTGGCGCCCGATGACGGGCACGGCGCCAAGCTTGAATCTCTGGGGTGTCGTCTCTTTAGGCTGACCATGGATTTGAAAGGACTGTCGCCAGCGCGCGATTCCCAGCTCACTCTTCGCATGGCTCATGCATTTCGAATTTTGAAGCCAGACATCGTTCTGAGCTACACTATCAAGAACAACATCTACGGGGCAATGGCGGCTCGGGTGTTGGGAGTCCCCTTTATTCCTACCGTGACCGGGCTTGGAACAGCCTTCCTATCAGGACCGTTGTTGCAAGCCTTTGTGGAAACCATGTACCGGGTTGCTTTCAGGGCGTCAGCTGCGGTTTTCTTCCAGAACGGAGAGGATGAAAAGCTGTTCGTGCGTCGTTCATTGGTCCGGCGTCAACAGGCGCGACTCGTGCCGGGTTCCGGGATCGACCTCGATTATTTTCGGCCCGCTGGGACCGTTGCTGAGGCGCGGGGTCCGACGTTTCTCATGATCGCCAGGCTGCTTCGTGACAAAGGGGTTTTGGAATATGCAGAGGCGGCCCGGCGCGTGTTGAAGCGCTGTCCCACCGCAAGGTTTCTCATGGCTGGCCCCATTTCGCCAGAAAACCGCTCGGCTTTGGGTGAGGACGTCATCGAAATTTGGCGGCGCGAGGGCTCCATCGTTCATATTGGCGAAGCGCGCGATATCAGACCCCATATCGCCGCGGCAGATTGCATCGTCCTCCCGTCCTATCGGGAAGGCGCGCCGAGAACGCTCATCGAGGCGTCGGCCATGGGAAAACCCGTGATTGCAACCGATGTCCCGGGCTGTCGGGATGTTGTCGCGGATGGCGTCACGGGAATTCTTTGCAACCCGCGCGATTCCGAAAGCCTTGCTCAAGCGATGCTGCGCATGACCGCCATGACAAGGGAGCAGCACGCCGCTATGGGCGCCGCAGGACGGGCGCGCATGGCCGCGTATTATGACCAGCGTCTCGTCGTTGGAGCCTACAAAGCGGCATTGACCGAGGCCGCCTCTCGCCACTAGAGAGGCGCATGAGGTTCCTCATCGACACGACGACGGCGCAGCTTGTCAGGCATGGCAAATTTTCTCGAGTCACGCGCATGCTCGCGTCGGAGTTAGGCGATGGCCGAGGTTTGCTTGTCAATGTGCTTGGCGGCGATATTGTTCCTGCTCGCGAAAGGCTTTGCGACCCCAGCGAGTTCGTTCCTTTTTGGGTGACGTTGCCCTGGCGATCCCCGGGCGCCATCGAAGACATTCAGCGGGCAGCAAAAGTTATTGCCAAGGTCGTCATCCCGTCTCTAACGGCAAAGCCGATGGTTCAGGAGGCCTTGAATGATCTGACGTGGACCTTTGCCAAGACCTTCGACTTATTTCCTTCTGGCTTGCGTCGCAGCATTGGTCGGACGCTTGGAATCGAGGCCGAGGGTGAGCGCCGGGAACTTTTTTTTCATTGGGCGGCCGAACGCGGCTCGGCTTATCGACCGTTTGCAGCGCTCGAAGGCGATGTCGAGCGAGCCATTGCGCCTAAGGACGGCGACACGCTCGTTCTGCCTGGAGCGAGCTGGGGGCATGTAGATATGAATGCTCTGGGCAGGCTGCGCCGCGCGCAGCGTTTTTCGCTCGTTTGCTTGATTTACGACGTGCTGCCGCTCGATTATCCGGCGCTGCTGCCGGTCCATGATTATGTCGCCTATCGTGACTTTCTGACCGGTGTCGGCGAGTATGCCGATCTGATCATCGCGCCGAACGAAACCACTCTTTGTCGTTTGGAGGATCTTTTCTTAGAATTAGGAATTTCCCTTCACGGGCGATTACAGCGTCGTTGTCTTGCACATGCAGCCTTGTACGGCGTCGACGGCGAACTTTCCCCGCGGCTGCAAGATCTCCAGCTCCAACGCAAAGCATTCCTGCTCTGCCCCTCGGGCTTGCGGGCGCGCAAGCACGTTCTCTGGCTTTACGCCCTTTGCGCGAAGCTTGGAAAGGAACGCGCAGACTTTCCGTTGCTCGTGATTGCGGGGAGGTGCGACCTCGAGCTGATTCAAACTCTGAAAGCCGATCCGGGATGGGAAAAGGTCGGCGCATTTCTCCTGGATCCCGATGACACTGAATTAGCATGGCTATATCGGCACGCGCTTGCGAGCCTTTACCCATCGTTTGAGGGGGGGCTGGGCCTTTCCATCACGGAAGCGGTCGGCTATGGGCGGCCGTGCGTCGCAGCCGATGCGGCTACGCTTGTCGAAGCAAGCGCCGGGTTCGCCGAGCATTTGCCTCGAGACGAGGCGCTTTGGGGCGGCGCTATCACTCGCTTGCTGGACGCAGAGCAGAAAGCCTCGCCGAGCAATCCCACTGAGCGGCCGCAGACCAGGGGATTGCTTGCCGACATCCGGCTCTATCTGGAGAATTGCGGCTGGTGACGCATCAATAGGTTGGCGTCGCCAGAGACCGATTTCTGAAAGCGGGCGTGAACCGGTTCATTCGCGGCGGTCGCGCGAAATCCACATAGCCTTCTCTTTGGTCCACTTGCGGATTGTAATAGGGGTCAGGCGTTTCGTAGAGCGCGCGATATTTGGACCAAAAGGCCATCACTTCTCCGAATTCGCGTTCGCTTTGCTGGGGAGTCGTGGCCGCTCCACGAGAAATCGACTCGAAATGCAGCAATTCAGCATAAGGCGTGCAGAGGACAGCCAATCCTTTTTGAGCGATTTTGATGCAAAGGTCGATGTCGTTGAATGCGACCGCGAAGTTTTCCTCGTCGAGGCCGCCAACTTCGAAATAGAGGCTTTTCCGAAAGGCGAGGCAAGCGCCCGTGACAGCCCACGAGCGCCTGAGCAACGCCAGTTCCGCATCTGGCCCGGCCTCATCGCGCGCCGTGAGGCGCATCTGATGGTAAGGTCTCGGGTTATCGCCAAAACATAACCCCGCGTGCTGGAGTCGCCAATCGGGATAAAGAAGCCTGGCGCCGACGACGCCGACATCAGGCCTTGACGCCAGCGACGCCATTTCTGTCAGCCACTCCCGATGGATAACCTGTGTGTCATTATTCAGCAAAAGGAGAATGTCGCCTCGCGCATGCTTTGCCGCCTCGTTGTTTAGGCGAGAAAAATTGAACGTTCTGTCGTCGCGCAGGACAAGAACACGAGGATCCTTTCGCGCGGTTTCGAGGACATCAAGCGCATCCGCCTCAGTCGTGCCGTTGTCCACGATGACGAGCTCGAGAGACGGGTAATCGGTGCGTTTCAAGACACCCTCGATACACGGACCTATGAGCTCAGCGCGATCCTTGGTGGGGATGATGATCGACACCATCGGCGTCGGCGTAGGCAGGTTGAAACGGATTCGATTGTATTGCGGCGCCAGCGGCGCCGGGCTTATATCGACTATGTTCCAACCTTTTTTCGTCAGATGCTCTCGCACATCCTCCGCGGCTTGAGCGCGATCCCAATCGGGCTCGGCGGTGCGGTGGCAGAGGACAGAGGGGATATGGTGAATTCGATCGCGTGAGGTTGCCGTGCTGGAGTGCAAGGCAAGCGCATAGAGAAAATTATCGAGAGTCGTGTTGTTAAGCAGCTGCGCCTGAATCTGCAATACGACCTGAGAACGATAGATTGCAGGCACGCCCACGCAATTCTTGCCGAGCATAAAATACTCGTCCCAGTCGGGTTTGAACCATGGTTGGGCGCGCTTGCCTTGCCTCATGACATCCTCGTCCGCAAAGAGAATGTCTGCTGCGTCTGCAACCTCGTCGAGGGCGAGGACAAAGCGCGCCAGCGCCTCGCGATGGAGCACTGCATCCAGGGGCAAAGGCAGGACAAAATCTGCATTCGTCGCCGCTTCAAGGAGCGATTGCCGCATGCAGCCCGACGACGAGAAAATCTCCCACTTGTCATAGAGCTGATC
>JAMBEQ010000022.1 GCA_024506175.1 Methylocystis sp.
CGAGCACGACTCGCGGGCGCTGCGTCGCCTGAAGCGTTTGCGAGAGGATCACATAGTCGAAGCTGTCCTCGGGATAATCGGCGAGGTCCGTGTCGGCGTCGCCCTGGATGACCGACAATCCCTTGGAGACGCATTCATTGACGCCGCGCTGGGAGAGCTCGACGCCGCGTCCGTCGACATTCTTGTTTTGCGAAAGAAGCTGCAGAAGCGCGCCGTCGCCACAGCCCACGTCGAGCACGCGCGCGCCCGGGTCGACCATCTCGGCGATGAGCAGATGATCGAGGCGGGGACTCTGGACGAGCGTCATACGCGCGCCCTCAGCCCGCGCGCGCTGGCGGCGGATTCTAAAAAGCCGCGCGTCGTCGCGATGAACATCGGCTCGTGCAACAGAAAGGCGTCGTGGCCCTTGTCGGACTCGATCTCGACGAAGGAGACCGAGGCGCCGCCGGCGTTGAGCGCATGGACGATCGCGCGCGAGTCGGACGTCGGATACAGCCAGTCGGAGGTGAAGGCGACGACGCAGAAGCGCGTTTTCGTGTCCTTGAAGGCCTGCGCGAGCGAGCCGCCGTAATCCGCCGCAAGGTCGAAATAGTCGCAGGCGCGCGTCACGAAGAGATAGGAGTTGGCGTCGAAGCGTTCGACGAAAGTCACGCCCTGGTAACGCAGATAGCTCTCGACCTGGAAATCGGCGTCGAAGGAGAAGGTCGGCGCCGAGCGGGCCTGCAGCTTGCGGCCGAATTTGCGCTGGAGCGCGGTCTCGGAGAGATAAGTGATATGCGCCGACATGCGCGCGACCGCCAGTCCCTTTTCAGGACGCACGCCCTGTTCCAGATAGCGGCCGCCGCGCCAGTCGGGATCGGCCATCACGGCCTGCCGGCCCACTTCATTAAAGCCGATGTTCTGCGCGGAGTGCTTGGCGGCCGTCGCGACCGGCATGGCGGAAAACACGCGCTCCGGATAGCTTGCCGCCCATTGCAGCACCTGCATGCCGCCCATCGATCCGCCCGCGACGCAAAACAAAGTGTCGATCCCCAGATGATCGATGAGCATCGCCTGCGCGCGCACCATGTCGCGGATGGTTACGACGGGAAAATCGAGGCCGTAAGGCTTGCCCGTCGCGGGATTGATCGTGGACGGGCCCGTGGTGCCCATGCAGCCGCCGACAACATTGGAGCAGATGATGAAATAGCGCTCGGTGTCGAAGGGCTTGCCGGGGCCGACCATCGCGTCCCACCAGCCGGGCTTGCCGGTTACAGGATGAACGCCGGCCGCATACTGGTCGCCGGTGAGGGCGTGGCAAAGCAGGATGGCGTTGCTGTGGTCGGCGTTTAATTCGCCATAAGTCTCGTAGCCAATCGCCAGCGGCGCAATGCGGCCGCCGCCATCGGCGACAAGCGCTTTGTCGGCCGGAAAAACGACGCTTTTTCCGTGCGGCCTGCCATTTGCGCCGCCCGCCGCGTAAGGCGGCGCGCCGTCGTCGCGCCGCGCCTGCTCCAATTGGTTCAACACGATCCTCGCGTTCGATATGCCGAACGAATTGTTCGGGAACATCGAGGCGCGCGGCGGGACTGTCAAGGCCTGAAATGGCGGCTGGCCCTCGCTTACCGGCGAAACAGCCCGGGACTGCGCTGTTCGCCCAGAGCGTAGGCGTCGCAATTGCTGGCGGCTTTCTGACGAGGCCGGTCGCTAGCCCGAGACTTTATCCGGGATCAGGAAAAAAGGTCCTTCTCGCCAGACGCCGGCGCGCTCATCAGCTCGACGACCGCGCCGAGCTGCGTAAGGTCCTGCGGCCGCGACAGACGATGGTCGCCGTCGGCGACGAAGGTGAGCGTCACCGGGTCGGCCGAGAGGTGTTCGACAAGCTTCATTGCGTGACGCCAGGGCACGTCCGGGTCGGCCATGCCCTGCAAAATATGAACGGGCGCGTGCGTGCGAATGAGCCCTCCGAACAAGAGGCGCTTGCGACCGTCTTCTATCAGGCGGCGCGTGATGGGCTTCGGGTCGGGCGCGTATTGGGAGGGACGACGCCATTCGCCCTTTTCCATGATCTCGCAGCGCGACGCTTCGTCGAGATTCTCCCACACGAGCTCCTCGGTGAAATCGACGGCCGGCGCAATCAAGATCAGTCCCGCAAGCCGACGTTCTTCGCTTCTCTCGGCAAGACGGCGTGCGAGGAGCAACGCCAGCCAGCCGCCCATGGAGCTGCCGACAACGATTTGCGGCCCTTCCGTCGATTGAAGGAAGAGAGCTGAGGTCTGCTCCAGCCAATCGCCTATGCAGCCGTCCGCGAAGCGCCCGCTTGATTCTCCATGGCCAGAATAATCGAAGCGCAGAAAGGCCCGGCCTCTCTCGCGCGCCCATGCGTCGAGGTAGCTCGCCTTGGTGGAGAGCATGTCCGAAGCGAAACCGCCGAGCCAAACAATTCCCGGCGCCCTGGCCCCGGCGCTGGTCGCCTTGCGCAATCGCCTTGCGATCCGCCAAGGCGCGCCGCCGGCAGGATTGGAGACGTCGATGAAGTCCAAAGCGATTTCGGGGGCCATAGCGCGATAACCTTGTTTTGCCGCCTTTCACTCACAGTTGGTAAATAATCTCGCCCGAGAATGCGAGCGTTCCGCTTCGCAGACGGCCGCTCGCTAGCCCTCGATGCCACAGACGCTTCTTTCTTCGGTAGCCGCCGCCGACCAGTCGCTGGTCGGGAGGACCGTGCTGCAGATTGTGCCCGATCTCAGATCGGGCGGGGCGGAGCGCGCCACCATCGATATAGCCGAAGCGCTCTCCCAGGCGGGGGGGCGCAGTCTCGTCGTCTCGCGCGGCGGGCGCATGGTCAGCGAGCTGCAATCCAAGGGCGGCGTCTGGATTCCTTTTCCCGCGGCGACAAAGAACCCCATCGCCATGGCGCTCAATTCGGTGCAGCTTGCGCGCATCATGCGCGACGAGCGCGTCGACATCGTCCATGCGCGGTCTCGCGCGCCTGCATGGGTCGCCTATTACGCCACCCGCCAGGCCGGCGCGAAATTCGTCACGACCTATCACAGCGCCTACAACAGCGGCTCGCCTGTGAAGCTGCGCTACAACGCGATCATGGCGTCGGGCGACGCCGTCATCGCCATCTCGGAATTCGCAGCGCAACGCATCCGCGAGCTGCATCCGGAAGCGGCGGGACGCGTGGCGGTTATCCCTCGAGGCGTCGATCTGCGGGCCTTTTCGCCGGACGCCGTATCGCCGTCGCGGGTTCATAGGCTCCGCGCGCAATGGGGCGTCGCCGCGCACGAACGAATCGTGCTGCTGCCCGCGCGTCTCTCGGCGCGCAAGGGTCACGCGCTGATGATCGAGGCAGCTAAGCGCCTCGCGGCGGAAGGGATGGGCGATATTCGGATCGTGTTCGTCGGCGAACCCCACAGCGACAGTTTTCGACGAACAATCGAGACGCAGATCGTCCGCGCGGGCGTTTCGGATTTTATCCGCAGCGCCGGCCATTGTGACGACATGCCGGCCGCCTATCTCGCCGCCGCCGCGATCGTCGCGCCCGCGACCGAGCCCGAGGCCTTCGGCCGCGTGGCGATCGAGGCTCAGGCGATGGGCGCGCCCGTCATCGTCTCGGACATCGGCGCCTCTACGGAAATCGTTCGCGCGCCCCCGCAGACGCCGCGCCATCAGGCGACAGGCTGGCGTGTGCCGCCGGGGGACCCGGTCGCTCTCGCGCGGGCGGTAAGCGAGGCCCTGGCGATAACGGCTTCGGCGCGCGACGAACTTGCATTGCGCGCCCGAGCCAATGCGCAGTCGCGCTTTTCCGTCGAGCAGATGCAGCGCGGGACGCTTGAAGTCTACAAGCGCCTGCTCGGGCGGTAGGAAGGCCTGCGGCGCCTCATTGAGGTCGAACATTCGCCCATTTGAAGCGCGACGCTTCATGATCGCCACCACGAGTAAGGAGCGATCGTTATGAAGCGTATCAGTGTTCTCGATCTCTTCGCGCGTTCTTGCATCATCTGCGCAAGCCTAAGTTTTCTGGCCGCGCCGGCGCAAGCAGCCGCTTCCAGCGACCCTTATGATCCACATGGGATCTGGCTCCGCCCCGAGGGCGGCGAGCAGTTCAGCTTCTATGATTGCGGCGCGCAGCTCTGCGCCAAGCTTGTCGCCGTGACGAAGCCGGAGGATCAAAAATCAGTCGGGACGGTGATCTTGCGCGGCGCGTCCAAGAGCGGCCCCAACGAGTGGAAGGGCAAGCTCTACAATGCGGCGGACGGCAAAACCTACGACGGCTCTATCACGGTCAAATCCGCGAGCGAGCTCCGGCTGAAGGGCTGCCTCTGGGGCATCCTTTGCAGCGGCGAGACCTGGACCCGAGTCAGCGCCGCGCCCGCTAAGCCCCAGGCTGCGCTGGAGCTGCGCGACAAAACAGCCAAGGCCGCGAACGCTGATTAGAGCGCATTCCGCAAAAGTTGACAGACTTTTGCGGTAAGAATGCGCTCAGCGATTTGGTTTTGCTTGTCGCTTGTGTGATTCCAGGCGAGCAGGAAAGCGCGCTAAGTCCCGAAATTACTTGCCAGCAACCGGGCGCCGCCTTTTCAGGCGGCGCTTTTTTGTGCGGCTTACCTGCGACGTTTCGGCTAGATCCGGCTCGCCAAACCCCTCTGCGCCGTTACATTCGCTTCATCGAATCATCGGGGGGCTGCGAGGCTTCGTGGGCGAAAATCCTTTACACCTCGAATCTTACCGAGAAGCGCTCGTCTTTCTCGCAACGGCGGGCGTTGTCGTGCCCTTGTTCCATCGGCTGCGTATCAGCCCGGTGCTGGGCTTTCTTCTGGCAGGCGCTGCGCTCGGGCCGCATGGGCTCGGCCGCCTGGCTGAAGATCACGACTGGCTGCGCTCTTTCACCATCGCGGATGTGCAAGGGGTCTCGCAGCTTGCTGAATTCGGGCTTGTTTTCCTGCTCTTTATGATCGGTCTGGAGCTGTCTTGGGAGCGCCTGTCGCGTCTGAGGCGGCTCGTTTTCGGCCTCGGACTCGCGCAGGTGGCCGCCTGCACGACCGTGCTCGCCCTCGTTGGTCGCTATTGGTTCGGCGTCGAAGCGGCGCCCTCGATTCTCATGGGCGCGGCGCTCGCCATGTCCTCGACGGCGGTGGTCTTGCCGGTGCTCTCGGAGGGCCGGCGCATCAATAAATCGCCGGGGCGAGTCGCCTTCTCGGTCCTGCTGCTGCAAGATCTCATGGTGGCGCCGGCGCTGTTCTTCGTCTCGGCGCTCGCCCAGGCCCAGAACGGGTTCAACGCCCTCCAGGCCGTTTCCGCCTTTCTGCCCGGCTTCGCCGCGCTCGCGGGGTTGATCGTCGTTGGACGCTTGCTCTTGCGCCCGCTGTTTCGGCTCGTCGCCTCGGCGCAGCTGACCGAGCTTTTCGTCGCCGCGTGCCTGCTTGTTGTCGTGGGTGAAGCGCTGGTGACGGCGGCGGCTGGGCTCTCCATGGGCCTTGGCGCCTTTATCGCCGGGCTGCTGCTGGCGGAGACGGAGTTCCGGCGCGAAATCGAGGTGACGATCGAGCCGTTCAAGGGCTTGTTGCTTGGCCTTTTCTTCGTCTCCGTGGGCGCGGGGCTGGACGTCGGCGCGGTGGTCGCCGACCCTGCGCCGACATTCATCCATGCGCTAGGCTATATCGCCGTAAAGGCGGCGATCATCTTCGCGCTCGCGCTTTTGTTTCGCCTTGATTGGCGAACCTCGGCGGAGGCTGCGCTGCTGCTCGCGCCGGGCGGCGAGTTCGCTTTCGCGCTCCTCACCTCCGCGATGCTCGCGGGCGTTCTGCCGGGTCACTTCGGCGATGACGCCATGGTGGTTGTGACGTTGAGCATTTTCTTCATCCCGGCGCTGGGGAGGCTGGGCGCGCGGCTCTCGCAGCGCGCTGAACGCGCCTACGATGAAGCGCAATACACCCATCTCAAGCCGGAGAGCGCTGTCGCAGAAGGCCGCGTCATGATTGTCGGCTATGGGCGGATCGGCAGCCTCGTCGGCGACATGCTTTCGCGGCACGATGTGCCTTTCGTGGCGGTCGAGAGCCTGGTCTCGATTGTGACGGAGGAGCGAGCGAAGGGAGTGGAGATCTATTGGGGCAACGCCACGCGGCGGGAGTTTCTCCTTCGCTGCGGCCTGGAGCACGCGCGGGCGCTGGTTGTGACCATCGAGAACGCCCCGGCGGCGGAAGAGATCGTGCGTCTCGCTCATGAAATACGCGGCGATCTGGTGATCGTCGCCCGCGCCCGCGACGCGCGCCATGCGACCGCGCTTTATTCGCTGGGCGCGAGCGACGCCATTCCCGAGACGATCGAGGCGAGCCTGCAGCTCGCTGAAACCGTGCTCGTCGATGTCGGCGTGCCCATGGGCTACGTCATCGCCTCCATCCACGAGAAGCGCGACGAGTTCCGCAAGATCCTCCAGCCCACCGGCCAAGAGGCGCGCGCCCGCTACATCGAGCGACGCAAGGAGTTCAAGCGCGAGCAGGCGCGCCGCCGCATCGCGGGACGGCCTGGGAAGGAGGCCGGTGAGGAGGCAAAGAGCTAAAGCCGCTCTGGTGTCCAATTTTTCGCGCTTCCTTGCGCCGAACCGGCGCCCACGGATGCGCTTTAATCCTCGCTCCAGAAATAGTGCCAAACGCCGTCCGAGGCGATGCCGATCCGCATCGGACGCGGCTTGCCTTCAGCGTTAGAACGCGCAAGATCGGCAAAGCGCACGCAGGACCAGCGCGCGCGGGCGTCATCCTCATCGGCGGGCGTCGACGGACGACTGGCGAAGGCCGGCCATTCGTAAAGCGTTGTCGGCCCGCGTGTGATCTTGACATAGGGCTGCGCGAAAACCGCGCGCGCGATGACGATCGTCTCGCGTCCTTTCCTGTCAAAGGAAAGAGTCTTCAAGATCTCGATCGGGTCCGTCCCTGCCTTGAAGGTTCCGCTCTTGGCGAAGAGCGGGCGAACCTCATTCCAGTCGATGGGTATTCGCAGCGCCTCCACGTCGTTCTTATCGAGAGCCGCGATGATCTTGTCGCGCATCATCATCACCAGCGGCGGCAATGCTGCGAGGTCGCTCGTGGGGAGCGAGACGGCGTCCAACGTTTCTTTTTTTCTGGTCATGGCGCATGTTACGCGGGCCGCCCCGCAAAAGGCCAATTCTTGCTCTTCTGCTTCGCCTTCGGGGCGCAGGGATTATATACTCGGGCTGCAACCGCCATCTCTGCCGAGATGCTCGCCGGAGCGCGAATGGACGTTTCCTCAAAGAATGAAAACAACGCGTCCAAAGGCTTGGACGTGCTGGAACAGGCGTTGCGCCGCTCGGCGCTCGCGATCCTCTCCGAGCGTCTGCTGAGGCTCGGCGCGGCGCTTGTCACGCTGGCGCTGTTTTTCGTCGCGCTGTCCTGGCTCGGGCTGTGGCGGGCTATTCCGGTCGAAGCGCGCATGGCGGGCGTCGCGCTCTTCGGCTTTCTCGCGCTTTACCTGATCGCGCGCGAGATCGCGCGCGGTCTGCCCCGACGCAAGGCCGCCGCCGCCCGCCTGGACGCCGCCGCCGATGGCCCGATGAAGCCCGCCGCCTCGCTCGACGACACGCTCGCGCGGCAAGGCGCCGATCCCGCCACCGCCGCCCTCTGGGCCTTGCACCGCAAACGGCTCGAAGCCGCGCTGGCCGCCACGCCCGTCACACGGCCGCGTCCGCGCCTGCCGGAGCGCGACCCCTATGCCTTGCGCGCCCTGGCGCTCGTCGCCGCCATCGCCGCCGGCTTCGTCGCGGGCGACGAGAAGGGCGCCCGGCTCGCCGCCGCCTTCGATTGGCGGGCTGTCCATTTCCTTGGCCCTGCGCAGCGCATCGACGCCTGGTTCGATCCGCCGGCCTATACAGGGCGTCCGCCGATCGTCCTGGCGCAAGAGAGCGGCGCGGTCGAAGCGCCGGTGCATTCGACGCTGCGGCTGCGGCCGGCAGAGGCCAATGTTTCCGTCGATGGCGGGCTTGCGCCGATCCAGACGCCAGACAAGAAGGAACGCGAATTCACGCTCGCCGGACCCGCGCAGCTCTATCTGCCGGACGGCCGCACTTTCCAGGTCGCCGCAGTTCCGGACCGCCCGCCGGCGATCGCGCTCACGGGCAAGCCGCGCAACAATGCGCGGGGCAGCATGACGCTCTCCTATCGCGCCGAGGACGACTATGGGGTCGTCAGCGCCGAGGCCGTGTTCACCAAGCCAGGGGGCGGCCGCGCGCTTTACGAGCCGCCACGCCTGCCGCTCGCTCTGCCGGCGGGGGCCGGCGGCCTTGGCGCGGGCCAGGCGACTCTCGATCTCGCCGACAGCCCCTACGCGGGCGCCAAAGCGACCATGCGGCTCGAGGCGAAAGACGCCGCCGGCAACGAAGGGGCCTCCGACGCAATCGAGGCAATCCTCCCGCAGCGCCGGTTTACAAAGCCGCTCGCAAGGGCCCTTGTCGAGCAGCGGCGCATTCTCGCGCTCGATCCCGAGCAACGCGCCAATGTGCGCGCGGCGCTCGAGGCGCTGTCGATCGCGCCCGAGGTTTTCGAAACGCCGTCTTCGATCTACCTCGGCTTGCGCGCCGCGCGCCGAAGCCTCGAAGGCGGACGCACCGACGATGAATTGCGGGGCGTCGCCGATATGCTCTGGGCGATGGCGCTTTCCCTCGAAGACGGCGACACGTCGCAGGCCGAACGCGATCTGCGCGCCGCCGAACAGGCGCTGCGCGAGGCCATGGCGCGCGGCGTGAGCGAGGAGGAAATCGCCAAGCGCTCGCAGGAGCTGCGCGCCGCGCTCGACAAATTCCTCGAACAGCTCGGCGCGCGCGCGCATGCGCCCGGCGAGCCCCGCGAAAGCGCTGGAAACCCCGACAGCCTTACGGCCGACGATCTGCAATCCATGCTCGACGACATCGAAAAGGCGATGAGATCCGGCGACATGGCGGAAGCGCAACGACTCCTCGACGAATTGCAGGACGTTATGGAAAACGCCCAGACCGCCGAGGAAGGCGGGCCGCAGAACGCCGCCCGCCAGAAGCGCCAGCGCGAGATGCAGCGGGCGCTGGGCGAACTCGACCAGCTTGCCCGCGAAGAGCAGCGTCTGCGCGACGACACTTTCCAGGGAATGAAGAACCCGTCCGACGACGACGCGGGCAAGCCGCAGCAGCGCGGCGGCAAGAAGGGTCAACCGCAGGCCGCTGACGATGCGAGCCAGGAACGCCAGCGCCAGCAGGCCTTGCGCGACAAGCTGGAACGCCAGCAAGACGCGCTCAAGGGCGATGCGGGCGAGGCCGGCCAAGAGCTCGACGACGCCCGCAAGGCGATGAAGGAAGCGGAGGAGGCCCTTAAGTCCGGCGGAGAAGGCCGCGGCAAGGCCGTGGACGCGCAGGGCCGCGCGGTCGAAGCGCTGCGCAAGGGCGCCGACAAGCTCGCCGAGCAGATGCGCGGCGAGGGACAGGAAGGCGAAGAGGGGCAGGAGGGTCAGGGCAAGGGCCACGGCCGGGCGCGCGGGCGTTACGGGCAGGGGCGCGATCCGCTCGGACGTTCCTCCGGCGGCCAACGCGCTTCCCGCGAGAAATATGATCCGCTCGGCCTTCCGCCGGCGCAGCGCGCGCATCGCGTGCAGGAAGAGCTGCGCCGCCGCCTCGGCCAGCCCGAGCGCCCCGCGGAGGAGCTCGATTATCTACAGAGGTTGCTGCAACGGTGAAAACGAGGCGGAGGCTGATCGTGAGCAATCCCTCCCCTTTACGGGGAGGGTGGCGCAGCGAAGCTGCGTCGGGTGGGGTCCAATCCGCATCACTATCTTTGGCGCGAGAACCCCACCCGGCTGCCTATGGCCGCCGACCTCCCCGTAAAGGGGAGGTATTTGTGGCCGTCCGCGCCAGATTGATCTTCGCCCGATCATCCTTGCTCTACGCGCCTTGCCCTTTCGCAGGCGTTTCTCTACTTCCACACGCTTAACTTGCCGGGGAGTTGATCGCCTTGTCGAATATTCTGGTCCTCGTCGCCGCGGTGGCGGTTTTTCTCGTGCTCATCGCGGGCTTCATCAATATGTTTCGCGGCGGCGCCGGGGCCATGCAGCGCTCACAGACCCTGATGCGCTGGCGCGTCGGGCTGCAGTTCCTCGCGCTCATCATCGCGCTCGCCGCACTCTACTTCAAGGGGCGCTGACCAACATGGTCAAGCTGGACCGGATTTACACCCGAGGCGGCGACAAGGGCGCGACCTCGCTCGCCACCGGCGCGCGCCGCCGCAAGGACGATATTCGCGTCGAGGCCTACGGCGCCGTCGACGAGACCAACGCCGCGATCGGCGTGGCGCGGCTCGCTATCGAAGCGCGCGACGCTACGCTCGACGCCATGCTGGCGCGCATTCAGAACGATCTCTTCGATCTCGGCGCCGAGCTTGCGACGCCGCACGATCCGGCGAAACCCATCGACCCGGCGATGCGGCTGGTGATCCTTCCCTCGCAGGTGGAGCGGCTTGAAAAGGAGATCGACGAACTCAACGCCGATCTCGCGCCCTTGCGCTCCTTCGTGCTGCCGGGCGGCGCGCCGGCGGCCGCGCATCTGCACATGGCCCGAACGATCTGCCGCCGCGCCGAGCGCGTGATGGTGACGCTCATGGAGACTCAAGGCGAGGAGCTGTCGCCCACGGCGCTCGCTTATGTGAATCGCCTCTCCGACTTCCTCTTCGTCGCGTCGCGCTTCGTGAACCGCGAGAGGGGCGACGTGTTGTGGAAGCCGGGCGCGACACGGTAGGCGCCTATGCCCGTCCGCCGCCTCGACCCCATTCTCGTCGATCGCATCGCCGCCGGCGAAGTCGTCGAGCGGCCGGCCTCGGCCGTAAAGGAATTGGTCGAGAACGCGCTCGACGCCGGTGCGAGCCGCATCGACGTCGCCATAGAAGAAGGCGGCCGCAAGCTCATCCGCGTCATCGACGATGGCTGCGGCATGGACGAACACGATCTCGCGCTTGCGGTCGAACGTCACGCGACCTCGAAAATTCCGGATGGCGATCTCACCCATATCGCGACGCTCGGCTTTCGCGGAGAGGCGCTTCCTTCCATCGCCGCCGTCGCGGATCTCACCATCGATACGCGCGCGAAAAACGCGCCGCATGGTTTTTCCATTCGCGTGGAAGCGGGCGAAAAGCGGGGGCTTGTAGCGTCGAGCTGGCCGCGCGGCACGCGCATCGAAGCCCGTGCGCTGTTCGCCGCAACGCCGGCGCGGCTGAAATTTTTAAAAGCCGAGCGCACAGAGACGGCGGCCGTCGTCGATGTGGTCAAGCGCCTCGCCATGGCGCATCCCACCGTGCGCTTCGCACTCTCCACGGACGGCGGCGCGCTTTTCGACTATCCCGCCTGCGGCGAGGACAACGCAAGGCGCATCGCGCAGGTTTTGGGCGAGGAATTTCGCGCCAATGCTTTTGCGCTTCAAGCCGAGCGCGAAGGCGTGCGGCTCACGGGGCTCGCGAGCTTACCCACTTACAATCGCGGCAATGCGCAGGCGCAATATGTCTATATCAATGGGCGGCCGGTGCGGGACAAGCTCTTTGCCGGCGCCATTCGCGCTGCTTACCTTGATTTTCTCGCGCATGATCGCCACCCGGTCGTGGCGCTTTTTATCGACTGCAATCCCCGCATCGTCGATGTGAACGTCCATCCCGCGAAGGCGGAAGTGCGCTTCGCCGATCCCGGCCTTGTGCGCGGCCTCGTTGTCGGCGCCTTGAAGCAGGCGCTCGTGGAAAAGAGCCACCGCAGCGCCAATACGAACGCGCGCGCTGCGATCGACATGCTCGCGCGCTACAGCGGTCCGCACGACGTCTCGCCGCGCCACGCGCCGCCGCCCGCCAACTGGAGCGTTGCGCAATCTCCTTATGCGCCAAGCAATTTCACGGAGGCGCCGCAATCGGCCTTCCACACCGGCGCGCCCATGGCCCGCCCGCATGAGGCGTCGACAGAAGTGTTGGACAACGCCCCGCTCGGAGCCGCGTGCGCGCAGCTGCATGAGACCTATATCATCGCGCAGACGCATGACGGCCTCGTCATCGTCGACCAGCACGCCGCGCACGAACGGCTCGTCTATGAGAAGCTCAAGAAGCAGCGGGAAGAAACGGGCGTCGCGCGGCAGATGCTGCTTATCCCCGTCGTGGTGGATCTCGACGAAACGCGGATGAATGCGCTTTCGAGCGCCTTCGAGGAGCTCGCCGCGCTTGGCCTCGTGGTCGAACCCTTTGGCCCAGGCGCGTTGCTGGTGCGCGAGGCGCCGGCGATTCTCGGCGAGGTGAATCACAAGCGTCTCGTCGAGGACATTGCCGATCTCCTGGCAGAAGAAGGAGACTCTAGGGGCCTCTCGCGACGCCTCGACCATGTGCTCGCGACCTGCGCCTGCCACCATTCCGTGCGCGCGGGCCGGCGGTTGAGTCCCGCCGAAATGAATGCGTTGCTGCGCGAGATGGAGACCACGCCCGGCGCGGCGCAGTGCAATCATGGACGGCCGACCTATGTGGAGCTGAAGCTCGCGGACATTGAGAAGCTTTTCGGGAGGAAGTGAGCCTACCGCCATCGAGAGTTCTCGGCCCCAAGATTGTTTGTGTGTAAGAGCCACGCCACGACCAGCTTGCTTGTTAGGCTGGCGGGCCCACATTCGCCTGGGCGGTCGTGCCGGTAGATAACGGCGGGCGGGGCGCTATTTGAGGCCGCGATGCGGGCCAGCATCGACTATCGAGCACGGAGCGTTAGCCAGATCGTGAAATTTCTTGCCGGCTTTATTGCAGCGTTCGTGGTCGTCGCGCTCGCCGCAACCGTGGTGATCTTGAGCGGCGTTTACGACGTCGCAGCGACCGTGCCGCATACGGCGCTGGAGGAGCTGATCCTGAGCTCGACGATGCGCTATTCGGTCGAAGCCCACGCTGGCAACGAGTCCCGCGAGACCTGGAGCGAGGAGCAGGTGAGAGAGGGTTTCAAGCAGTACGATGAGATGTGCATCATCTGCCACGCGGCTCCGGGGAAGGAGCGGACCGATATCAGCAAGGGCCTGCGGCCGAACCCACCCAAGCTGGCGGAGTGGGCGAAACGGTGGAACAACGCCGAGCTGTTCTGGATCATCAAGAACGGCGTCAAAATGACCGGCATGCCCGCGTTCGGGCCCACGCACCGGGATGAGCTGATCTGGGACGTCGTGGGATTCGTTCGGCGTTTGCCGAACCTGTCGGCCGAAGAATTCGCGACAATGGAAAAGCAATTCGGCAAATCGGCTGGGCTTGAGCAGGGTCAGCATCAGGAACAAGGTCACCATCACGAATGAGAGGCGCCCGCGAGCTGCCAAGCGGGGAACCGCGGGCGGACCAGATCATCCACCCGCTTCGGCAGATCGGCGGCGTCCATGAGGTCGCCGCCCGTTGCTCTACCCCGGCAGCACCTCGGCCGCGAAGGCCTTCAGCGATTTCGAAACGAGGCTGATCTCGTCCGGGTCGCCCTTGATCAAGGTGGTCGCAAAGTTCTTCGCCTGCTCGAAGCTGATGTGAGGCGGCAGGGGCGGGATGTTGGGATCGGTGATCGCCTCCAGGACGACCGGTTTGTCGCACTTTAGCGCTTCGTCCCAGGCGTTCGCGAGTTGATCGGGATGATCGACGAAGATTCCCTCGAGCCCGATGAGCTTCGCATACTCGGAATAGCGAACATCCGGAACCTCCTGCGAAGCCTCGAATCTGGGATTGCCAGACATGACGCGCATCTCCCAGGTCACCTGGTTGAGATCGCGATTGTTCAGCACGAGCACGATCAATCGCGGATCCGACCATTGCCGCCAATATTTGCCGATCGTGATCAGACCGTTCATTCCGTTCATCTGCATCGCGCCGTCTCCGACAAGCGCGATAACCGGGCGGTGGGGATGAGCGAACTTCGCCGCGATGGCGTAAGGAACCCCCGGGCCCATCGTCGCGAGGCCGCCCGACAGCGAAGCGCTCATTCCACGACGAAGCTTCAAGTCTCTCGCGAACCAATTGGTGGCCGATCCGGAGTCGCCCGTCAGGATGCACTCATCGGGCAATTTCGGCGACAATTCCCAGAACACGCGCTGCGGGTTTATCGGATTTCCCGATTGCATGGCTTGTCGCTCGAGCACCTCCCACCATCTGGCGACGCTATCCTCTATCTGTTGACGCCAGGACTGATCCGTCTTTTGCTCGAGGAGAGGCAATAGGGCGCGCAGCGTTTCGGCGCTGTCGCCGACGAGGCTCACCTCCATCGGATAACGGATGTTGATCATCTTCGGGTCGATGTCGATCTGCACGCCTCTGGCTTGTCCCTCTTCCGGCAGCCACTCGGAATAAGGGAAGGCGGAGCCGACCATCAAAAGTGTGTCGCAGCCCGCCATGAGCTCATAGCTGGGTCGGGTTCCGAGCAGGCCGATCGCCCCCGTGACGTAAGGGAGCGTATCCGGAATAGCGGCGCGGCCGAGCAACGCCTTGGCGACGCCCGCGCCGAGGCGTTCGGCTGTCTCGATCACCTCGTCGATGGCGTTCAAAGCGCCGGCTCCGATGAGCATGGCCACCTTCTCGCCTGCGTTGAGCGCGTCCGCGGCCCTTTGCAAATCCTTCTGCGAAGGACGGATGATCGGCGCGCTGAAGCCCGCGCCGGAATGCACCGTTCCATGCTTACGCGGCGGCGGGTCGACGGCGTCGGCGTCCTGAACGTCTTTCGGCATGATGATGCAGGTTACGGTTCGCTCCGCCTTTGCGATGCGCACGGCTCGATCGATCAGATGCCGGACCTGTGCGGGAACCGTCGCCATGTGGACGAAATCGCCCGCGACATCCTTGAACAGCGAGATCAGGTCGACTTCCTGCTGGTAGTGCCCGCCAAGGGCCGTGCGCGCCTGCTGGCCGACGATCGCGACAACCGGCTGGTGATCGAGACGCGCGTCATACAATCCGTTGAGGAGATGGATAGCGCCTGGCCCGGAGGTGGCGAGGCAAACGCCGACTTCGCCTGTGAATTTTGCATGCGCGCAGGCCATGAAGGCGGAGAGCTCTTCGTGCCTTGTCTGTATGAACTCGAACCTGTCTCCGGCCCGATCGAGCGCGCCGAGGAGCCCATTGATGCCGTCGCCAGGATAGCCATAGATCCGGCGTATGCCCCATTCGGACATGCGACTCCAGAAGAAATCCGCCACGGTCTGGGCCATCTCGAAACTCCGCATCGGTCGCGCCGCGCGCGGCGAGATCCACGCCCCCGACCATGAAACGGCACAACCATCTCATCGTTCCGGCGCAAGTGTGCGTGCCGGCGCAACAACCGGCCGTCGAGAAGCGCCTGACGCACGCTTGGCGATGTGTGAGCAAAGCAGCCGGCGCGCCGCCGATTGCGTTATCGGTATTCCCGCGTCTGCAGCAGGCGGTTGACGCAGCTATCCAAAGATTGGCGCCACGGAGGGAGAGTGACCCCATAGCGCGCTGTCAGCTTCTTGTTATCCAGGCGAGAATTGGCGGGCCGGCGCGCCGGGGTGGGATAATCGGCCGTCGTGATGCGCGTCACGCGAACAGGCTTGTAGCCGGACGCTAAGCTCGTCTCAAAGGCCGCCTCAGCGACATCGGCCCAACTTGCATCGCCGCAGCCGGTCAGATGAAACACCCCGCGGAGCGAAGGAGAAGCATCCGAGACGAGACGCCGCGCGATGAGGAGAAGCGCGTCGGCGATGTCTATGGCGCTGGTCGGATTGCCGATCTGATCCGCAACGACGCGGACTTCGTCCCGCGTTTCGCCGAGCCTCAACATGGTTTTGACGAAATTGCTTCCAAATGGGCTGTAGACCCAAGCGGTCCGTAAAATGGCGTGGTTGCCATGAGTCGCAGCGATCTTTTCTTCGCCTGCAAGCTTGGAGCGCCCATAGGCTCCAGCGGGCCCCGTCGGATCGTCTTCACGATAGGGACGATCGAGAAGGCCATCGAACACATAATCTGTCGAAAGATGCAGCAGGGGCGCGCCGAGCTCGGCAGCCGCCTCGGCCACGTGACCCGCGCCCTCGCCATTGATGCGCATGGCGACGTCGGGCTCGCTCTCCGCCTTATCGACAGCCGTATAGGCGGCCGCGTTGATAATCGCGTCGCAGCGCGCGTGACGAAGGCCCGCGAGCACGGCTCCGCGCAATTCGAGATCCAGCTGGGGGCGGCCGAGCGCAATGACTTCTACGTCCTTTGGGGACCGCTCGATCAAAGCGCTGACAACCTGGCCTTTGAGGCCCGTCACGGCAAGACGAAGCGTCACGATCGCTCCTCCCCTAAAATTTTCTCTGCTCGAGCGGCAAGCGGCGCTCATCCTAGCGCTGCGCGGCGGCGCGCGGCAAGAAGGCGGGCTGCCGCGCTAGCTATTTGATCGCGCGTGGATTTTTATGCGCGCCCAGGGCCAAGAAGTCAGGGACGCAGGCTTGGTGCTCTCTTTTGAGAGCGTCCGAATCGAAAGCTCCACGCAAGTTTGGTTAATTAATGGTTAACGCGCTGGGACATCGAGAAGGAAGACTGAGATGAAAAGCACAAGAAAGACCCAGGCGCTCCGCGCGGCTCGGAATGGGAGCGATGTGATTCGATCCAGCGCGCCGCTGGATCGAAAGCAAGCGGCTATCCTCGTTCTTTTTGAGGCGGTGGATCTGATCGATGACCCTGCAGCGTCGGAGCTGGTTCGTTTCGCCTTGGCCAGGCTTGCTCGCGACAGCGAATAGCTTTGTTCACGCGCCTCGATGCGGGCCCAGACTTCTCGCGATCTGATCCGCGATAAGGTGCGCGCTCAAGCGATCGGGAACGAGCAACGCCGTAGCTTGCGCCATTTGCCGCAAGCCTGCCGCGGCTTCCGGCAAGCGGGCGCGAAGGGCGGACATATTGATCCTGCAAAGGGTCCGGAAATCCCGACGGGCTCTTGCCTGCGCTTCATTTTGCGGTTCCCCGAAGCCAGTTGCGATTTTGCCGAGCGCGCGCACCCACTGAACCTGCTCGAATCTTCCCGACGGCGCGCGAGTTTCAAAGATTTCCAGACTGGCGTTCCAGCGCTCGGCGAAATAACCCGCGCGCTCGCGGTTCTCGGCCGCGCGCTGCCTTTCGACATTTTGCCGGATCTGGCCAAAAGACGGCATGCCTTTACCCCTCAACTCGCGGCTGGAAACTAACCCCTGAAAATCTATGGGGGGTTAAAGCGCATAAGGAGTCAGCTTCGCGCGAGGACGCGCCGGTATCTTGCGGCTGAAATTCCAAGAGGGATCTTCAGATGAATACGATCTCCCAGTTGAAGCAGATGCGGCAAGAGATGTACGAAGAGCTCAGCAAGCTGCCTGAGTACCGCGCCGCGCAGGCGATGAAAAAATTCATCGACGAGATGAACGAGATTTACGGTCGAAGCGGCGACAGCGGCGCGCTGGAGCATGCGGCGTCAAGGACAATCGAAAAACGCATTGCCGAAGGCCCGGTCACTGACGGGGTGTCGCAACGCATTCGCGCCTATTCCCCTTAACCGGATCAGCTGCCAGACGCCCTCGAACGCTCCTTACCCAATAGGAGGAGAGATCGGAGTGGGCGCGACAGGAAGCGCGTTGCAGGACGCATTTGAACCCCGACGATCGCGGCGATGAAGATCGCGCGCAACGCGCGCGCGAGAAGCGCCCGGCTGCGTCCGTTTCAGATATAGCCGGCGCCTTCGTCTCTGGAGACCTCCCAAAGAGGAATAGCCCCGATGGCCTCAACGCTTCGCGATTGGTTCGCCGGAAACCTTTCCCGAGCCGCTATCTCGCTTTTCGTCACCCTGGCGCTGATCGACCTTTCGTTTTCGGCATACGCGCTTCTGGCGGTCCGCCAGGAGGCCGAGGCGTCAGCCGCCCAGGAGCAAAAATCGACAAAGGCGGACCGCTTTTTTTCGCAGCTCGTGGAGATGCGGCAAGCGGCAAGATACGACATCGCGCAGGCTCGACTATCGCTGTTCGATTTCCTGGCGTCTCACGACCAGCAAGGGCTGGAAAACGCCTTCCACGATTTTGGGTGGCATTCCAAGAATTTCTCTCTTCATCTGAAAGCGGCGCTAGAAGCGGCGAAGGCCCTCGAGAGCCCGGATCTTGTCCGCTCGCTGACCCAGGCCGAAAAAAGCATTGTCGCTCTTGCTGCTAAAGCGGTGGAAAGCGCCAAAACAAGCAATGCCGGCGGTCCCGCCGATGGAAAGCTCAAATTCGATCAGCTCGCGCTCTCCGCCCAGACGGCGCTCGACAATACGAAGGCTGAGGTCGACGCGCTTCGCAAGCGGATCGAAAGCAGCAAGGCGGCGGCGGCGCTGACGCTCGATGGCCTGCGCTCGCGTGCGCAACTTGCCGCGCTCCTGGCGGTGGCGATCGTCGCAGCGACCATTGGATTTGCCTACTGGCTGACGAGGCGCTGGGTCGCGCAGCCTTTGGATTGGATCACATTCACCTTTTCGCGCCTCGTAGAGGGAGACCTGAACTACGATGTATACGAGGCGGGGCGAACCGATGAACTCGGCCGCCTAGGAGTGACCTACCGGAAGTTCCGCCTGATCGCGAAAGAAAGGCAGCAAGCGCAGAGCAAGGCCGCCGAGCAGCAGGCGTTTATCGAAGCGGAACGCATGCGCAGCGACTCCGAACGAGCGGCGGTCGCGGCAGAGCAAGAGTCTTTCATCGAGGCGCTGGGGGCTGGACTTGCGCGGATCGCCGACTGCGATCTCTCGTTCCGGTTGACCCAAGGCGTTCCCGCCGCCTATCGGCGTTTGCAAGACGATTTCAACGCCGCCCTCGAAAAGCTGGAAGCAGCGCTGACGAAGGTGCGGGACGGCGCGGGCCTTATCTCTTCGTCGAGCGCGGAAATCGCTTCGGCGGCAGACGATCTGTCGCGACGCACGGAGCAGCAGGCGGCGAGCCTCGAGCAAGCCGCAGCCGCCTTGCAAGAGATTATGACGGCCGTCAACAGAAACGCCGACTCCGCCAAACGCGCGCAGGGCATGGTCGAGATAACAAGGTCGGAGGCGCAAAGCAGCGGCGCGATCGTCCAGAGAGCGACCGGGGCAATGGCGCGCATCGAGAAGTCCTCGAACGACATTGCGAGCATCATCGGTCTCATCGACGAGATCTCCTTCCAGACGAATCTATTGGCGCTCAATGCTGGCGTCGAGGCGGCGCGCGCAGGAGAGGCCGGCAGAGGATTCGCCGTCGTCGCCTCCGAGGTGCGCGCGCTCGCGCAGCGATCGGCGGAAGCCGCAAAGGAAATCAAGACTCTGATCTGGTCCTCGAAAGTCGAGGTCGCCGACGGCGTGAAACTGGTGAATTCAACCGGCGAAGCGCTGGAGCGAATCGCTTCCGAGGTCATGTCGATCAGCTCGATGGTCTCCGAAATCGCCGCGAGCGCCGGCGAAGAAGCCGCCGCCATCAGACAGATCAATATTGCTGTCGGGCAGATGGACCAGGATACGCAAAAGAACGCCGCCATGGTCGAGGAAACGACGGCTGCAAGCCATAGCCTTCGTCAGGAAGCCAAGGAGCTTGCGCGCTCTGTTGGAAGTTTCAATCTTCGCAAGCAAGAGGGCGCAGTTGTCATCCGGGATAAGTTTCGGCGTGAATACGTCGCCGGCGCCGCTGCGCCGAAGCTCGACGTTCAGGAGGCCGAAGAGTTCGACTGGGAAGAGTTTTGAGATTTCCGCTTTGAGCGGAGCTTTGTTTTGCAAGCGATGTCGAAACCCGTTTGAACAACGCGCAAACATCAACCGGCTATCGTCATAGGGAAGGCAGGCAAGCAACGGCGCACCGAAGTTGGCGCGCCGATGTTGGACTGGCTCCTAAATCGTTCTGGCATAGCTTTCCGTCGATTTGAGCGCATTCCACAGAAAAAGATAAGAATGCGCGCAGACTTTTGAGCTTGCGCGGCTTCCTGTCGCTCGCATGATTCCATGCGAGCGGAAAGCGCGCTAGAACTGTTCCCAGCCATCATCTTCGAGCTTGACATCCCGTGCGGGAAGCGCCGAGCCGCGGGTCTTGAGAGCGGGCGCCGAAGGCCGGCGCGTCGGCTGGGGCCGGGCGGCGGCGGCGCGCGCCGCCGGCGGCTGCCCGATATCGAATCGTCTGACGGCGCTAGCCAGCCGTTCGGTTTCCTGACTCATGTTTTTTGTCGCGGCAGTCGTTTCCTCGACCATCGCGGCGTTATGCTGCGTCATTTGATCCATCTGATTGATGGCCTCGGTCACCTGGCTCAGGGCCAAGGCCTGCTCTTTGGTGCCTTCAGCGATGCTTGCAACCACTGTCGCGACTTCGGCCACATGGGAAACGATCGCTTTGAGCGATTGGCCGGTCTCGCTGACGAGGCTCGCGCCCTGCGCGACCGCCGAATTGGATGCGGAGATCAGGCCCTTGATCTCCTTGGCTGCGTCGGCGGAGCGCTGGGCGAGCGCGCGGACTTCGGAAGCGACCACGGCGAAGCCTCTGCCAGCCTCGCCCGCGCGCGCCGCTTCGACGCCAGCGTTGAGCGCGAGGAGATTCGTTTGGAATGCAATTTCGTCGATCACGCCGATAATCTGGGCGATGTCTTTGGACGCCTTCTCGATCTGCGCCATCGCCTCGATCGCGGCGACAATGACTTCCCCGCCCTTTTCCGCATCCGCCTTCGTGGCCGACACGATTTCATTGGCGTTTTGAGTGCTCGCCGCCGTCGCTTTGATCGTGGTGGTCACTTCGGCGAGGGCGGCTGAAGATTCTTCCAGACCTGCCGCTTGCGACTCCGTGCGACGGGAAAGGTCGTCGGCCGCGGTCCCGATCTCGTTCGTTGCGGTTTCGATGACCGAAACGGACGCTGAAACCACGCTGAAAGCCTCGCGCAACTTCTCAACAGTGTCGTTGAACTCGGACTTCAGCTTCTCGAATTCGCTCGAAAGCTCTGTCTCGATTCTAATTCCTAGATTTCCGTCTGCGAGCTCATCGAGCGCGCGACTCATCGCGGCAAGAGCCTCGGCCCGGTGCTTTTCCTCCGCGGCGCGAAGCTCTTCTTCCTGCCGGCGCTTGGCTTCGAGCTCCTCAAGATAGACAGAAATCGAGAGGTCCATGTCGAGGAGGGTCGCTTTCACGAGGATCGATAGCGCGTTTGCCAATTCGTCGGCTTGATTTTGGCCGCGATAGACGAACCGCGGCCAGCGCTCCTTTACGACTGCATGAATCAGGCGCTCCAGGATGAGAGCGTAGCCGCCGATGTACCACCGCGGCTCGAGACCCAGCCGGGCATGCGCCTTGCCGATCGCGTGAACGGCCTGTCCATAAGACTCGCTGAATTGCGCATCGGCGATCAGGCTCCAATGCTGCTGCTGCCGGCCTTTTGCAGCGGACATGTGTTGGTTGTCCCTGAAAAACGGCCTTGTCTCGGGCGTTGCCCGAACCTTCTCGTAAAAGGCGGTCAGAGCCGGGTCGAGCGCGACGTCCAAGATAGGCTTCAGCTCCCGCAATCGCGCCTTCGAACGCTCGTCGACGCCAATGAAAGCCAAGCGTTCGTCCATCGCGAACGCAAATGACGCGCCGGTCGTATTTTGTGCAGGAGACTGGGCCATGAACCGCCTCGTGTGAGTTGAAGGACCGATTGCAACCAGATTTGCAACCGGGGCCGATCACATTCGGCGCGGGAGACAGGCGTGATGCCTAATTAGGCAGTGAAAACATCCATTTGGTATCAATTAGGTAAACATGTCAGAAAATTGTCAAGCTTGTAGAAGCGACAGGCTGGCGCCCATAAAGGCAGCTGTAACTTAACTGTTTGAAAGGCCCGGAGCTTAGCTATTCTTGCCTATTTTGTCGCAGGGCTCGCGAGCCTGCGTTCAATTTTCCCTGGGGGCTTCCAGAAGCCGACCGTGCGGCGTGATGACCGCCCAGCGGTCGCCCTCTCTACGAATGTCCTCGATCCTGCCGAGGCCCGTCACCAACTGTCCTTTCGTGACGCGCGTCTGCCACCCCCGAGTATCTTTTATGAGCGCCCAGCCCTGATCCGCCTCGATGACCGTGTAATCGAGCAAGTCCTTCCGCGCGGGCGCGGCTTGCCTGTTCCCGAGGCCGCCGACGGGGTTGTAGTCGATGCCATTCTTGTTTGCGGCGACCAACGCGGGATTATCCGGGTTGCGGCGCGCGGCGATGAGCGTAGCCGGCCGGGCGAATATCATCAGGTGTTCCGAACCGGCGAAGGTGGGGACGCGATTCGAATCGCTGATCATTTGCGCAGCGAAAGCGGTTGCCCCGACGGCGAGTCCTATTGTCGCGACATGCAAGGCCCGCTCTGCGACGGGCGTCTGCCGTTCGCCGCCTGTCGTCGAGGAAGCGATTCCCTTATTGGAAACAGTCGGGGTCTTGTCGGAAGGCGCGGGCTTTCGCATGGCGGCTCTCACGGTCTTGGGTTCAAGACAGAGAATCAGATTGCCGTTCATTCCTATCGCACTGGCGGCGCATATTGAACGCGTCTGAGCGCCTCGTGGCAAGGCGCCGTAAGCTTCGGGAAAGCCGGGCGAAAAACAGCAATCTCATTCCATGTTAAACAGACTGTTAAGAGGTCGCGGCCTAGATAGGCGAGCGGAGATCGAGACCAAGTAAGCAGTCCCTTCGGTCCTGATCCGGGCGGCCGCCATGAAGGCGGCGTTCGTCGCGTTTCCAGCACGGGTGGCCTCGGCTGGCGCCGACGAAGATAACGCGCCGCAATTCTCTCCCCAGTCGAATCACTTCTTGCGCCTCACTCGGCTCAGGAGCCTTCGAGCCTCGCTCCGCTGTTCAAGCGAATGGGAACGCCATGACTCTTTCGATCGCGGGAATGATAGCGAATACCTCGCTTGGAACGATCTCTAAAGAGATCGGCATCCTCTCGCGTAACGTCTCGAACGCCAACACGCCCGGCTATTCTGCGCGCATCGCGCAGACGAGCACGGGCTCCGTCGGCTCCGCTGAAGTGGACAGCGTCACGCGCGCAACGAACCCGGCGCTTTTCAGGAGCCAGCTCGAGGCGACCTCCGGCGGAGCGCAGTCGTCCGTTGTCAACGACGGCCTCGCCCGCATTGCCCAACTGCTGAATACAGACGGCAATGGCGCCGGCTCGTCGCCATCTTCTTTTATAGGCAAGCTCTCGTCCGCCCTGCAGCTTTATGATGCTTCGCCGGCAGATACGACGACCGCGACCGGCGTCGTTACCGCAGCCAAGGACCTGGCCAACTCGCTGAACAGCGCCACAACTCTGGTGCAAGGGGTGCGCCAGGATGCAGATCAAAAGATTGCGGGCTCGGTTGCAAATATAAATTCGATTCTCAGCAAGTTCGAGGACGTTAACAATCAGATCGTTTCGGGCACTGGTCAGAAAGCGGATGTTACCGATTTGCTCGATCAGAGAGACACGCTTCTGACTCAGCTCTCTTCCGAGATCGGGATCAGGACTGTCGTCCGCCCCAATAACGATATGATGATCTATACCGACAGCGGCGTGACGCTTTTCGAAACCACGCCGCGCTCGGTGACCTTCCAGGCTAACCCTGCTCTTTCGGCCGGCGCCGCCGGAAACGCCGTCTATGTCGACGGCGTGCAAGTCACCGGCAAGAGCGATTTCGCGACCAGCATACATTCCGGAAACCTCGCGGGGCTGACCCAGTTGAGGGACAATATTGCCCCGGCCTATCAAAGCCAGCTGGACGAGATCGCGCGGGGCCTCGTCTCGGCGTTTTCGGAGAGCGATCAGACCGGCGCCGGCGCGCCGCCTCTTCCGGGGCTATTCACATATCCAGGCGCCACGGGCGTGCCTGGCGCTACCGTTATCCCTGGCCTGGCTGGGCAGATCCAGGTGAACGCCAATGTGGATCCCAGCCAGGGCGGCGATCCGACGCGCATACGCGATGGCGGAATCTCGAATCCGGGAAATCCCGCCTATAATTACAACAGCTCGGGCGGGACGCTCTTTACGGGGCGCATCCAGCAGTTGATCGCGTCTCTCTCAACCGCGCAATCTTTCGATCCGAACGCGGGCCTGAGCGCAAATGCGTCGTTAACCGATTTTGCGACCCTGTCGGATGGTTGGCTAGCCGCGCAAAAACAACAGGCGAACAGCGCCAACACTTATCAGCAGGCGATGCTCAGCCAGAGCACGGAGGCGTTGTCCAACGCGGTTGGCGTGAACCTCGACAGCCAAATGGCGAAAATGCTGGATCTGGAAAACTCATATCAGGCGACGGCCAAACTGCTGGCGACGATAAATTCGCTCTACACGTCCCTATTCAGCGCCATCAGACCATGAGGAATGATCGATGATCTCAGGAGTTTCCACGGCGTCAATGTCGAATGCCCTAACGAGCTCGATCGTCGGTTTGCAGAAGCGCCTCTCGGTCGCTCAAAAGGAGGTGACGACGGGCCAGCATGCCGATCTGGTTGGGGACCTCGGCTCCCAATTCACCAGAGACTCGTCCATGCATCTGAGCATGTCCGACATAGACGCCGTCACCACGAGCAACAACGTCGTTTCGTCGCGCCTCGCGGTCACGCAAACCTCTCTGCAGAAGCTTTCAACCGACGCACAGGACATGCTGAAGGCGCTGGTCCCGGCCCAAGGCGGGATCGTGGACGCCGCAGGATTTACCCAGCAGGCGAAAAGCTCGCTAGGGGATATGATATCAACGTTGAATGTCTCGGACGGCGGCGTTCCGGTATTCGGCGGCGTTAATGGCGACAAGCCGCCGATCGCCGATTATTTCGGGAACCCGACGAGCGCTGCAAAATCTGCGCTTGAAGGGGCTTTTACCAGCGCCTTCGGTTTTCCTCCCTCGGACCCCCGCGTCTCCACGATAACAGGGGCGCAAATGAGCGCCTTTCTGTCCGGACCGATGGCAAATTTGTTCTCGGCGGCGAACTGGACGGCCAATTGGTCATCCGCCTCGGACCAGCCGCTTCAAAACCGCATTTCGCTCACCCGGACGAGCGACACGTCTGTGACGGCCAACGAGTCGGCGATGCAGAAGCTCGCGGCGGGCTATTCCATGCTGTCCGACCTCAATCTGCAGAATCTGAGCACAGACGCGCTCCAGGCCGTCGTTTCCACCGCGACGAACTATTTTAGTCAGGGCGCTTCAGGTCTTACGAATTTGCAGCAGAGAGTCGGCGTCATGCAAAGCGACGTGCATGGCGCCCAGGACAATTTGGCCACAACGAAGGATCTGTTGAGCACGCAGATCGGAACGCTGGAGAACGTCGATCCGACCCAGGCCAGCGTCACCGTCAATAATCTGATGACGCAAATCGAAACGTCCTACGCGTTGACCGCGCGGATTCAGCAGCTGAGCCTTGCAAAGTATTTGTGAGGCGGTCGACCATCGGGCCGTTAGGCGCGCGAGGGCAAATGGCGCTCCGCGCTCGCCTCTCCTCGTCGACGTCGCCAGCCAGGAGGACGCGAAACCCGCGCCTTCCTGCTGGGGTTAGAGACGCTTATCTTTCGGCGGTTCCGGCCTGCGAGATCAGGAGATATCCAAGGAACCGCTGGGAATCGATCGGATCGTACCCCAGCTTCTTGCGCAGCTTCTTACGCAGCTTGCTGATGTGGCTTTCGATCACCGTCTCTTCGACTTCTTCATCGAACAGCCCATAGACTGCGTTGAAAACCTGCGTCTTCGTCAGGCGGCGGCGCTTGTTCAGGACAAGGAGTTCGAGGACGCGCCTCTCACGGCGGGGCAGGGGAAAGGGCTCGCCGTCGATCACGGGGTCGCGGCCATCGAAAAAGACCTGGATGCGGTCGAAGGTGGCGTAATCTTGCCGGGCGTCGGCGCGCCGACGGATCGCATGAACGCGCGCAAGTATTTCCCGCACATGAATCGGCTTGCGCACGACATCGTCCACGCCGGCGCTGAACAGGCCGAGCGTTTGCTCCAGCGACAGCGCATCATTCATCGCGATAACAGGCGCCTGCGAGTGCCGGCGGATGAGCCGCGGGAGTTCTTCCCTGTCGGGACAGTCGCCGATCAAAAACGCTTCGATTGCCTGCAAGTCTTTTTCGCGGGCCGAGTCGACCCAGTCCACGAACTGCTCAAAACCAAAACCCGTCGAGTACACGCCCTCTTGACTAAACCGACTTGTATACGCGCTCGTCACTGTTTCCCTTTCATCGACGATAATTAACATTCGGCGTCTCCCGGCGGATGGACCTGCATGTGCGCGTCGCGCGAATCAGCTCCTATACTGGGTTTAGTCGTAATCCCGCGGGCCCGCAACGTAACCTTAAGTAAGCGCGGGGATTAAACGGCGGTCCCGGGACGCTATATGCAACGCAGTTTCGCGCAAGGCCGGCCTCTTACCATGAGGTCGTCAATCTGCTCGAAACCAGGACAAGAATCGCGAATGCTGTCGTCGTACTATGTGTCCTTGTCGTCTCAGCTCGCTCTCGACAAGCGCATGTCCACGATCGCGACGAACGTCGCGAATTCGAGCACGATCGGTTTTCGCGCGAGTGGCGTTTCTTTCGAAACCACGCTGTCGAAGGTCGGTCCAACGCCCACCGCCTATGCTTCGGCCGGCAAGGATTTTATCTCCACGGCGCAAGGCCCGTTGACAAAGACCGATAACCCTTTCGATGTGGCGGTGCAGGGCGATGGCTGGCTTGCGATACGGACGCCCGGCGGGGTCGCCTACACACGCGATGGCCGCCTCAAGATGCTCGAGACCGGCGAAATCCAGACCATAGAAGGCTATCCCGTCCTGGACGCCGGCAATTCGCCGATCACCCTGGACCCGACGGCGGGCCCGCCCTCGATTTTCCGCGATGGTATGATCAACCAACGCGATGCTCAGGTTGGGGCTCTCGGCCTATTCTCGATAGACCCCGGAGCCGCCTTGACCAGAGGGCCGAACTCCAGCGTCATTCCCTCGACTCCCGCAACGCCCATCCTCGATTTCTCGGTCAATGGGCTGGCGCAAGGATTCATCGAGGGCGCCAATATCAATCCGGTGACGGAACTGACGAAGCTTATCGCAGCCTCGCGTTCTTTCGAAAGCGTGAGTTCGATGAACGAAACGCTCGACTCCGCCCAGAAGGACGCCATCAGAACGCTCGGCGGGGCTTGAAGACGGCTCGCCCTGGCGCCAGGTGAACGAGGATGCCTGAGTTCGAACAGCTACTGAGTTCGGCTGAAATGTTCGGCCGCAGCGAACGCCATGTGACAATTTCCGGGGAAGTCGTGGAGGTGACGCCAACCTTCCTCAGGACTGCCGGGCTTTCGAAGTTCGTCAAGCTCGGAGATTGCGTCGCGACCGAGACCATGCGTGGCGAGATGCTGGCTCAGGTCGTGCGAATTGACCAGCATGGCGTCATCATCAAAGCGTTCGAGAACAACTGCGCTGCCGGCCTCGGTTCGAAGGTGCGTCTCGTCGGCGCGATCGAACTGTCGCCGCATGACTCCTGGCGGGGAAGGGTGCTCGACGCATTTGGCCGACCGGTCGATGGAAGAGGGCCGGTCAGAGGCGGCGAAAAACGGTATTTCCTCGACTCACCCCCGCCCTCGGCGATGCGAAGAACGCCGATTTCCAAACCTTTGCGCACCGGCGTGCGCGTGATCGACGCATTCACGCCGCTCTGCGAGGGCCAGCGAGTCGGGGTTTTCGCGGGTTCTGGCGTCGGCAAATCGACCTTGCTCGAAATGCTGTCGCGATCGGGAGGTTTTTCCGTCGCGGTGATTTGTCTCGTCGGCGAACGAGGCCGCGAGGTGCGCGATTTCGTGGAAGCGGTGGCCTCTTTCAACCCGGGCGGCGCCGTCACCGTCGTGGCAACGGCTGACGAAAGCCCAATGATGCGACGCATGGCGCCCCTGACGGCCACTGCGATAGCCGAGTTTTTCCGCGACGCCGGCGCGTCTGTCATCCTGATCGTCGACTCCGTGACCCGCTATGCGCATGCGGTGCGTGAAGTGGCCTTGGCGTCAGGCGAGCCGCCGGTCGCCAATGGCTATACGCCGAGCGTCTTCGCCGATTTGCCGCGTCTTCTCGAGCGCGCAGGACCCGGCGAGGAGGGCGCGGGCGCGGTCACGGGCATCTATTCGGTTCTCGTCGACGGAGACAACCACAACGACCCGATCGCGGACTGCATTCGCGGCACGCTGGATGGGCATATCGTGCTAGAGAGAGAGATTGCCGAACAGGGACGATATCCGGCGATCAACCTGCTCAAGTCAATTTCCCGGCTAGCGGATCGGGTGTGGTCGCCCGACGAGCGGCAGATGGTCATGGGTCTGCGCTCCATGCTATCGAAATTTGAAGAAACCCGGGATCTGCGCATGCTCGGCGGATACAACGCGGGGTCAGACCCCGAGCTTGATCGCGCCGTCGCCGTCACGCCGCTCATCTACAACGCCTTGCGCCAAACCCCGCAGGACCCGCCGAGCGTCGCCGCGCTCGAGGAGTTGGCGCAGCGCCTAAGATAGCCGGGCGTAGGTCGCTTTCCATTTCACGCAGCGCATCAAGCGCGCGTCCGCGTTCGAGCTCCTCGGCGCCGGCTTGCGATTCCAGGCGATTTGAAACGAATGACACACACGCCGTAAACGCGCCGTTATCCAAAGGAAAAGCTGATGATTGCGGTGTCGAGCAGGTGCGCGTACAACCTCAACATCCGCTGCGGACGGGAACTTAATCCCGCGGCATGACGCTGTTTCCGTTGGCCCGGTGCAACGCCGGGATGTCTCGAATGCGCAACCGGTTTCGCCATTGTCGCGAGGCCCGCGCGTCACAGACGACAACAGTGAAAGGCGTAAGATCATGTCGAGCATCAACACAAACCTTGCCTCGCTGACCGCTCTCCAGGCTCTCCGCAACACGCAGGCGAACCTGTCCACCGCACAGAGCCAAGTCGCCACCGGCCTCAAGGTCGGCAGCGCCCAGGACAACGCGTCGACGTGGTCGATCGCCGAGACGATGAAGTCCGACAACGCGGTTCTGACGACCGTCAGCGACTCGTTGAATGTCGGCAACCAGGCGCTCTCGGTGGCCTCGTCCGCGGTCAATCAGGCGATCACCGTGATGAACTCCATCAAGCAGGCGGTCTCGCAAGCCACCGATCCGAACGCCGACCAAACCAAGATTCTGACGAGCCTGCAGGCGCTCGGCGGGCAGCTGAAGAACATCGTCACCTCGGCGAATATGAACGGCGTCAATCTGACCGACGGTTCGCAGACGACCTTCAACCTGATCGCCTCCTACACGGACGGCAAGGGCGCGGCGGCCTCCTCGATCGGAACGATCAACCTCGGCCTGCAGACCCTCTATAAGACTGGCAGCACCACGTCGATCCTCCAGGGCGCCAAGGCCACGGGCTCCGCCTCCGCGACCGACTTCACCGCCCTCGCGGCCGGCGATCTCGCCGCCGCGACGATCGGCGTCACTTTGTCGAACGCGGACAAGGCGATCGCCGATCTCACGACCTATGCGTCGAACATCGGCGCGACGCAGTCGACCGTTACGGGGCAGACCACCTTCCTGAAGTCGCTGCAGTCCTCGCTCACCGCCGGCGTCAGCGCCCTCGTGGACGCGGACATGAACGAGGTGTCGACCCGCCTGCAGGCTCTGCAGACGCAGCAGCAGCTCGCCGTCCAGTCGCTGTCGATCGCCAACCAGAACAGCCAGATGATCCTGAAGTTGTTCCAGTAAGACCGGAATACAGGCGACGCCCCGCGCGATCGCCAACTGTTTCGAAAGGGTCGCGCCTTCCCGGGCGCGGCCCTTCTGGTTTTGGAGAGGCAGCCTCGGTCGCATATGCCGAGCCGTAAAAATGCGAAGCGATATGCATCCTAATCGAATTGGGTTCAGGTGGGTGCGTCCCGTAAACCCCCTGTTAATACAAACACGGTTAATTACGAAACAGTCGGCTTAACGATAAAGCTCGATTTCGCTTCGGACGGGATTTCAGACCCGCGGCATGAAGCCGTTTCCGTTGGCCCGGTCAACGCCGGGATGTCTCGAATGCGCAACCGGTTTCGCCGTCGTCACGAGACCTGCGCGTCACAGACAACAACAGTGAAAGACTTAAAATCATGTCGAGCATCAACACAAACCTTGCCTCGCTGACCGCTCTCCAGGCTCTCCGCAACACGCAGGCGAACCTGTCCACTGCGCAGAGCCAAGTCGCCACCGGCCTCAAGGTCGGCGCCGCACAGGACAATCCGTCGACGTGGTCGATTGCCGAGACGATGAAGTCCGACAACTCGGTCCTGACGACCATCAGCGACTCTTTGAACGTCGGCAACCAGGTGCTCTCGGTGACCTCGAACGCGGTCAATCAGGCAATCACCGTGATGAACGCCATCAAGCAGGCGGTCTCGCAAGCCACCGATCCGAACGCCGACCAAGCCAAGGTCCTGACGAGCCTGCAGGCGCTCGGCGGGCAGCTGAAGAACATTGTCACGTCGGCAAACATGAACGGCGTCAACCTGACCGACGGTTCGCAGGCATCCTTCAACCTGATCGCCTCCTACACGGACGGCAAGGGCGCGGCGGCCTCTTCGATCGGAACGATCAACCTCAGCCTGCAGACTCTCTATAAGACTGGCAGCACCACATCGATTCTCCAGGGCGCCAAGGCCACGGGCTCAGCCTCCGCGACCGACTTCACCAACCTCGCGGCCGGCGATCTCGCCGCCGCGACGATCGGCGTCACTTTGTCGAACGCGGACAAGGCCATCGCGGATCTCACGACCTATGCGTCGAACATCGGCGCGATGCAGTCGACCGTGACGGGGCAGACCGCCTTTTTGAAGTCGCTGCAGTCCTCGCTCACCGCCGGCGTCAGCGCCCTCGTGGACGCGGACATGAACGAGGTCTCGACTCGCCTGCAGGCTCTGCAGACGCAACAGCAGCTCGGCGTCCAGTCGCTGTCGATCGCCAACCAGAACAGCCAGATGATCCTGAAGCTGTTCCAGTAACACTCGGCATGTAAGGAACAAAGGCGGCCGCACGATTTTTTGTGCGGCCGTTTTACTTTGTGAATTACTAAATTATTAATTGCAAATTAACTATTACTTTCAACTGGGCAGGTTCGCGCAAGCATAGACATGAATGATCCGGCTACTGGGCCGGGGAAGCATCTGCGTCGCTCGAGCCCCGAGAGAGACTCAGAAAGCAGTCATGTTGAGCATCCTGACCAATGCGTCGTTGACGGCGCCGAAAGCGCTGCGCGCGAACCGGCTATCCCTGACCGATGCGCAGCGCGAGGCCTGCACGGGAATGAAGATTTCGGACCCCTCGGATGATTCCTGCTCGACTGGCTCCAGGCGCTTCAAACGCGCCAGCGGCGCGGCGTTCGAGCGATCTGGATCGCCAATCAAAACAGCCAACCGATCATGAAGCGCTTCCAGTAATTGAATCGAAGGCAATCCGCGGCGGGAAAATAGAAGATCGTTTCAATGGACCACGTTACGCTCGTCTTGGACAATCTGAAGGGCCTGGGAAGCAAGAAGCTTACGGCTCTCGCTCTGGTGTTCGGGCTGATCGTAACCGTCGTTCTGGCAGGGACCTATTATCTGTCTCGCCCGAACGAGGAGACGCTTTATGCGGGTCTCGAGCGAGACGACCTGACGCGAATTGGTTCAGTCCTGAAAGAGTCGGGCATCGCCTTCGACGTCAACCCCGAAGGCAATGCGATTCTGGTCCCTTATGGGCAGACGGCGCGGGCCCGGATGCTTTTGGCGGAACGTGGCCTGCCTCAGAGCGCCAACACCGGCTACGAGCTCTTTGATAAGGTCGGCGCCCTTGGTTTGACCTCCTTCATGCAGGAGGTCACTCGCGTCCGGGCGATCGAAGGCGAACTTGCGCGCACCATTCAGTTGATGCGCGGCGTCAAAGCCGCCCGCGTCCATATCGTCATGCCCGACGAAGGTTCGTTCCGTCGTCCAAAACAACCATCCTCCGCGTCGGTGGTTATTCGCACTGAGGGGCCGGACGATTCGAGCGCCGCGCAAGCTATCCGGCATCTCGTCGCCTCGGCGATGCCGGGGATGACCATCGATCAGGTCACCGTGCTCAACACCGACGGCATGATCCTCTCGGCAACCGACGGCGATCCTTCCGAAGCCGTCCCCGGCAAGACGCTGGCGCTCGAGAAGAGCGTCGCAAAGGACATACAGGACAATATTCGGCGAACCCTCACGCCATATCTGCGTCTTCCAAATTTTCAGGTGAGCGTGCGCGCCCGGGTGAATACCGATAGAAGGCAAATCAACGAGACGATCTACGATCCTGAGTCGAAAGTAGAACGTTCCACGCGCACGGTTAAGGAAACGGCTCAGTCGCAGAACGCGAGCAACTCCTCGCCAACGACGGTCCAGACCAACGTCCCTCAGCAAAATCCGCAAAGCAGCGATGGAAAGCAATCCAACGACGAAAGCAGGAAAAGCGAGGAGCTGACGAACTTCGAGGTCTCGACGAAGACAGTCACGACGGTCAGCGGCGGTTACACGATCGAGAATATCGCGATCGCGGTCTTGATCAATCGCGCAGCCCTCGCCGAGGCAGGCCGGCCGGCCCCGAGTTCGGAGATCGTCGAGCGCCAGGTGAAGGAAATCGAGCAGATCGTCGCATCGGCGGCTGGAATCAAGAGAGACCGGGGGGACGTCCTGAAGGTTTCCGCCGTCGATTTCAGCTTCAACGAACACGAGATGAGCCCGGTTGAATCACCCGGATTCCTTGAGACGTTGAGCCATTACTTGGGCACAGTGATCAATGCGGCGACGGTGCTCGTTATCACTGCGCTTCTCGTCTTCTTCGGGCTTATGCCGGCGACTCGCGCTCTGCTTGTCGAAGCTCCTCAAGCGACCGTTGGCGTAGAAGCCCCGCCGTTATTGGGAATCGACAGCGAGCCCTCGTCAGACGGGGAAGGCTTCATACCTCAAATGAACGCGCCAACGCTGGCGTTGAACTCGGACCTCGACGCCTTCCCGGGGATGATGGGCCTCGGGCGTGTGTCAGCGCGCCAGAAACTGGAGCAGTTGATAGAAGTAGATGAAATGCAGGCGGCCTCCGTGCTCAAGCGGTGGATGCGATCGGATGAAGCGCAATGAAGCAGCTTCGCCCGATTACGTCCTATCTCATGAAATTCGACGAAGAGCCGCGCGTGATGGAGGAGAGTCTCTCTCCGCCGGCGTTTGAGCTTTCCCCTCTGACACCCGAGATCGTCGACGTAATGCCCGATACGGACTTCCTCGTTGAAGAGCGCGAGAGGGTAAGGGAGGAAATCAGGGGTGAGCTCGAACTCGAATGGGAGGCGAAGCTCGAGGACGAAAGAGAAGCGTTCCAGAAAGAGCGTGAAGCCTTTGACCAGAAGCTCGAGGCGGCGCGCGCCGCGTGGCTCGAGCAGCAGGGCGCCCAAGTCGCGGATGCCATCCATCGGGACATTCAGGCAGGCGTCGGAAATCTGCGAGACGCGCTTTCCCGCTTGCTGAAGCCATTCGTCACCCATCGCGTCTTGAAGCAGTCACTCGACGACTTCGTGGAGACCGTAGGTTCTGCTGTCGCTGATAAGGCGAATCCCCTAGTGGAGCTGCAGGGTCCGTCCGATTTGCTCGAAGTGGTCAGTGAAAGGCTGTTCCACGACGGCGTCGCGATTCGCGCGACGGAGAACGGCGGCGGTGATCTTGTCGCAAGAATAAACAGCACCCGGATCGAAACACGCATGGACGAATGGGTTCGGCGTCTGCGCGACGGAGCACAATGAGTCATGAGCAGGAACGACGCCAACGAAATCATCATCGTCAAGAGGCGGAGCAGCGAGGGCGACGAAGACCATCACGGCGGCGTGTGGAAGCTCGCGTTCGCCGATTTCATGACGGCGATGATGGCGTTTTTCCTCGTCATGTGGCTGATCAATTCGACGTCAAAGGAGACCAAGGCGGCCATCGTTCAGTATTTCAATCCAGTCCAGCTCGTCGACGCGAATGTGGCCAAGAAGGGTTTGCGTGATCCCAAAGATAGTGGTCAGGGCACAAACGTGCATCAAACACCCGAGAAAAAAGATGGGCGTTCTGGTCTGCCAAGCCCTGACGTGGCGGAGGCCGAAGCCGCCGCTCTTCACAAGGATCCGGTAAAAGCCCTGGATGCGATTGCGAAGCTCGACGTCCCACCCGCAGTAGCGCCTGGGTCTTCGAGCGATAGCCTCGCCGATCCATTCGAGCGGATTGAGCGACGCGCGGCGCCGGAGGACGAAGAAGAAGCCAAACCTTCAAAGACCGCGGTTCAAAGGAAGAGCGAGCCGTCGCCGCCCCGTCAGGCGCAACCCCCTCAGCCGTCGCAGGGCGGTTCGTCCAAGACCGAGCCAAACTCGACAATCAAAAACGCCCTCGAAGTAGCGGTCCGAGCGGAAAGCCAGGGGGCTCGCGGCGCGCCTGAATTCGATGTCAAACGCGTGGATGAAGGCGTGCTCATCAGCTTGACCGACGACGCCAACTTCTCGATGTTCGACGTCGGCTCGATACGCCCTAAGCCACAACTCGTTCGAATTCTGCAGAAGATCGGCGGCGTCCTGGCGAAGCTCCCTGGAAATGTGGAGATCGCCGGGCACACCGATGCGCGCGCTTACAAGTCGGGCTCTTACGATAACTGGCGCCTCTCATCAGACCGCGCGAACATGGTCCTTTATATGCTGGGGCGCGGGGGCTTGCCTGCGGCGCGGGTGACCCGAATCTCTGGCCATGCGGATCGACGCCTGAAAATGCCGGAGGCGCCGCTTTCGCCCGTCAACCGCCGCATTGAAATCCTTGTCCGAGGAGACCGCGGTTGACCCATCGCGCGCTTCTCTGTTTTTCCCTCGCGATCGCGATCGCGCTCTGCCTTTCGGCGGAGGCCAGCACCCTGGCTGATGACGTGCGGGAAATGATCGAAGCGCAAGACCGCGCTGTGGACGGGGGGGATCCCCAGCAGCAAAAAAAGCTTTTCGCCCGGGTCGAAGAATCGATTTCATCTCTGCCCGCCGCGGATTGGAAAAATCCGAGGTATTATCGGTCGGCCGTCATCTACGTGTTGGCGGGGGGATCGCCGGCGCGGCTGCGCCGCCTGTTGAAAGAACATGTAATCGAAGAATCGACCTCGCCATTGCTTACAGCGAGCCTTGCCTTTGCGGATGGCGACCAGGAGACGGCGACGAAGCTGTTTTCTCCAATCGATGCAAAAACGTTTCCGCCAATGTTGGCGGGGCATGTGGCCCTGATTCGGGGAAGCCTTTTGGTCGGCGTCGACAACAAGGAAGCTGACAAGTCGCTTTCCTTCGCGCGGCTTATCATGCCAGGGTCGCAGATCGAAGAAGCCGCGTTGCGCCGTGAGTTGGCGATCGTTGATCCCAAGACCGAGTTTGATCGCTATATTGTGCTCGCAAGACGTTATCAGTCTCGATATCCTCGATCGCCTTTTGCGGAAAAATACTGGCAAAATCTAACTGTCACGGCCTCTAAGATAGGCTTGGCCTTTGGGCCGGACGCTCTTGCTTCACTAGAAGAATTATTCAAGGCGGCGCCCGCCAAATTCGGTTTCGAGTTCCATGCGGCGCTTGCGCGCGCCAGCATTTTACTGTCTCGCTCGGATGTCTTGAAGTCGCAAACCCAGGCGGCGGCCGCCCTTGCGGATCAGGCGCAGGCAAAGGAACGCCTCGAGCTTTACAAGGCGGCGGCCGCCGCCATGGATGGCGATTTCGCGTCGAGCGACTCTGCGGTCAAAAACATCGACGCCTCGAAGCTGAACAAAGAAGAAAGCAGGATTCTGAGAGCGATTAGAGGCGTTGGCGTAAGGCTCGGCGACGCGGGCGAACAACAAACCTTGCCCGCATCGGACGCTCCGGCGGCTGATACGCCACTCGTGCAAAGCTTGCAGCAGACGCTCGTAGATTCCGAAAAGCTCTTACACAGGGCCGGCGGCCATGACTCCAACTAACGCGCAAGGCGCTTCCCCATTCGAAATCGGCGTCCTCACAACAACGAGCCGTCAGGAACGCTCCGACCTGAGCGCAGTGGAGACGGCGGTTGCTGGCGCCCAGTTCTCAGCAATTTTTGACCAAGCAACCGCGAGCAAGCCGCAAACGCCAGGGCATGATGAAGCGCCCGACGACAAGACGGCCGAGACACAAAGCTCCAGCCTGGTAGGGCCCGGCCTCGTGCTGGGAGGTCTGGTTTTGTTGCATCTGGCCGGTACGCAAGGGGCAAGTTCGAACGGCCAGCCGGCTCCAACCGAGCAGCCGGAGGCGCCTCAGACGAGATCTCTCGGCGCCGCAGCATCCCCTCAGATCGAGGCGGCGAACGCCTCCGCCATTGCGACGCCCAATAACGCCGATGCCCCAAAACGCATGACCCTGGATGCGCTTGGCACAGATTTTCCCGCCGCTCTCGCACAAGCCGTCTCCGACAACATAAGCGTCTCAAAAGAACCGGACGTCGAGGCGGCAACGACGAGTGATGCGCCAAAGCGTGTAATGGTTTCGTCTTCTTTGACCACTCATCTTCCGCCTGTGCAGGCCCCCGTCTTACCGGCGCAGGGAGCCGCGTCAGGAGACGCGGGCTCGAACAACGAGTCTGGCGGCTCCCTCCCGGCGCAGGCAACGGAAGATCCGAAAGAAAAGGGGGCGGCCGAAGAGACTTCTTCGCGTCAGTTTGTCGCTGCGGTGGATTTGTCAAACCCCTCGATTGGTGCCTCACCGAGCGCATCGAGCGTCGCGGATAGTTTCTCTC
Organism: Methylocystis sp.; assembly: GCA_024506175.1. GTDB lineage: Bacteria > Pseudomonadota > Alphaproteobacteria > Rhizobiales > Beijerinckiaceae > Methylocystis. Next base: position 36,703 of record JAMBEQ010000022.1, read on the forward strand.
CCGAGAGCGTCAGAACGGCTGCCTCTTCCGCGCCGCGTGCTCTCACGATCGATCATCCGAAGGATAGTCCGTCCAAAGTGCTGACAATCCAACTAGAGCCTGAAAGCCTGGGGGCCGTTATCGTCAGAATGCAGCTCTCCAAAACGCGCGTCTCTTTGAAAATGGAAGTCGACTCTCCAACTGTGCAGACGATGCTGTCGCAGTCGCGCGACCAACTGGCTGAGGCTTTGAGCAGAGCCGGACATTCTGTCGAGGAAATCGCCATCACGGTCAGCCCGACGCCCGCTCCATCGACTAGTTTCGGCGATACGCGCCAGAATGACTCTCAGGCGCAATACGATCCGAGTCGTGAGGGAGGAGCGCTTAACGGGAATGGCGACACAGGAAGAAATCGAGAGGATAGATCCTTCTCACAGCCGTCGAAAAAGGGGGAGCGTCCAGGGGATGAACATGTCCCGCTCGGCCGCGCTCGTTCTGCTGGCGCTCCTGGGCTCTATCTCTAACGCTCGGTCAGACGTTCGGACCGGCGTGCCCAGCAATGTGTGTGAGCGGGAAATGCTACGCGCCGCGCGCGAGCATAATATCCCGGTCGCGGTCCTCTACGCGGTCGCATTGACAGAGACAGGTCAAAGAGGCGATCTGCACGAATACGCCATGAACGTCGCGGGACGCTCTGTTTTCAACGCATCGCTTTCTGACGCTTTAACAGTGTTCCAAACAGCGCGCGCGCGCGGCGTCAAACTGATCGATATCGGCTGCATGCAAGTCAATCATCATTATCACGGCCGCATGTTCCCCTCGATCGAGGCCATGTTCGACCCGCGGCAGAACGTCGACTACGCAGCCAAGTTCTTGCAAGATTTATATCGCTCGGAAAAGACTTGGACAAACGCTGTGGCGCGCTACCATGCGGGCCCAGGGAACCCACCAGCTCAAAAGAGCTATGTTTGCGCGGTGATCGGAAACATGATCGCGAGCGGCTTCGGCTCCTGGACAGAACAATCGAAAGCCTTTTGCGCGATGGTTCGCAGAGAAATCGCCTCACGACGTCCGTGACGTCGTGAGAATCGGGCGAGCTACTGAATCTCCAGATCGGCCTGCATCGCGCCCGCGTTTTTGATTGCCTGCAAGATAGAGATAATCCCGGTCGGCTTCAGGCCAATCTGATTGAGGCCCTTCACGAGCGTCTTCAGATCGGGGCCGGCTAATGTCGCCACCTGGCCTGCTGGCTCGGATGCGGTCACCGCTGTTTGCGAGGTTACGACCGTTTGCCCGTTGGAGAAAGGCGCAGGCTGGGACACCTGGGGAGCTTCAGTAACACGGAGCGTGAGACTTCCGTGCGTAACCGCCACGGGCGAGATTTGAACGTCAGCGCCAATCACGACAGTCCCTGTGCGTTCGTCGATGATAACTTTCGCCGGCGTGCTCGGAGAAACGTGGAGATCCCCGATCTCAGCAAGGAAGCGCGTAGCGTGGACGCCTGGTGGAAGCCGCAGCGAGACGGTGCGACTGTCACGTTCTACAGCCGAAGTGATGTGGTATCGCTTTCGAGCGTAGCCATTGATAGCGTCGGCGATACGGACGCTGGTGACGAAGTCGGGGTTTCGTAGCTCGAGGGCGAGAGCGCCGTCATTCGATTTGGGTCTTGGCGGCTCCTTTTCCAATGTTGCGCCGTTCGGGATTCGCCCAACCGTGGCGACGCCATGCGTCAGAGTTTCACTTTGCCCGGAAGCAGAGAAACCTGACACCGCGATGGGACCCTGCGCGATCGCATAAACGTCTCCATCAACCCCAGTCAGCGACGTGAGGATCAACGTGCCGCCCATGAGCGAGGTGGCGTCGCCCATCGATGAAACAGTGACGTCCAGGGTCGTTCCCCAGGCGGCGAAGGGCGGCATGGAGGCCGTCACCATGACTGCCGCAAGATTTCTGGTGCGCATGGGACTGTTCTGGGGTCCAGGAGCGCCGCCTGGCCCAGGGCCGTTCACAGGAAGATTGACGCCCATGCGGCTCAGCATCGATTGGAGGGACTGCTCGGTGAAGGGCGCGTTTCGAAGCGTGTCGCCCGTCCCTTGCAGCCCGACGACAAGCCCGTAACCAACCAGCGGATAGTCGCGGACGCCATAGGTCGAGGTGATGTCCTTTATTCTCACCCCGGCGAAGGCCGTCTCGGCGGTGAGGATGAACGCCGTCAGGGCGATCCAATGCCGCATCATCCCTCGCTGACTCTTATGGTCCCGTCTGGTTGCACGACGCCGATGACCATCAAGCCGCTATCCTGATTACGGACGCGAATGAGGTCGCCGACGCTTCCGGCCTGCAACGCCATGCCCAGCGCCGTGATAACCAGGCCGTCCTCGGAAAACACGATCTTGACCTGAGCCCCGATTTTGACGAGCTGTGGATTTTGCACAGCGATCGTCGGAATGGCTTGCCCGGGCAACAAGGTGCGGCGCGCCACTTTTCCAACGATCTCGTTTCTCGATTGCGTCACGCCCTTTTGCGGCGCTGCGTCAAGCGAAACCTCCACATCCTCGAGCATGCTCTCTTCGATTTTGTCGCCTGGATAAATCGTGACGCGCGCGGTTGGAAGTACTCGGCTGTCGGCTAAAGACATGCCGGAGAAGAGTGAGGACAAAAAGGAAGCGATTATCGTCGCCGCAAAGCTGCTTCGTCTGTGCGGGGACCGCATCAGCGAATTCCCTTTGTGATGGTGCCTGCCATGTCGTCCACTGTCTGGATGACCTTCGAATTGAGCTCGAAAGCTCGCTGCGCGGAGATCATGCTGACCAGTTCTTTTACTGGATCGACGTTCGAGCTTTCGAGGTAACCTTGGGCGATCACGCCGTAGCCGGGGTCGCCAGGAACGCCAGAGTTCGGGGTGCCAGATGCGGCCGTTTGGCGGAAGAGATTGCCGCTCAGGGCCTCCAGGCCGGCGTCATTGGGGAACGTGGTCAATGTAAGCTGCCCCAATTGCTGAGGGGTAGCTTGGCCGGCGATAATGGCGGAGACCACGCCCGACTGCGAAACTGAAACGCTGACCGCGTTGTTGGGGATGGTGATCGTCGGATTGAGCAAATAGCCGTCGACGGTGACAAGCTGCCCGCTGGCGTTGGGGCTGAACGAGCCCGAACGCGTGTAGAGAACCGAATTGTCGGGGCCGGTGATCTCGAACCACCCTTGGCCGTTGATGCCAAGATCGAAGCTATTGCCTGTTTGCGCGAGCGAGCCCTGTATTTCCAAAGGGCGTATCGCGGCCAGCCGCACGCCGAGGCCGATCTGTGAGCCTTGCGGCACGATCGCATCGCGTCCGCGGTTTGAAACGCCTTGCAACCTTTCTGTTTGATACAGCAGGTCGGTGAATTCAGCGCGCGATCTCTTGAACGCGGTCGTATTGATGTTTGCGATATTGTTCGAAATCACCTCTATGTTTTGTTGCTGCGCGCTCATTCCGGTCGCCGCGATAGCAAGGGCTCGCATTCAAAACTCCTTAGATCGCCATTTTACTGATTTCCTGGTAGGCGCCCACAAACTTGTCCCGAACGGCGATCATTGTCTGGAGCGAACGCTCGGCAGCCATGACCGCATCAACCACCTGCACCGTCGAAGCCTTGCCGTGAACGCCGGCGATCGCTGCTGATTCGCCGTCTTTGATTGTAGCTACCGTTTCGTTAGCCAATTGTTGCAGCACGTCCCCAAAAGACGCCTGTGAGGGCGTGACGCGCGCTTGTTGTTGCGCAAAAGGGGCCGCGCGTTCTACCGGGGTGGTCGCGAAGGACAGGGCGAGGGCTGAAATTTCGCTCATGGGGCGCCTTTCAAGAGGTCGATGGTCATGGAGAGAAGATCGCGTGTCTGCTTCATTGTCTGCAGATCGGCCTCATAGGCGCGGTTTGCTTCGCGCATATCCGCCAGTTCGACGATCGTATTGACGTTCGGCAGCAGAACATTGCCGTTCGCGTCCGCGGCTGGATTTCCTGGATCATGCTCGACGTTGAACGGCGAAAGATCCGTGCCCACGGGACCAGCGTGGACCAGCGCTGCGCCAGACACACGGTCGAGTTCGCTCGCAAAGGAGATGGTTTTGCGACGGTAAGGGTCTGCCCCGGCGGTCTTGCCGGTGGACATGGCGTTCGCCAGATTTTCAGAGACGACGCGCAGCCTCGCGGATTGAGCCGCGAGGCCTGAGCCGGCGATTTTCAGAGATGCGACTAGCGGGTCCATTGCCTTTATCCTTTGAGACCCGAGAGCCACATGCCGTGGAAGGTCTTGAGAATATTCGTGTCCATCGAGAAGTTGTTGCGGATGTCTCCAGCCTTGATCATTTCGGCCTCCAGAGAGACGCTGTTGCCCGAGTGCGTCACCTCCCAGGCGTCTCCGTCTTTCGCGGACACGACTTCGCCAGTTCTCGGGGTTGACGTCTGATGAGAGGGGCTCGTCGTCTCCATCTGAAGACTCGCGCTTCTATCGAGGACTTTGGCGAAATCAGAGATCTCTTGTGTCTTGTAGCCGGGCGTGTTCGCGTGGGCGACATTTTGCGAAACGACTGACTGGCGCGCGGAGAGCCACCCTCTTTGGAGGCTCAAAAGATTGAAAAGATGGACAGGCTCCATTCGGCTCTCTCCTTTCCTAAGGGAAAGTTATCGATTCTCGCTTGCCTCGGACTGGCAGTTGTTTGGAGAGCGTCGGCTAGCAGGTTTCCGCTCGAGCAAGTTCCAGCGACAATAAATGCGCTCTAAACACAAACGCCCGCCAATCGGTTTCGATCGGCGGGCGTCGAGCGGCTGTGGACTGTCGGGCGATCAAGCGACCCGGTTGCCGGGGATATATGGCGTAACGCGCATCTGTGAATTCGAACCCAGCTCATTCGCCACGCGGTTCTCGATAACGTTGTTTAGCCTCTGCTGGAGCGTATCGGGCGCCTTCTCGGGACGCGCCGGCTCGTCGCTGTAGATCTGATTCATTTCCGTGATGAAGCGTTCGGTCGCCTTCAGCGCGCGATACTGGGGGAGATTGGCCAAATCGCTCATCATCTGGTCATGCATCGCCTTCAATTGCGCTATCGTCTGCATCGGGTCGCTCCCTCGGTCGGTAATCGAATTATTAATCGACGAAGCTAGCCCCAAGCTGGCTCTACCGTTTTGCTGGCGGTGGCGTCGAGTCAGTGCGGAATGTCTTCCTTGGGAACAAAAGTGAGGCTCTTTACCAAGGTTTCCTTGATCCGTGGAGCGCCCAGGCGCGCATTCACATTCGCGGTGATCTGCTTCGTCAGCGCGTCGATATCCACTTTCTCGAGCTTCGCAAAATCCACCTTGGTGTCGGAGTAGATAAGTCTAAACGCCTCGTCGATGAGGAACCCCTCGGGGTCGACGCCGTCGCCGCCATGACCCTCGCCAGCCTCCATGACGAACATGAATTCAACCGAAACATATCCCTTGAGCAAGCCGCCAGAGATGACGGGGACCGAAATGGGTTTAACCTTTTTCACCTCAGCCTTAATAGGCCGGTCCTCGGTCGTCAGCGCGTTCGCGCGATGCTCTTGCCAGTAAGCGCCGCCATAGGTCGACAAGAGGGCGACGAGGCCGCACCATAGACCGATTAGCAGAGTTCGAATCATCCGAGCCTCTCATTGGCCCGTAGGGAGGTTCGCCGTGAATAGGTCCCATCTGATTCCTCTTCGCGAATGGCGCTGATGATCAGCTTGGAAATCTCTGAGGCGGCCTGCAAATTCCGCTTCAGCACTTCGCCGTTATTCGTCAATCGCTCGTTCAGGCGCCGCAGCGCTTCGAGCAAAACGGGCGACGCCTCGGCAACGCCTCTCGATAGAATCATGAATTCCAGAAGCGCGTGGTTTTTTTTCGCATTGAAGGCGTCGAAGGCGATTTTTTCCCCGGCCAACAATGCTTTTGTTTCCGAATCGACAAGAGCGTCCATCCGGTCGATCCAGCGCATCAAGGCTGCCTCGGCTTCGGAGTTCGGGGAACTTGGGTCCGGCGACTGGCCATGCCGGGGAGCCGGTTGATTGAGAGGGTCGATCAATGGTGGCGCTCTACTTGCTGTGAAAAGGCGCTAGGATGTCTTGGTTGGCACCACCGACGCATGGGTGGCAGGTGGCGCGATCTTGGGCTCGAGCATTTTTTTCAAACCGATGACCCCGGAGGCGGCGAGCTTATCCGAAAGCTGTTCCGCCATCATTGAGCGCCACACGTTTCCAGAAGCGCCTGAGCCGAAAGTTTCGGCGTCTTTCGGAAGAAGCGCCTCGAAGAATGTTTGCAAGACCAGCGCTTCGAATTTTTTTGCAGCCTCGGCGGCGGGATTGGAAGGGGTCGACGCAAAGGTTGTCGCGCTTGATGGAGGCGGATAAGCGGCGCGAAGCCCGACGCCAGCGGCTCGCCAAGTAGACGAACTCGGCGCCTGCGCTTTAAGGCCGCTTTCTTGTGTGAGTGACGCGAAACTGACCTCCGGCGCGCTCGCGGCCGCCTCAAGACGACGGAGCGCTACCTGTTGGCGCTTGGGATCGGCTGCTTTTGCGACGTCGGCGATAAGATCCGTCGCTGGAAAGATGGACATGCCGTTTCTCCGGAGGTTCCGGCGTAGAAAAGTAATTCGTGGAACTTACTCGGCGCTGACGCTTCGTGGCGCGGAAAAACGTTCGAGGATCGACGCTTTTTCCTTCTCGGCGGCCTGATCTCCTATCTTGGCGTCAATTCGCTCGGCTGCTCGGTCAATGCGCTTGATCTGCCGCTTCAAAACCAGCGTCGCTTCGAGCTGTCGGGAGAGTTCCAACTCGAGCTCGTGCCGGCGCAGTGAGGCCAGATGAAGCCGGTCCAAAACAAGCGTCGAAAACGACATAGCCGTTAGGTCGTCGCGATTCAGATACCGCTGGAGATCCTGTATCTGGGTCGCCACGTCGTCCAGACGCTTCTCGATATTTACGCGCTTAACCGTCTCGGCCAGAAGGCGGCGCTCCTGCATCGATAGCAATTTCGAAATCCGGCGCTGTTTGTCCCGCAAGCTCTTTATCCTTTCGCCAGCCAAGCAGCATATTCCATGATGAGCTCTCCGAGCGTCTCAGAGCTCAACGAGTATAGGAACGCGAGGCCCCCAAAAATCAACGCGGGCGTTACCGCGAAATAGACAGGCACTTGCGGAGTGAGCTTGTTGAGGAAGGCCACTGCGACGTTGCTGATAAGGCCAAAGATAAGGAAAGGGCTGGCGATGCGCAGGACGACGGCATAGGCGTCGCCCATCGACTTCAGCAGCTCCCGCAACATCGCCTCCGACGATTGGGCGCCGAAGGGCACAATGTGCTCATAAGACGTTGCGATGCCCCGGATCAGCTCCAGATGCAGGTCAAGGGCGAAAATGAGGGCCATGATCCCGACCGTTACAAGAGAGGTGAGAGCAGGCGTTGGCTCGGATTCATTGATAGGCGCCCCGAGCGAGTTCCCCAGCCCGATAGAAAGCGTAACCGCCGTGAACATGGTTTCAGCGGCGAACAGAAACATCCTGCATGTCGAGCCGATCAATACGCCGATGATTGTTTCGGAAACAATCGCCGTGACCGCCGCGAGCAGGGGCGCTGAGGAAACCGTTTGGAACAGCTTAGGCCAAAGATTCATCGCGACCGGTGCCGATACGGCGACCGCAATATAGAGCCGGACGCGCATGGGCACACGATCGCCGCCCACTCCCGGGAGCATCATGATGCACCCCGCGACTCGGCAGAAGACGACGAACCATGCTTCGAGAAGCTGGTCCAGCGGCGCGCTCACGAGATTGTTCCAAGAGAGCGCAGATGAACGCCGCAGGCGATTTCCAGATGCGATAGCACCGGCTGGGCAGGATAGAGACGGCCGACAATAAGCCGCACGAACGGTCGCGCGTCTGGGGTCGTGACGATCGCAAAAATTTCTCCCTGGTCGGAGAATTTCTGAATTGCGGCGACGGTATCCTGACTGAAGCGCTCTATCTGCGCGGGATCCGCGTCGAGCCCGACGATCTCGCCCTTTGCGTCGCGCTTGAGGTGCTCATGGAAGAACAGGTCCCAGCGGCTGCCAAGGCGAAGGACGCTCAAAACGCCGTCGACGGCGAGCTCGCCGCAGATTTGGGGAGCGATCCGAACGCGAACATGCTCAACGATGGCTTCTGGTCGACGGGCAAAGGGCGCGACTTCCGCGATCGCCTCGAGAATCATCTCGAGATTGCGAATCGATACTCGCTCGGCGAGTAGAAGTTTGAGCACGCTTTGAAGCGACGAGTTCGATACGAAGTTCGGGACGATTTCATCCAGAAGCTTGCGATACTCGGGGTCGAGCTTTTCGAGGAGCTGCCGCACGTCCTTGTAGGAAAGGAGTTGCGATAGGTTGTTTCGCAGCACTTCGCCCAGATGCGTCAAGAGCACGGACATTGGATCAATGGGATTGAAGCGCTGCCTGCGCGCTTCCTCGACAAGCGCATCGGCCACCCACAGCGCTTTGATCCCGAACGCAGGATCTCTCGCCTCCTCGCCCGGGAGATCGGGCATGCGCCCGTTTCCAACGACGACCATGTGCTGACCGAGGCGGAGCTCGTCTGATACGACCGTGGTGCCGTGAATGCGGATCTGATACCCTTTGGGCTTCACTTGCAGATCATCGGCCAATCTTATCTCAGGGACAATGAAGCCATAGAGCTTCGCGAAATTCCGGCGCATCTTGCCGACGCGATTGGTAAGCTCCTCCTGGGAGACCAGAAAACGCGTCCAAAGTTGCTTGCCAAGCAGCAACTCGACATCCGCGGGTCGCAGCGCCTCCTTGAAAGACGTTTTGTTGTCTTGAAGCGCGCGCTTCTCCTCTTCCGCGTGACGCAGCTGCTTTTCTGCTTCCTTCTTCTTCGTTTCGCCCCTTACTTTTTGCGCAACGAAGGCCATTGTTAATCCGAGGACGCCGAATGGCGCCATCGGCAAACCCGGCATCGCGGCGAGCACAAACATAAGGACCGAGGCGACAAGAATCGCATTGGGATAACCGCCAAGCTGGCGAACGATATTCTGCTCCGCCGAGCCGCGCGTGCCGCCTTTCGAGACCAGAAGGCCGGCGGCCAGCGAGACGATCAACGCCGGGATCTGAGAGACGAGGCCGTCGCCGACAGAAAGTTTGGTGTAAACATCAGCCGCGTTCGCGAGCGTCATTCCATGCCGCGTGACGCCGATGACAATTCCACCAAAGATATTCACTGTGAGAATGATCAGGCCTGCAATGGCGTCGCCGCGGACAAATTTGGACGCGCCGTCCATCGAGCCAAAGAATGCACTTTCTTCCTCGAGCTCCCTGCGACGATCTTGCGCCTGGCGGTCATCGATAAGTCCCGCAGAGAGATCTGCGTCGATCGCCATTTGTTTTCCGGGGATCGCATCCAGCGTGAATCGCGCGCCGACTTCGGCGATACGGGTTGCGCCTTTGGTGATAACCAAAAAATTTACGATGACGATGATGGCGAAGACGGTTAGACCGATGACAAAATCGCCGCTCATGACGAGACGTGAAAAGCCACCGATAATATAGCCTGCCGCGCTTGTCCCTTCAGCGCCGTGAGAAAGAATTAGCCGGGTTGTAGCAATGTTCAAGGCCAAGCGTAGGATGGTCGCGACCAGCAGAATGGTTGGAAACGAGGAAAACTCCAGCGGCTTTTGAATCCATAGGCTGACCATCAGGATCAAGACAGAGAGGCCGATGGAGAACGCCAGGCCGAGATCGATTGCGACCGGCGGCATCGGCAGGAAAAAGACGCACAGGATGAAAATGATCGATATTGCGAAGCCGACGTCGGTCGGCCGTCGTGACGGCGCGATTGCTTCCGCCATTTTCGTCATGGCCCCTTATCCTGTCTCGTCATGAGCGGATCTACAAAGGCTATTGCGTTCAATAGCCCGTTTCTATGCGCGCGTACAAGGTTTCAGTGAAGGACTTGATTTTTCCGCCGATAAACGGAGAAGCGAGACTAAGGACCGCCAACATCGCCAGAATTTTTGGCACGAACGTCAGGGTCATTTCCTGAACTTGTGTGAGCGCCTGAATCAAGGAGGCGACGACGCCGACGAGAAGCGCCGCGCCGACCAGAGGGCCCGTGACGATGAGTACGGTGATGATCGACCGTTGGAGCAGTTCGAGGGCGTCGGCTTCGTTCATGGTCAGCTGATGGTTACGCCAGGGGCGATCGTAACTTGATTGCCAGTGTCCAGCGTCGCGACGAGGCCGGAGCTTGTGAGGGAAACGGATTTAACGACTCCTGTCACAGTCCCGTCTGAGCTCGTCAGGCTTTTTCCGATTGCGTTCGTGGCCTGATCGAGGCGCGATGTATCAAGTAATGAGCTCAGAAGCTTGTTGGCTTGGACAGATTGTTCGACGGAGGAAAAAGTCGCCAGCTGGGTCACGGTTTGGGTCGGATCCATCGGCTTGGTTGGATCCTGATTTTTTAGCTCGGTGACGAGGAGCTGAAGAAATGTGTTGTAATCACCGACGCTGCTCTGGGGCTGCTGCACGTTTGTTTGGCTCTGGGACGAGCCCACGGGATTCACTTGCATTCTTTCACTTCCTTCGTGCTAGGCGGCGCAGCTCGCCTCCGGTACCGGCGTGGCTTCGGCCTCAAGAGGAAAGAGGCCGCGCAGAATTTTCAGAGCGTCGAAGTAACGCTTGCTGTCGATAAGCCTTGCGACCAAAGATAATCCCTCAACGACACGCGAGTCGCTTTTCAAGCCTATTGCGCAAGTCGACATCAGGTCTCGTGCAAGATACAGCGCGGCATCCGTGTCGTTCGGGGAAATGAGCATCAATTGCACGGCGAAATAAAGCTGCTTGAGTGGCGTTGTCGCGTCGGCGGCCTGCATGACGTGGTTTTCGAGTAGAAAGGTCACGTCGTTGAGCAGCTCTATGCAGACCTTTCGATCCACCCGCAGCACCGCGCCATTTATGTAGATTCTTTCGCCACGCTTGAGAGAGATGTTCATGCGACCCTCATTTCAGCCCGTCGGCAATCATGCGGTTGATTTCGATCAAGCCATCGAAGTTCGCCGAGTCGCCCGAGTCAATTTTGTCGAGTTCCCGCAACACCCATATGCCGATCGATATCAACGAGGCGCGAAGCTCGACCGGAAGGCAGTTCTCGTCATTCCCGAGATCCGATACGAAAACCGCCCAGAGCGAGCGCACAAAGTGAGTCGCCTCGAAGGACTCCATGGATTTTGCGCCCCGCACGCGGGCCATCGACAGAAGTTTGACGCCCTTTTCGAGCAGATCTTTTTCCCTCTGTCGTGCGACGGAATAAGAGTCATTGACGACCTCGTCATAGAGTCTTTGATACATTCAGCTTCACCGAGGTTTTGCTGGATTTACGTTCGTATTTGAAGAGAGCCGCGCTATTTCAGGTTGTTGAGAACCTGCATGATATCCGACGCTACCTGGAAGACCTGGCTGTTCGCGGTGTAAGAGCGTTGTGCGATGATCATGGATGAAAGCTCCGAGGCCAGATCGACAGTCGAGCTTTCCAGTGTCTTGCTTTGGATCGTTCCGAAGCCGCCGCCGCCGGGAGCGCCGATGTAAATCTGACCGGAGTCAGCGCTCGCCGAATAAACATTGCCACTTCCGGCCAACAGATTGTTCGGGCTTGAGACTTTCCCTAATGGGATCATGTAAGCAGCGACGAACTGCCCATTTTTGAGCTGATAGTTCAGCGTGCCGTCATTGCCGATGCTTATGCCGTCAACCGTTGAGGCTTCATAGCCGTTGACCACGCTATCGGTGACAGTGTAGCCGGCGCCGAGCTGCGTCATTTTTGACAGATCAAGAGACATCGATCGGCCGTTAGGCACGGTGAGCGTGACGCTGCTGGGACTCGATATTGTGCCGTCGGCCGCATTGAAGTTGAGCGTTTGTGTGGTCACAGCGCCCGATGCGTAAGGAAATCCGCCGGTTGAGCTCGCATCAGCGTGGTTATAGGCGGTCATCTCCCAGGTGTTTGCGCCCGTTTTTGCGAAATAGAGGTCGAGGACGGTCGCATTTCCGAGGTTATCATAAACCGTCAGGGATGATTTTCCGGCAAACTGCGCGCTGGCTGAATTCGTGGAAGGAAGGTTGGCTGCGGCGACCACGCCGGAGCTAGCTGGTAAATTCGCGGCAAACGAACCGGAGGTCGTAGGCGCCGAGAACATGGCGTTCTTTTTGATGGTCAAAACAGATAAATTCCCCGCCAGGCCCGCGTTCGCGTCGTAGCCCATCAGATAATATCCGGCGGAATTGACCAATCGACCTTGGGCGTCCTGGACGAAACCGCCGGCTCTGGTAAGGAATGTCCGGCCGTTGCTGTCGGAAACCAGAAAAAAGCCATCTCCATCGATTGCCAGATCGGTGCCGACCCCCGTGGTCTGCAAAGCCCCTTGCAAAGTGACTTCATCGCGGGTGACCGTGGAGACGCCGCCACCCGGGATATCGCCGCCTTGTTGTTGGTAGCCGCTGAGCACGGTCAGAAAATCGGTCCGCTCATTCTTGTATCCCGTGGTGTTGGTATTGGAAATATTGCGGGAAATTGCCGCGAGCCAATCGGACTGCGCCGCCATTCCCATGACTGCCGTGTTGAAAATATTGAAGTTCGTGCTCATAGCGCGTGCTCCGGCGAGGCGCATTGAAGTGTTTCTCCAACATCTTTAGGGCGCGTAGCTTACCCGAGCCTGCGAGCGCGCCGCGAGTTCGTAGGGCTAGCGAGCAAACTCAATTGATGGCAAATTGACCCGGCTCGGCGTCGGCCGGGTCTTGAAAGTCGGAAGTCATGACGAAAAACGCGGATAATTCAATTCTCGAGGGTCTGAAGCTCGAAAAGAGGCGAGCGGGTCTCAGCGGATTTATGGCATGGCGGAAGGGATTCGCGACTTATACGGTGAGGACGCTGCCATCAGACCGCCGAGTCGAAAAGAGGATTGCCGTTCGTTTGCAATCCGGCAAGGTCCTGGACCTCGATGGCCGCTTCCTTTGTGATTTTCTATTCGTCAATCGTGGAGCCGGCGGCGTCAGAATATCGCTTGGCAAGCGCATGGCGTTGCCCAGGAAAGTCTGGCTGTACGAAGACCTCACCCAAACATGCCGAGGGGGCGACGTCATTTGGCAAAACAATAATATTGCAGGCTGTCGCTTTAGAACGCGTGAAGTTGCAATCGATGAACGCTTGCTGAGGCGTTTCCGAACCAAATACTATGCATTATGGTGAGGTGCCTCAATCCTAGCCGGGATATGAGCGCACGAGGCTGCCGACGAGCAGATGCCAGCCGTCCATGAGGACGAAAAACAATACTTTCAACGGCAGTGAAATCGTCGTCGGCGGCAACATCATCATGCCCATCGACATCGTCACAATCGAAATGATGAGATCGATGACCAGAAAAGGCAGCACGATAAGGAAGCCGATCTCGAACCCTCTCCTGAGCTCGGAAATCATAAAGGCGGGGATCAGCACGTGGAGTTCTGGCTCGGCGGGCGCGGCGCTGGCGGCCGCTTTGCCCGTCGTCAAATCTTCAAACAAGCGGATGTCTTTGTCCCGAACATTCGCCACCATGAAGGATCGAAACGGCTTGATCATATGATCCATCGCCTCTTGCTCGGAAATCTTGTTCTCCAGCAGAGGCTTCAGACCCGCATTCCAGGACTCTTCGAAAGTAGGATGCATGACGTAGAAGGTCATGAAGAGTGCGAGGCTGATCATGACGAGGTTCGCTGGCGTGCTTTGGAGGCCCAATCCAGAACGCAGAAATGAGAGAGCGATGGAGAAGCGTGTGAAGCTCGTCACGGTGACGAGCAGGCCCGGCGCCACCGACAGGACAGTCAAGGCAGCAATCAACTGAATGATCCGCCCGGAGGCAGAGGCGCTTCCCGCCGGGATAAGCGTGTTTAGGTCGAAAGTCTGATTGGCTGCCCAGACGGTGGTCGGGATGAGCGCCAGGAAGACTGCGATCGACGCGCGCTTCATTGCACCACCAAAGATTGTATGATGAGCTCTTGCACGGCTCCCTCCGATCGCACAGAAGCGCGCTCGGAGAGTTCCTCCTTGAGACGACGCAATCCGGCGCTCCCTTCGATCGAACGAAGCGATGTGTCGCGGAGATACGCCACGATATCTGCTGTCAGCTCGCTGAGCAGGATGTCAGGGTGCGGGATCGATTCGGGGTCGAAAATGATCGCGACTTGCAGTCGGATCCAGCTCGAATTGCTATCTGCGAGGTTCGTCACGATGGGAGAAAGCGCTCTCAGGACAGCCTTTTCCGACTTGTGTGGGATTTGGTTCGGGGGCGCCTCTGCGCTGTGAGCCGGGACGGAGCCATGGCCTGCATCGGCTTTTGCGGCGGCTGGCGGCGGCTCGTTACTTTTGCTGGGCTCGGGGGGCCGCGCGAGTTTCATCCCGAGAAAAAAGCCTGCGACAGCGAGCCCCGCCGTCGCCGCGAGGGTGACGGCGACCGTTGGGGCGCCTTTTTTCTCCTCAAGCTTGCTCATGGATGTTGGATCCCCGCGCCCTCGCTAGAAAGGCCAAGCTAGGTCGTAGATCTGCTGACCAAGCGCGGGTTGTTGAACTTCCATCAAGCGTCCGCGACCGCCGTAAGAGATGCGCGCCTCGGCGATCTTGTCATAGGAAACCGTATTTTCACGGGAGACATCGCGTGGCCGAACGATGCCCCCGATCGTGAGCACGCGCATTTCGTAATTCACGCGAAACTCTTGCGAGCCTTGCACAACAAGATTGCCGTTGGGCAGCACCGCGGTTACCACGGCGGCGACGGATAGCCTTATCTGCTCACGTCTGTTGATCGAGCCCTGCCCCTGCGTCGATGTGCTCGAGTCGATTTCGTTTGAAAAGGTGCCTGAGCCGTTCACGGGGGAGGGGTTGAACAAACCGGGGAC